>JBHLOF010000096.1:0-15520 GCA_048940805.1 Promethearchaeota archaeon
TCACCTGTAACATCCATTTGTAATACATCAAATAAACCGTTGAAAATTCCTTGGTACAGTAAACAAAGATTTTTAGCCATAATATTATCACGTTCTTCACAGGCAAGCGAATCTTCTACATCGATAATGATATGATCTTTTTTAAACCTACCAATCAAATTTCCAAATCCCATCAGTCCTAACGCTTCCAATGAACCTAGTAGTACTTCTTTTTTAATATCCATAGTTTCACTACTCCAATCTTTGCTATAGAAGAATTTATCTATAAATTCTCTTCCCGTTGTTTTTCCTACCCAAATAAGTATATCATCCGCATTTGTTCCTGCAAATTCAGAGAATTCAATCAAATCAATTGGTCTTAGCATTAAGAGTTTTATATCCTTCTTTTTATCACCAAAAAATAATTGCCCTCTTTTTTCATCGATGTTTATCTGTAGTTCTTTCTTCAATCTTTTCTCCATAATATCTCCCTAATTTAATAGTGTTAAAAGTTTTTAAAGAAGATGTTAGTTCATATAATAGAAATTTAAATAGCTAGGTATTTAAATTTAATGTTTGAATAGTACAAGCTTTAAAATTATGAAGGTTTAAAGATATTTCTTGATAGTAGAATTGTTGATTTATACTCAACTCATTAACAAATCAAAGATTATTCGAATTGTTGTTTTAATGTTAAAATTGGTTTTAACAGAAGTAAAGATGAATTTCCAATCTCTATCCCTAATTCTATCAAGATCAAAATAAGTTATTACCTCTCTTCTTAAGGTCTCGAGTTGAGAATTATTAATACTATCACGTTGCATTATTAGATCAATCTTATTGCCTAATATTAATAAGGGTATTCCAATCAATTCATTATTTCTCAATATCTTCCAGAGTTCTTTCTTAGATTCTTCAAATCTACGCTGATTGGCAATATCTACCATATACACTATGATATTAGAATCTTGAAGACCGATTAGCCACTTTTTTCGAAACAATTGTTGTCCAGGCATATCCCAGAATGCTAATAGTCCACCTTCTTCTGCTTGAATATATTGTATATCAAATTTTCTTGTAGGTGTGAAATAATTATCATTAAACTCTCCTGTCTTCAACCTTCGAACAAAACTCGATTTCCCTACTTCATCAACCCCAAACAAAAAAACTTTGAAAAAAGATTCTCTTTGGAAGTAATATTCTATTTCTGAAGGTTTATCTACTACTTCATCTCCATATCTTCGAATATCAATAAACATTGAAATAAGAAAATTATCGATTTCAGTATCATCATCGAAGAAATAACTGGAATCCTTATTAAGTAATTCTGTCAGTAATTCCTCAAAAATTTCTTTATAATCGTAAGGATTATCATCATTCTCAAAAACCAAGCCAATTATATTGTTCTCATCAATACAGGTAGTATATAAATTAAGTCCATTTACATATTGAGCCACTGGTTTATCAATGGTATAATGGGTTGAGTTCTTACAAGGTACCAACCTAATTTTTGAGGAAGGAATTTCATCAGAGTTTCCTTGATCATGACCTTTTATAATTTTATTTACAAGAATTTTGTTATCTATATTGATAATCTCTTTTGGATAACAATAAATATTAAGATCTTCTAGATCTTGAAGTTCTTTACCTTTAAATAAAAATATGTTATGTAACAATTAAATTTCCGAAACTCTTATTTCCTATAAGTTTGAAAATAAAATTTGCTTAAAAAAAGTTTGGAATCATGCCACTTTGTATACATTTAAAGTTTTCGGTTTAGTTAATAAAAGCTCGATATCTCATTGTTATTTATAAATGAATTTAGATAACATTATAAAACTTGATAAGGATTATAATTAATCTTTCTTATCTTCCTGAATTTTCTCCAATGTATCATCTGTTGGTGTTTCTTCTGAGACTTCAGTATCTTGGTCTTTTGATTCCTCTTCTACTTCCTCTTCTTCTTCCGGGATTGATTCTTGTTCAGGTATAGGTTCAACCTTTGCACCCACAGGAGTTTCACAAATAGGGCATTTAGTCCAACCTGGTCTTAAAGCGTAACCACATTTAGTACATTCATTCATGTCTTTATCTGGTTCCCATTCAGGGATATCTAAACCACCTTGTCGTTTTTTTGCCAAATCTTGTAAATCCTCTTCCGTCCAAACTTCCATGCCTTCTGGTAAACCAGTTCCACGTTCTGTCGCAAACTTATTTAATTCTTCCTCGGTCCATTCAGGCATACTAGGTTGAGATTCCATACGTTTTTGAGCCTCAGAAGTTAGTTCCTCAGCGGTCCAAACTTTTAGTTCTTGTCCTCCTGCTGTTCTTACTCCACCGGTTTGTTGGGGCGTCGTAGGGGTAGGAGCTACTTGTGGTTGACTAGGAACACTACAACATTCGGCGGAAAATCTTAAAAGGGCTTCAAAACATATGGAAAATTGATTAGAGTTTTTACCCTCATCAACAACTACTACTAATGTAGTTTTATCTGTTGGATGCGGAACAGCCATACTTAAAACAGCTATTTCCGAGGATATTCGTTTTGATTCAATACTGGAAGTAACTCTTTCTAATGAATTTACAAGTTCATTGTCTTTCATTAGAAAATCACAAATGGGGTCCCCATGTCTTTGATATCCTTCATGATATTTTGCCAGGTGATTTCTTGTCATTGTAGAATCAAACGAATTTATAATTGCACTAACATATGAATAGATCTGCGATTTGGGCCCTTTTTGGCTTTCATCAAGTTTGTAACCTCCTAAATCAATCATACCCATGACTGGGGCAAATAATGGCTTTTCACCACCCATTTTCCCAAAAATCGTCGGTCTTGAAATCACACAGTTTATTTCGCCGTAGTAGGCAATTGCATTATCCAAAAACTCAATTTTCTTATCAAAAACGATACGAGGAACGGTTCGAAACAAAACATCAACCCAAGGCATTTCTTTTACGGGAATTATGGCTACACAAGTTTTTTCTATTAACTCGCGTAATTTCTTAACGTAGGTCTTTAGTTCTTTCTTAATGTCATCATATTGCTCATCTTCTAATTCTTTAACTGCTCGATTTTCAAGTTCTTTGAATTTTTCCTCATTTACCTTGATGTTTCCCCCAAAAGATTTTACACTTCCAACGATGTTATCTTTTAGAATAGCCGTTGCGCTATCAATCATTTGTTTTTGAAAATTAGTAAGTTCATGCTCATCACTTGATACTAAAAACTCAGTTGGATCGAATTCTAACTTATTCACGAAAACTTGAAATAATTTCTGTTCTGACAATTTCTATCCCTTTAAATTGTCAATAATTTTGATTAATTAATATTTATAAATATAATATATTACTACTTTAAAAATACAATTATGAAAATAGCAAACAACTCCGAAAATAAGCAAAACAATCATATTAAAGTATGCTTTGTTTCAAATATACCTGAACCAGTTAAAGAGTATTTTTTAGACAAATTAAAACCTTATGAGAATATTAGACTTGATTTTCTCACTAGCCCATCTCAAAATAATTTTGCAGATTTTGTTAAAGATGCTGAAATTTTAGTCGGGTGGCGTCCAACAGAAAAATTATTTACTCAAGCTTTAAAGATGGAATTATTTATAAATCCTGGGGCAGGTATACAACATTTAATAGAGTTCTTCAGAAAAGAAAATACAAAGAGAAAGGTAATGTTAATAAATGGACATGGAAATTCCTATTTTGTGGCTCAACACGCTGTTGCTCTTTTATTGACACTGATGAATAAAATTATTCCTCATCACCAATGGATGGAAGAAGGAAAATGGAGAACCGGTGATGAGGATGCCGTTTCCATTCCTCTACGATTTAAAAAAGTTGGATTTCTGGGATATGGAGCAATAAACCAGAAAATCCACCGATTTCTAAAAGGATTTGATATTGAGTTTGCAATTTTAAGAAAACATTGGGATAAACAAACAGTAGCTTTACCTAGCAAAGCAGAGAGGTTTGAGTTAGCCCAGATTCATGAGTTTCTAAAATCTATTGATATCCTTTTTGTTGCCCTGCCCTTAACCTCCCTAACAAAAGGAATAATAAAAAAGAGAGAGCTAGAATTATTAGGGAAGGATGGGTTAGTGGTTAACGTCGCTCGGGGTGATATTATTGATGAAGAAAGCCTTTATTTCTCTCTCAAAGAAAATTTGATTGCCGGAGCCGCTATCGATGTGTGGTATGATTATAAACCTGAAAGTAACAAAGAAGGAAGGAGATATCCCTTTCACTTCCCCTTTCACAAGCTTAATAATATTATACTCTCACCTCATCGAGGTTATTCTCCTTTTAGTGATTTATTAAGATGGGATGAAGTTATAGAAAATATTAAAAGGATGGCTATGGGACGCACTGATTTTATCAATATTGTGGATTTGGATGAGGAATATTAAGTAAGAACATTTATTAAAAAGAAGGATATTGAAATTTTGACTAAATCCTTATTAAAAGTAATATTTGGATAGATAATTGCTTATTTGAATTGAAAATTTGTTTAAGATTATTTAAATAAATAAAATATTTTTATTTTTCTATGAAATTTTTCTTAAAACTTTTTGATTTAAATTTGAATAATTTGAATATTTTTTAACCAAATATATATAATAATAAAACTATGAAAATGTCTTTAAATTTAAGGTGTATAGCAACATTTTAAAAATTAATGTATTAATAAACATTTTGGAATTGGAAAACCATGACAAAATAGTCTTGCTTTAAATATATTAATCCGATAAAAAAAAATGTTTATATATCATCATATCATAAAATATCATATAAAAAAATTAGTGGTTAAAGGCGATTGTTTTTAAAAATATTTTAGACAATTTGCCGAATTTTAATTTTGAATGAGGAGAATTTATTTGAAAATAGTCACAGTTAATATTCCAGAATCTTATCTTGAGAGTATTGAGAGGTTAATTGGGGAGAATGGGCTCTACCCGTCTAGATCTGAACTTATCCGATGTGCAGTTCGCGAATTTTTGATTAAAGAATTAAGAAGAGCAAACGAAATGATAAAATATAAAGAAGTAGAAATCGAAAAGCTAGACGATAAGAACTTTGTACGAGTACCTATCGAAAAAATGGATGAAAATAATGAACCTGTTCGGGAGTTCAAAACTTATAAAATAGTTAAAAGACTTGAGTACTAAATTTTCTAATGGATTTTTAGATTAGAAGGGATCCTCATTTTCTCTTTTTTTTTGTTATTTCTATAACTACACTGTTTATTTTATCAGTAACAAATAAATAAGAGTATAGTATTAAATTCTAAGGCATTAAATTAAATATCAAAATTTGAGGTAATTTTTATTCCTAATTCAAAGAAAGATAAAAATAATACCCATAAAACCAAATTCATGGAATGGGGGATTATTAATAAAGAAAATTGGAGGGGAAAAACAACTTTTGATTTACCTATTAAACGATGGGATCCTTTATCAACAGTGAAGATTACTTCTGAAGATTTTGGTCTTCGAAAAGAAAGACCAAGGTATTATGGTCATTATTCATATATATCCCCGATACGAGGTACAAGACCAAAAGGATTTAAAACAAAGGAAGAGGAAAAAGAATTCTATGATTGTTCAAAGAAGGCAATGAAAAAACATCGGGATGTGTTTTCTTCAATAACAGAAGGGAAAAGAGTATTTGATGTTTGGGGAAGGGCTCTTGGTGATGGATATACCATAATAATTTGTCAAGATGAGATGAGGAGAGATAATCCCTTTTTAGAAACTCCACACCAAATAGAAAAAATTCCCGAAACACGTAAAGCTGTCACATTAATTAATAGATACCCCTCAATGGCACGGATTGTACATCCTGAAGTTGAACGAGAAATTGAAGAGAAGTTACCCTCCAAATTAAAACTTTCTAAAGGTATAAACCTGGTTACTATCTCAAGAGATTTTTACCCTTCTATGTGTTTTAAATTAATTCCAACCGAAGTGTTGGTTGGGATTTTCCTGTCAATGAAAGCAACAATACTCTATTGTGTTGAAGAAGCCATTAACAGGGATTATTATGATATTCCATGTATGCCTTTTTTTAATATTGGTAGAAAAGTTGGTGGTTCTCAACCGAGACTTCATAGTCAAACGTATATTGATTTAAATATGGATGGTCATGGAAGCAGATTAGAAGGGTATCTTGAAGCATTTAAAGAGATGGGAGATAATTGTCATCTCTGTCAAACTACGCATGGAGGAACTGATCGGATCATATTAAATACTGAATTCTGGACATTTTACAACACAGGAAGTCCTGTAAGAAATTATCACATCCGATTTCATCCAACGGAACATTTAAGAAGATTTTCACAGCTAAAAGTGAATCAAATTGAAGATCTTGCTTATTCTCTGAAGATTATATTTCAAGCTTTAGATGATTTGGGTATTGATAAAAACCGCAACATACTATTTAATTCTTGTCCATTCGGTTACGATGCAAACTTCCATTTATTTGCTGATATAATCCCCCATGAGACTATTGGAGGTGCTGAAATGGCTGATGACATGCGAGTGGCTAGAAAATTACCCCATCTAGCTGCTGCTGAAATTAGAGAATCATTAGTTAAGTATCTTAATTAATTAATATACTCAAGTTTTTAATAAAGCAGATAAAAATTCTCCTAACATACAAGTAGCCTCTTCTTTTCATTTTATTTAATAAGCTTTAAATTTCAATGAAAATTACATTTAAATCGAAAAAATTATAATTATTTTATGAATATATTTTTAAGAGAATCATTTTGAGAGATTGGTCTGCGATTATCCTCGCTGGTGGAAAAGGTAAGCGTTTGATGCCTTTAACTTCTATTATTCCAAAACCATTAGTGAAGGTAACTAATGTACCTATGATTGATTATGCAATAGCACATTTAGTATATGCAGACATTAAACATATTATTGTTGCGTTAGCCTATAAGGGAGAAAATTTAAAAGATTATTTAGAAAGAGAATGGACTTCAGACAAATTGGGCGATGTAGAACTGGAATGTGAAGTTCAAGACAGTAAAGGCACAGCGGATGCATATAGGCTGTTAACAGATTATATAGATTCTAATAATGTTGTGGTATCGATGGGAGATTTGGTGACTAATCTCCCAATGAAGGATTTTCTGGCTTTTCACTCAGAAAAGGATGGTATAGCCACGATTTCAATGAAAACTGTTGAGAGCCATATTTCGCAATATGGCGTAGTTCTTCTAGATAAAAACCGTAAAATTTATCTTTTTTTAGAAAAACCAGCACCCATGGAGTTATATGTAAGTAGCATGTCACAAAGGGCAGATCTCTTTCTTCATACAAATATAATTAATACCGGGATCTATTGTTTTAAGAAAGAGATCAAAAATGTTCTTCATGAAACAAATCTTATGGATTTTGGAGGTGAAGTCTTTCCATATCTTCTTGAAAATAAATATAATCTTTATGGATTTGTTAAAAATTATTATTGGTTGGATGCGGGAAACTCTACTACATATTTATGGGCAAACTGGGATCTACTTAGGAAATATGCATGGCCTATTTTACCGAATGGTGTAGAATATGATGGAATATATATTATGGGTGTAATCAATTCTGGTCAGAATATTATAATTGATAAACCAACGTGTTTCGGAGAATTTGTTCAATTAGAAAACCGTGTTAAAATTAAAGAACTTACTTCAATTGGGAACAATGTAGTTATAGGTGAGGATACCATGATTGAAAAAAGTGTCTTATGGGATAATATCAAGGTAGGAGCAGGTTGTATTATCACCGAAAGCATAATTTGTAATGACTGTGAAATTGGTGATAATGTTGTTTTAGAAAAGGCTGTAGTTGCTCCTAATTGTAAGGTTAGTAGTGATTCTCAAATTAGAAATGAAGCTCTTGAAGTTGGTTCAAATCGTTAAACATTTATATAGTGAAAAGTCATAATAATAGTAATATCAAAATTATCTATAATGCCCTCAAATGAGAGAGAAATAAAATGTCACCGTATTGTTATAATTGTGGTGCTGAAGTCGAAGATGCTTGGAAGATATGCCCAAACTGTGGAAAGGATTTGAAAGAATCGCATGTTCCTCAACCACAACCTACCACACAAGTTCAACCACCCCCCCAACAAATAGAACCGGTAAAAAAAACTATATCTTCAGGTGGTAAAAATTTGTATGGAGCTGTAGCTTTAATTTGTGGTGTAGTGGGGTTAATTGCTTCTTTTATTTTTATTGGGATCCTTGTAGGGATATTAGCCATGGTATTGGGTGGGATTGGGATAAGTAAAGATGAAAATAATACAATGGCTGTTGTAGGTTTGATATTGGGTATCATTGATCTAGTTATCAGTATCTTAATCTTAGTGTTCATATTTACTATTTTCTCTTGGCTTACTTTTCTCCCTTGGTAGCCTATGATGAGGTTAGGTTATTTAGGCTTAATATTACATGGTCATATACCATGGTGTAAAAAATCAGGGGTTTGGCCTGCTGGCGAAGAATGGCTTATGGAAGCCATGAATGAGACATATATACCAATGTTAAATGCTTTAAGGGAATTAAAAGGAGAAGGCTTAAAATCGGCAGTCACAATAAATATAACACCTGTATTAGCTGAGCAGTTAGCTGATGAATATATAAAACAGCGTTTTTCGGAATATATGGATAGTTTAATCATAAGGGCTAGAAAAGATATTGAAAGGTTTCATAATCATCCCGTGCGAAAAAGAATCGCAGAATTTCACTTGAGGAATTTTGAGCATGTTTTAAATTCATATTATCATAATTATTACAGAGATCTTCTAGGCAGCTTTAAGTGGCTTCAAGACGAACATGTAATTGAATTAATTACTTGCGGAGCAACACATGGCTTCTTACCTCTTTATGAAAGTGATTCTGGTATCTTTTCTCAAATAGAGTTAGCTGTCGATACACATAAAAAATACTTTAACCAAGAACCAAAAGGAATCTGGCTCCCAGAATGTGCTTATCGACCAAAACAATTTAAGAATAATAAGGTTCGAGAAAGTATTGATTATTGGTTGAATAATTCTGGAATTGAATACTTTTTTGTTGATTCTCATGGAATTCTCAATTCGGAAATAATAGAACAGAAAAATGAGATTGGAGTAAATACAAATTATGGCTACAGACTAGAATCAGGAACTTCGGTTTATGGGAGAAACAAAAATATTAGTAGACAAGTGTGGGATGCAGAGATCGGTTACCCTGGAAATGCTTTTTATAGAGAATTCCATGTAAAAGATCATGAATCAGGATTACATTATCATCGAATTACTGATAAATCATTAGGATCGAATGAAAAGGAATTATATGACATCGATAAAGCAAAACACACAGTGGATTCAGATGTATTGCATTTTCTCACACTTTTAAGAGAAGAATTAATTGATAATACTGATAATTTTAAAGGGAAGGGAATAATAATAGCACCCTTTGATTTCGAATTGTTTGGGCATTGGTTTGCAGAAGGTATAACATGGTTAAAATTAGTATTTAATCGGATTAAAAACCAAGAAGAAATTGAATTGATTACTATTTCTGAATACAATTCTCAATATAGGGAGAATTTTTCAACTATAAGAATGAAAGAAAGTAGTTGGGGAGAAGGTGGTGATTTCAGAGTATGGAAGAATCCTGATCATGGGTGGATATGGCCCTATATAAATGGCACTATAAGACAATTTGAAGATATTTTGGAAAGTAATCCATCTCTAAATGAGTGGCAATCTAGGATCTTAAAACAAATGGCACGAGAATTGATGTTGATGCAGGGAAGTGATTGGCCCTTTCTCCTTTATACTGAACAAGCCAAAGATTATGCTAATCAAAGATTTCATCACCATCATCAAAGATTCCTTAAATTATTATGGGCTGCTAAAGATTTTAATGATATTCGGAGAGTCTCTTTAAGCGAGTTAGAACAAATTGAATCAATTGATTCTTGCTTCCAAGATATAAATATTAATTACTTTAAAAAAAGAGATTTTTAAATTATTACCGAATTACGAGAACATCGCATACAGCATTTTTCACCACATTTTCGGCTACGGAGCCAAGAAAAACCTGACTAATTTTAGAGTGAACTCCTTTAATTCCTACTACAACAAGATCGAATTTTTTCTTCTTCACAATTCTTTGAATATAATCCTCGGGATATTCTTTTGTAATGAGACGGACTTTGACTGGAATCTGCAGTTCATCAAATATCGCTTTTTTTTCCTCTAAAATAGATTCACCAACTTGTTGAACTTCGATTTCACTCAGTCTTTTAATATCTGGATATTCTTCTCCCTTTATTAATACAGGTCCAGCTGTTGCTGTTCCGCTAAAATAAACATTAGAAGCATAAGGAACATTCCATCCATGAGAAGGGGGAGATACTTTTTCTAACATATGCTTAATTGAATGAAATATAAATATTTCACTTTTCCACTTTTGATAAAAGCCAATTATTAATGAAGCTGCCCGATTGATATGCTTTGACCCATCTGTTGCTAATAGGATTTTCTTATACATGTATTATTATCTCCAGCGTCTTATTATTGAAAATTAAAAACTATTATCATTTAAATTTGCTTTCTTTAATTTATAATCTTTTATAAGCATTAAAACTGGAAAGGTGAGCATTAACTAAAAAAAATTTATAATTTTTTATAATTATCTTTATGTACTAGTCTTATTTTTAAATCTAGAAAGTAGTAGTAAAAAATTTGAGGTGTAAAACCTATTATTGATAAGGTACTAATTGGAATAGATGAGTCAGAAGGGTCAATGAAAGCTGCTCTGCGTGTTATTGAAATTGAAAAGGATTCTGAATGTAAAATCATCGCATTTCACTCTACATTACATCAGGGATCAGATTCAGAAGCCAAAGATCTTGAGGAACATAGCGAAAATGTATTCTCTGAAGTACAAAAGTTATTTGATGAAGCCAATCTTTCACTTGAAACAAGATTAATAACTGATCAAAAGGCAGAAGCTTATATTAAAAACACCGTTGAAAAAGAAAGTATAAATCTCGTTGTTTTGGGTTATAACGGTAAACATGGAATAATAAAACGTAGAATATTGGGTTCAATCCCAACGGAAGTTATGAATAATGTAATATGTGATGTTTTAATAGTCAAATAATATAATACTTTACCCTTTTTTTCTCCACACTTTTTAACCAAATTTGAATGACTGATATCTAAGAAAATCTAAATAGAAGAAACAATCTCAA
Organism: Promethearchaeota archaeon; assembly: GCA_048940805.1. Lineage (GTDB taxonomy): Archaea > Asgardarchaeota > Lokiarchaeia > Sigyniarchaeales > SOKP01 > Loki-b32. Next base: position 11,244 of record JBHLOF010000096.1, read on the forward strand.
TCAAATAATTTAGGGTATGTTTTCTCAATATCACTTGTAGTTTCTTCCATGATATTAAGTAATGTGTAACTATCTTGCACATCGGTATTTTCTAAAATGTAATTTAGAAGATCATTCGCGATATTCTTATCTGCCTGTGTAAACTTTTTCTTTTTCGAATTGAAAAGAAGTTCGTATTCCTCTTTCAACCATTCCATGTCTATTATTAAATCTTCTTCCAAAATTTCATGATAGTTTAAATTAACATTTATCAAAATACCTCAACTCCTAATTGCCTAAAAATACTTCCTTTTTCCTGAGTAAATGGAAATAATGTACCTATATATAATTATCGTAGACCGATCTTTGAATCTTTGATTATCGAACATGGAGATTTTCGTAAGTAAAATATTATAGGGGAGAAACTTCCTTTTAAAAAGTTTATTCGCAAAGTCTTTTAATTCAAAAAAACTTCTTTAATAGTTCATTTACATCAATTCTAAACCAACTCTATATGACTACGTCCTGTTGTCCTGAAGATTTCCAATAATAATAATCTAAATACTGATTGTATATTCTCTCCAGTTTTTGCAGAAGTTTCTATATAATCGAAGAATTTATATGTAGTCATTAAGATTAGTGCTTCTTCTTTAGTACATACCCTTTTTTGTATAAGATCTAATTTATTCCCGACTAAAATAAGGGGAATGTTTCCTGATATTTTCTTGAATTCTATTAACCACCCATATAAATTTTCTAAGCTCTTTAAATTTGTAAGATCAAACATAAAAACTGCTCCAGAGGATCCTCGAGCATAGGAGGGAATAAGGAACATAAAATTTTTATGACCTCCAAAATCCCAGATTTGAAGTGTTACTTTTCCATTCTTTACCTCAATGAATTTAATGTGAATTGATGCCCCGAGAGTTGCTTGAATGTTTTCGTGAAATTCGTCAGTAAGATATCGATCCACTAAAGACGTCTTTCCGACTGCATTATCACCAAAAACACATATCTTGAATGCAAACTCTAAGTCTTCCTGTTCAAATACTCCCAGTTTTACTCAACCCTATATTTAATAATTGTTAAGGAAGCGGTTTCTACAAGATATTATATAATAAAATCTATTTATAAATCTTGACATAGGAAGAATTGAGATTTTAAGATTTGAAATTAATTATAAATCCCTTTTATTTCATGGAATTATCTGTTAATTTATTTTTTAAATCTTCAGCCAGATTGCCAAGTTTATTTGCTGTGGCAGAAATTTCTTCCATAGAAGCTGTTTGTTGTTCCGCTGATGCGCTTATTCCTTCCATGGAACTGAATGTTAAATTAATTTTATTCACTACATCGATGATATCTTCATTTGTTTCAAGAACAGTTATTTTTGATGCTTCTGCTAATTTTCGAACCTCATCTGCAACAACAGCAAAACCTCTTCCTTGTTCACCCGCTCTGCCTGCCTCAATACTAGCATTTAACGCTAATAAATTTGTTTGATCTGCAATATTGGTAACCAACCCAATAACATTTCTTATGTTATTAGTAGCATTTATAGCTTCTTGAGCTTCTTGTGCTATAATTTGAGTAGAGCTTGCGATTTCTTCTGAAGCAGCATTTACTTCACTAGCACTCGCAGCTAATTCAGTAGCTATATTTGAAACGTTTATAGACGCATCTGAACTATCTTTTAATAATTTTGAAATTTTCAATTCTTGTTTCAACATAGTTTTAATTAAATAGTAGATCACATAGAGAACGTAAGAAAAGGCAGCCATAACAAATATCATTCTATAGATTGGATTATAAAAAAAGATATAAGATAAAGCAGTAAGGCCGCTCATATTAGCTGTCGATAATAAAACATGTAATGAGATTTTAAATCCTATCGATTTTCTTGTTAAATTAAATTTCCTCTGAAAGAATACAAAACCACCCACCATTAGGACTGCAATTACGATAAAAATTATTGTCTCATTAGCCATAGCAAATGCTTGAAAAAAAACCATTATTCACCATCTAATTATTTTTATAAAATTAGTTTAATTATAACACAAATTTTATTTAAATTTACATTTTTCAAAAATTGTTACACATATTAATGAAAATAATGAAAAAAAATCCTATGAAAATTTAAGGTAAAAGTTATACTTCCATATCGAAATCATTCGTTTCTATAGGGAATTATGATGTCAAGTTACTGTAATTCTAAAATTCTACCCCAACAAGGATATAACTCAGAAATATATAGTTGATTATTTCTAACAGTATATAGTTTTTCTCCTCCTTGTTCTAAAATTTCTACGAATTGAAGACCATCAAAATTTTGATTCCGTAGAGGAATAAGCTTCTCAGTTTTCTTAAAATTAGTACTAATAACTATTAATAGTGTCTGTATTGACGATCGTCTGATATATGCTATAGTATTTTTATCTGCAAAGAGAGTAGTTAGGTCACCGTGTGTTAATGCATGATTATTTTTTCGTATCTCTATGAATTTTTGAATATTTGTGAAAAGATCATCACTCAATGAAGGCCACTCCTCATAAGATCTTGGCATTGGTTGTCTTACATCATCATCAGAATGTTTTGTTTTTATTCCCTTAAGGCCGATTTCATCACCATAATAAATTTTAGGAATACCATTAGCAGTAAGAAGGAACAAAAACGCAGGGAATAGGTATCTATCATCTTTTAAAATAGAACGAATTCTTGTGCAATCATGGTTTCCTAAAAAATTTAACAAAGTAGTATTTCTAAATAAACCCCATTTTTGATGAAATGATCTCTCTAAAACCGCTTTAAGCTCATACATATTATCGGAATTAATTGAACTCCAAATTGATTTATAAACTTGGTAGCCCGTCCCAACATCTAATGATTCTGGACCAACCCATTTATCGTAAGGTCCATGTATCAATTCTCCAACTAAAAGGCAATCAGGTTTAGCTTCTTTACATATCAGTCTAAATTCTCGCCAGAAATCAGAGTCTATTAGATAGGCTACATCTAAACGCCAACCATCTATTCCGATTTCTCCTAACCAATATCTACAAACAGAATAAATATATTCTCGCACATTTTTTTCACTTAAGTTTAATTTAACAAGTCCATAATGTCCTTCCCAATTTTTATAATCAAAACCGTCGTTATAGGGACTATCTTTTGAGAAATCAACGAAATGCCAATGTTTTCGCCAAGAAGTTTCCCTATAAAGTTGTATATCTTTAAATGATTCAAATTCTCTACCAACGTGGTTAAAAACTCCATCAACTATGACTCTGATATTCATACTGTGTAGTTCAGTAATAATTTGTTTGAATAACTCATTGTTTCCTAAGCGATGGTCTATCTTCATGTAATCTGTTGTATCATATCCATGTGATACAGATTCAAATAATGGTCCAAACTGAATCACATTAACTCCTAAATTTTTGAAATGATCATAAAAATTTCTAATTTTTGCTAAGCGATCAGAGCTATCATTCTCATCTCTGCTATACTTAGGAGCTCCAAAAAAGCCTAAAGGATAGATATGATAGACAACTGCTGTTTTTGCCCACTCAGGGACATAATCAAGATGTTCCATTAATAAGTGAAATTGTCTGTAATTAATCTACTTTACGTTAATTTTGGGAAAAAGCTGCTAAACTATTTTTTATAAAGAGTTTAAGATTTGCAACTTCAAATAAATCAATAATAGCTTCTATAGAACCAAGAAAATGGCACACATCTTCCTCAACATTTTGAGTATTTACCAATTTAGAGGAAGTTCTTAAAACAAAATCGAATTAAAATGAGGAATAACACCGTTTTTTACTTTTTAATACTTTCTTATCTTACTATTAATACATCACAAGAAGTATTATTAATTACATTATTTGGTATTGTCCCTAGGAAAGTGCGCCTTAATTTTGAATGCTTTCCATTACATCCTAAAATTATTAGATCAAAGTCTTCTTCTTCAGTAATATTTTTAATATAGCTCTCAGGAGGTACATCAATAATTAATCTGGTTTCAACTATCTGTCCATCATTCGTAAAAAGCTCTTCAACTTTTTTTAGGATTTCTTTACCAATATTAATATAATCTTCATGAATAAGAAATGAAATTGAAGCTCCCGTTAATGAAAAATTGGGCGAATATTCAGAATAATGATGGTTAACAGAATGAAATACTACAACTTCACTATTATCTCTTTTTTTTAATTCTAATGCTTTCTTCACAGCATTCATAGCATCCTGTGATTCATCAACACCAACTAATATTTTTTTATAAATACTAAATCACCTCA
>JBHLOF010000010.1:0-59967 GCA_048940805.1 Promethearchaeota archaeon
TTTTACCGCGGCGGCTGGCACCAGCCTTGCCCTCTCCTTTCTAGTAGGGGACATTACTCACCTACCACAGTTCAAAATTGAACACTTTGGGTAACCCCGTCACACTTTCGTGTATTGCGGAGGTTTCGCGCCTGCTGCGCCTCGTAAGGCCTGGGTCGTTGTCTCAGTACCCATCTCGGGGCTCCCGCTCTCACGGCCCCTATCGATTATCGGCTTGGTGAGCCATTACCTCACCAACAACCATAATCGAGCACGATCCTATCCTACAGCAGATAAAAACCATTTTTTTTATCCCTTTGATTGAAAAACTTTTCCAAGCCTTTTCAACTATGAAACATTATCCTCAGTTTCCCGAGGTTATTTTTCTCTATAGGGCAAGTTGATCATGTGTTACTGAGCAGTTTGCTATGGAAATTTTAGGTATTCCATTCAACTCGCATGGCTTATTCTCACCCAAATAGCAGTCGGGTCCGGCAGGATCAACCGGAATTAATATATGTTGAAGCTTATCACAAAACTATATTTTATTCTTGGAATTTTAACTTAAATGGGGATCTTAATTAAACTTTCTTCAGTTATAATAACCAAATTATAACTACATTTTTTATACCGCATCTATGATAAAACTCTTCATTTAACGGATATTTACCGCAATCCAAGCTTACACCGGTAAAGATGCGACTGGTTAATATATTAAGAAGGAACAATATATTATAAATTTTTTGTTCTTCTGCTTGAAACCGAGTTTAGCTAATTAAATTTTCGTACTTTAAAAATCTCTTTTGAAATAAAATTATATCGCTTCAAAAATAGGTCGTAGTGAATAAAGTGCAACTTAATGAAAAAATAGGAATCTATTTGGACCAAATAAAACAAATAAGAGGCGTTGAAAACGCAGTGTTGACTCAACGTGATGGAAATCCAATTCAATCAACGGGAGTATGGTTTTCTAAGGATGAAATTTTTAATGTTAGTTCCGCTACAAGCGCAATTTTTAACGTTGGTATTCATTTGCATCCGAAAGATTTAAAATATATATTAATTGAAGGGAAAAAGGCTAAGATTTTGATTGCTCCCTTAAACAGTCCAATACATAATTCATTGAACAAAATTTTAGAATCTCAAGGTGTCTTAGATGAAAAGCATGAATTTTTTATAGCAATTACGGCGCAACCTAATATTAATTTAGGTGGTGTTTTCCTCCAAACAAGTGAGTGCTTAAGAAAGATTAAAACAAGCTTAATAACATCAGGAGAAAATTTTAAGCCTCCATTAATTCAATTTAATAGTCAAAAAGTTCAAAATATAATAGAGGGTTTTAATGTAAAAGAAAATGAGGAGGTAGATTTTAAGCTGTCGCCTTTTTCATTAAGTTTTTCCAAACCAATCTCGATGAAACTCACAAAAGTTCTTGACAATATTTCAGTAACTATCCCAGATATGAAATTTGCTTTCGTCACTGTTGAAGGTGGGTTTGTAGCTTCCAGATTTTTGAAAAACTATGATATGAATCCTGAAATGCTAGATAAAATATCAGCAATGAGTTATTCATTATTTCAAACCGCCAATAGATGTGCTTGGTTACTCAAAAAGATGCATGCTGAAAGTATTCTCCTTGATTGCCAACATACATTCCAATTCATTGAGGGAATGGGTAAAGCAATCTTTAGCACAGTTATTGGTAAGATGCGTCAGAAATTAGGCCTCATTAGATTAATATTCCCTCAATTTACCAAACGAATTAATAATCTTATTAAAGAAGCATCTGAAATTCAAGATTTTCGTACATTTGACATTAAAAGGATGCTAGGGGAATTAGTAATCAAGTGAGGATGGTGAGAAAGTGAATTTTTTTAAAATCTTAGATAAATTCAAAAAGCATTACCTTTCACTAATTTTATATTGTTTATTAGATCGAATTCCTGTTATTGTATTTGGGGATGATAAAGAAGAAATAAACAATTTCCTGATAGAATTATCGGAACTTATACATTTTCGAAAGGAATATGTTTTTTATACTGATTTTATTTCCCCCAATGAACATGAAGATTTAATTTTAAATGAAAGTATAGATTACAATTATCAAAGGGCTCATATTAGATGCCCTTGTGAAGTAGCTATTAAAGGTTTAAACACATTTAGAAATATTGATTCATGGTTAATCGGAATGGTAATCCCTAAGGAAGAAAAAGAGATTATTAAATTAAAGATGTTTGTAAATTCAAAATCGGACTTTATTTTGTATATATCTCTCTTTTCAAACAGCTTTTCGATTGGATTAGATAATCTGGATTTGAAATCGGTAGATTTATCTCTTGAGGAAAATATTCTTAGAAAAATCTCTCAAGATACTGAAAAATCATTAGTAAAAATGAAAAGAGTTCTAAATGACAAAATTAATACAAATCAACTTGATAAGGACTTAGTGTCAACCTTATTAGATTTTGAGAATGAAAAGAGTGAATTAAAAAAAAATATATTTAGAAGAGAAATTCAGAATTTCTATTCAGGATCAAAGAGAGCATTTTTTATATTATCTAGATTGAATTTAATAAACAATATAGATATTGATACAAAAATTAGCAGTAAAACTCTCTTAGAAACAATAGATTACGAGGATGCTTCAATAGAAAGGATAATTTCTTTTATTAGGAAAGAATGGGGTGAAAACTTTTCAGATTTAATTGAAGATGGAAAAAAATCATTTATGGGTGATAAAATAGTATCACTATGGGGTTAGAATAAGCATGATATTTGATTTCGAAAATGAAACGTTGCAAGTAAAAATAGTTTATTATGGTCCTGCTATGTCAGGAAAAACTACGTCGGTAAAATATCTATTTTCTTGTTTTAATAAAGTAAATGAATTGAAATCTATTGATAGTACAGTAGGGAGAACTTTATTTTTCGACTTCGGGATTTTGAAATTTAAAGGAGCTGTCTGGGATTTAAAATTTTTAGTATATTCGGCAACTGGACAAGATTTTTATTCTAGTACTCGTCCAGCTACATTAAATGGTGTAGATGGAATAATCTTTGTCGTTGATTCCCAGAAAGAATGTCTAGAACATAATCTACGCTCATGGGAGGAACTTAGGACACTATTTGGCACAGAATTTTATAATATACCAATTGTTATATCATTAAATAAATCTGATATCGATGAAAGTCGTAAATTGCATGCTACAGATTTTTTAGCACAAATTTACTATTCTATGTTTAGGCAAATAACGTTGACAAAAACTGCCGCTATTAATGGAGAAGGAGTAATGGATTCATTCAGACAATTAATCAAATTCATATTTCCACAACTTATAATAAAAGTAGAGACTTAACTTTCAATTTTGGGTTTAACTACTTTTTGATACATATTCTTCGAAAGCCTTTTAATATAACCCTGCAAGACAAATTGCTTTAAAAGATTCCTTACTTTCCTTACTTCAGATGCATCAATTCCTAATAAGCTCATTAATTGAAATATTGAAAATTGTTCGGGGAGGGTATCCTTAATTCTATTATAGAGTCCGATTTCTTATTCACTTCATTTTATAATTAATTAAATGATTAAAATGAAGATTTAAATTTATATTTTATTCAAAGCAACTATTCTATATTTATTGGAGTAAAGGTTTTTATAATCCTCAAAGTAACTATAAATTATCATCCCTGCTTTACGCAGATCATCCTTGTCTAGTTATTTTCATTGAATATTTACAACCTTTTATTACTCCAAATCTTATTGGGATTAGACTCCACAAAATTTTGTTTTATAATAGATCTTTATCATAAATTACAGAAAAAAATAAGGTTTTTTTGTGATACTTTTTTAAAATTCACGGAAGTCCTTAAAATTATCTCCTATTGGAGCCACTCCATCTCCATATATTTGATACAGGCCTGTTCTTCTAGCACATTCAGTGAAACTGCGATAAACATCTTTTCTTTTTTCATAAAGAGCACAAGTTTTATAAATTATCGGATTCCATCTATAATGTTCATCATCAGGTTCATACCATAATTTTTCATCCTTTAATACTTGTTTAAAATCTTCTTCCCCAATAACTTCTGTAAGATCTTGTTTATTCAGCATTATAATAAGTGGAATTTCCGTAATTAATTTCCCTCGCGTTATGTTCTTCAATTCCTTTAAGGATTCGATATTATCTTCAAATAGATGAGTTTGAGAATCAACAGTGAAAATAACTCCATCTGTACCTTTAAAGATTTTCTTTCTTAATGGAGAAAACCTTCTTTGCCCCGCCACAGTGTAAACATGATAAAAAACTTTTCCTCTACTTTTTTGTTTAGTAGATTGAAAAATCCCTCTATCAAAATATAAAGTTGATCCACTTGCCATTGAAATTTTTGTTAAATTGCCAGTTGGAGCAATATCTTTTTCATTTTCTTTTGTATATCTATACAAAGTGTCTACGGTTGTTGTTTTTCCTGAGTTTGCCATCCCCCAATAGAGTATTTTTATATATACCTTATGATCTGCTGTATATCGAACCATGGAAAAATCTACCTAAATGAATCAATTATAACTAAATAAATCGCTTTTATGAGTATTTTGAATTAAAAATAGTGTAGATGAAAAACTTATTATTATTTAGTAAAATAAATAATTTAGTACTATTATAATTAAGTATTTATAATTCCTTTTTGATATTTTAACTTTTTTACAAAATAAAAAATAAGTATGGTTAGTTCATTAGTTTATAATTCTCTAATGTTCCACAAATGTTTCTCCTAATCTGATTTTATAATTACACCATAAAAGTAACTCATTATATCCGTTTCCGATTCTACCTTCTCGTATTATCAGGTTTATTATATCTGAGTACATTATTTCCCTTTTTCCTTTAAAAAGCATATATAATTTGCTCTTAATTTCTTCTAGCAATGCGATGTTTTTAATCGGTATACTTAAAAACTTTTCATATTTTTGATTTGAATTCATAAAGCACATCTGAAGCAAATTAACTATTTCTAATTTAATCATAATACCTTTAAATAAAACATTTTAAATCCCATATATTTTACTTTTCGTTATCTCTCTCTCTTTCTCTATGGAATAGGATTTCTTTATTTAGTAAAGGGATTTCATTTAAGCTTAATTCCATTCTACAAATTCAAAATAAGGCGGGATTGAAATGTGAGATCTAAACAGAATATGAAAAGTGATTGGAATTAATCAAAATGAAATTAAAAGTGATATACGTGAAGAATGCCCCGAGTGCAAAGGAATTATTGTTATCAATAGCTTTGAAAAGGTTTGCAATAAATGTGGCTTAGTGATTAACGAAATATTTAAATCTTCTTCATTTATTTTTAATAAGGAGAACAAGGTAAACAATCTTAGTAAACAGTACGTAGCATTAGGTGAAAGAACGGACTTCATAGGGGGTCTAGGTTCTTTTATCGATTATGAAAATTCAAAATATTTAAAAGATAAAACAGGACGGTTATTACCTCCAAATGAACAGAAATTATATAGAAGACTTAAAAAAAATTATGCCCAATTCTTAAGAATTAAAAATCATGAAACTGAATATAGAATTTTCAATATACTTAATAAAATTTCATTATATCTTAATTTGAATAAAAATATCAGGAATAATGCTGCTTTTTTCTATAAAAAAATACTTAAGAATGAGCAAAAAGTGATTAATAATATTTCTTTAATTGCATTATGTATATTTCTCGCTGTTAGAAAAGAATATCATAATGCACCAATTACAATTAAAGAAATAGCTAAAGCATTTCAAAACTTCGGACATCGTGTTAATCCAAGATTGATAATGCGGGATGGGATAAAATACAAGCATCATTTGAATAATGAATCTTCTCCTCACAAAAGTGAAGATTATCTTATAAGGTTAACCAATCAAGTCATAAATCATAAAGATCTCTTAGATAGGATAAAGAAAAAAGGATCTAAATTGACAAAGGAAGAATATCAAAATAAATTACTCAAAAAATGTCGGAAAATATTGCAAGATCTACCAATCTGGCAACGTGGTGGAAGAAATCCTTTCATTTTGACGGGTGCAATTATTTATCTTGCGGATAAGCTACTTGCTATAGAAAACAAACAAAAATCTATTTTAACTCAAAAAGTCATATCTGAAGCCACAAAAATTGCGGAATATTCAATAAGGGATCACTACGTTAACTTATTGAAACCTCTTTTTCTCAATAGCCAAATCGAGTAATTATTTTTAAAAACATCTATAGATAGAAATAGATTTCATACTTTATTTCGTTAAATTCTATTAAGTTTTTAAAATAATTTAAATTTAATAAAAATAACCAGATAAATAGATTTTAAGATAAAAAAATCATGCTTCTGTAGTGTAGACCGGTCAAATTAAAAATTAGGTGTTCTGACATACGATTAAGACTAAGCATCTGAGGCTCTCACCCTCGGGACCCGGGTTCAAATCCCGGCAGAAGCACTTTCTTTTACGATAAACTCATGGTTTATTTAAATAAAGTAATGTTTACTTAATGTAAATAACCTCTCCTCAAACATGAGAAAGAGGATATTTACTTTTAAATTAAATAAAGAAAGTGGCAATTTTATTTAACAAATCAAGTAAATTTGAAATTAGTTCAATATAAATTCTAATTACGTCAAGGTCAGTTTCATTAATTAATTTATTCGTTAACCATTGAATTTTTTTTGCAATTTCCTCTTCCAATGAAACTAAAGAAGCGTTTAATATTTTAGATTTAATATCAAGATTATCCCGACTTTTTAAATTCTTCTCTTGATAATCTTGAACGGATTTTTCATCCATTATAACAACTTTTCTATCACAACTAGGACAATATTTTTCACCGTTCTTATCCTGAAATATTGGATTATTACAAACAGGACAGGCAATATTAAGCATTTTATGACCCATCCTTAGAAGATCGGCCATTTTAACTATATTATTTTTAATCTTAATCCACCTCATTAATAAAAAGATTAGAGTAGTTTTATTTTTTTATATTGAAGGAATTATTCACGATTCTGTATCTTTAACAAGTTGACAATGTATCCAGAAATACGATTTCTTAAATGTTTTGAATCCACTTCAAGATATTTATCCAAAAGCTTTTTGTTTTGTTCAAAATCGGTGGTAAAAACATCTGGATACTTGTTTATTAATTCTTTAGACACATTTTTAATTAGAATTGTTCTGACTTTTCCCATGGTTATAACATATTCGGTTAATCATTAATCCTTCATAATTTAAATTATTTGTAAAATAAATTTTTTTCGCAAATATTTTAGTTTTTATAGTTTTACGTAAAAATTTAAGTGTGAAGAAAAGGTCATTTTTTTATATTTTATTAGTTCTATTCATTGAATTTATTAGCTTTTCTAATACTGTTAAAAGTTTTGAAAATAATCTTTATTATCTGGAAATTAATAAAGAATATTATTATCCTGATGAAATAATCAAAATCAATGCATCCTGGTTTTTGGACTATAATCCAATGAATGAAGAAGCCTATATACAATTACGGTTAACAGATGAATTTGATGCTACAGTCTGGAATTCTTCTGAATACAATGGAATTGGAAATTTTTCAAAGAATTGGAGTGTTTACATAAGTAATTTGAATTACACACTTAAAAATTATACTCATTTGTTATATCTAAATCTTTTAAGTGTCTTCCACCAAATTGGCATCGGGGACGTCGTAACAAGCCTGCTAAAGACAATTCCAGTTAAAATAATAAAGAAAATTCCATATTGTCAATTAATTGGATTTAGGGAACAAATAAAGTATGGAGAGAACTTAAGTTTCCAAGCATGTTTCTTAGATAGTTTTCTTGAGAATAATACTTTCTTAAATAATCAATTGATTAATTTTTATATTGAGCATAATAATTCTATTTTCTATCAATCTAATTTTACTACAAATAATTTTGGATTAATTGATATTTTTTTATCTTCTCCAAGTCATTTAAATCTAGGTGTGAATAGCCTAATAATTAAATTGGATAATAACTTTGTTTTTAATGATACAATATTTCAGTTTGAAATTACTGTAGAAAAGAATCTCGTTATAATTGATGTAGTTAATTTCAAAGAGGATTTGAATTGGAATGAAAATTTAAACATAAACCTGTCCTACTACTATTTTATTAATAACACTAAATTCCCGCTTAATAATCAGTCTGTTGAATTGCTCATTATAAATGAGAATAATGTGACTTATAAACAAATATATAAAACAGATGACCAAGGGTTATTAATTATAGACATCCCTCAGAGCATATTGAATTTTAACAGCCAAAACAAAGATTACATTTTAAAATTGATTTATAATGGCACTTTCTTTCTAGAAAATAGTACTTTTTTCTTAAACCTTAGAATAAATATCTATGAGTTTGAAAGAGGATTTCAATTTCAATTTGTGTTAATTATTGCAATATCTGCTGTAATATTGCTAATTTCGTTAGTAGTATTAATTAAGTTTAAGAGTTTAAAGAAAAAGTTATTACCAAACATCACCATAAGGTACTAAAATTCTAAAAGGACAGAAATTGAATTAATATATACAAAATACTAAATATGTTGTTAAAGTTGATTTTATTTAAAACAGTTCTTCAATTCCCCCTTCAATTTTATAAGGTGTCTTTTGAATTTTAGGACTTTAAATGGTTACATAATTTATTATTTAATCCATTTGTTCTAATAAAAAAATTAATACTCTGTATTTTATTAAAAGCGATCTTTTTTAATTTAATAATAAACTTCTTACATGAAATCGTTGCTACTATGGAGTATTTTGAGGAATTATTAAAAAAACCATCATTATTCTTTGATGAAAGTAAATTAGATATGAATTATGTTCCAAACAAATTACCACACAGAGATAAAGAGCTTTCTCTTCTTTCGCAATTGTTTCTAACGTTAATAACAAATCCAAATTCCATATCTAGAAAAATTCTAATAACAGGAAAAACTGGAATCGGGAAAACAGTTACCGTTAAATTATTTGGTGAAATTCTAAAAAAAGCATCGAATAAAAGAAATATTTTCATTGAATATGTCCATGTTAATTGTCGAAAAGAAAGAACTAGTTATAAAGTCTTAATTAAAATAATTCGACTAATTAATAACGAATTTCCCAAAAGAGGCTATTCTCCGCAAGACTTACTCGAGAACTTAATAGAATTTCTTAATGAACAAAATATCCACCTTTTAATCGTTTTAGACGAATTAAGTTATCTAATTAACAAAGGCGAGGATCTAATTTATCTTTTGACTCGTATTAATGATGATTCTGCCAATGTTCAACAAAGAATATCAATTATCGGAATTGTTAGAGATCTTTCATGCTTAAACAATTTAGATTACAGTACAATTAGTACATTACAGAGAAATATCATCAAATTTAGCAACTATTCTAAAAAACAGATTTTTGATATTCTAAGATATAGAGCCCAATTAAGCTTAAAAGAAAATGTGATTTCTGAAGATTTGATTAAAATGATTGTAGAATCGACCTATAACAATGGAGATATCAGGTTTGGATTAAATATATTATGGAAAGCTGCTAAGATTGCCGAAAATAGAAATCTAACTTTTATCGATAATGAATGTGTCAGACTTGGGAGCCAAGAATTAGTACCTTTTTCAACTTTAGACGTTTTAAGGTATATGTCATCTCAGAAATTATTTTTTTTGCTTGCTATTGTCAAGGGGTTAAAGAACTCCAGCCAGACAGAAATTTTTTTAGCAGAAATTACAAAAAGATATCATATAATATGTGAAAATTTGGGATTAAATCCTCGGTCGAATTCTCAAATGTGGAATTATCTTCAAGATTTTAAACGTGAAGGTATAATTACAGTTAAAATTCTAAGTGAAAAAATAAAAGGGAGAAGAGCACTTATTCAAATCCCAGAGATCAATCTACAAAAATTAGAAAAAATTATTGCAGAATTACTGAAAGTAAAAAGAATAAAGGTATAATAATGATGGAATCTGAAAATAAATATTTAATTGAGGATTTATTAGGATCAAAAGCAAGGGTTAAAATATTGAAAGCTCTGGCGCTTAATGAAGAATTAACAATTTCATTAATTATCACTACTACTAAATTAAATTACTCCAATGTTGTAAAACATCTAAATCATTTAAAAGATCTTGATTTAATCCAAGAAAAAAAGTTTGGAAGAATAAAAATATTTAGATATAGAACAGAAAACGTTAAGGCACGGAGTTTAAAAAAGTTTATTGACATTTGGGAAGGGGATTTCTATTGATACTATAGCTATCTTTTTATTGATTAATTTTACATTTTTGGGCATAATATTCCCCTTCTTTATCTATTTAGATATAAAATTCAGAAAAATACCATACAATTACTTTTTATTCAGTTACTTTATTGTAATTACCCTAAATTTCTTTGAACTTCTAATTTTCTTCGAAAATATCCCGAAAATATTGTATTTAAAAATTTTTGTACTAATATTAACGTTTAGTTTATCTTTTATTCTATTTTTATTGAAAATAATTGGTGGTAGCGATGGTAAACTCATAATTCTCATCTTTTTTGCTCACCCTATTCTACTTTTAAATATAGAAAGTATTTTCACTTTCTTCATATTCTTTACATTGTTCTTTGTTATATATTTCACAATTAATCTAATTATTAATAACTATATCAAAACGAGAATTCCGTTCATACTTTTCTTTAGTATAAATGGTAATTTCTCAATTTTCCAAAAGAATTACATGAAATTTTTTTACAAGTTCCGTAATTATTCTGAAATACGTAATTATTCAGAGAGGAAATATTATATTAAATCGTTGAATTTGATATTTGATGATAAAAAAAACAAGTTTCAGGTTCTATGTCAAATTCGTCCCCCTCTAATAGTGTTTATAATCCTTTCTTATTATTTGATCTTCTTTTCAAATTAAAACCCTTATTAAAATAGTTCGAATTAATTTTATATTTGATGATTTTTACTAGAATTTTGACTTTTAATTAATTTATGATAATTTAATTATGGAAATTGAAAAAACAAGAGAAACTTCATGGAGAATTCAACTAAAAAACAGAAATGAAAATATTGAGATTACCTCAGTTGAGATCAGTGGTGAAATTCGAATTATCAAGCTAGCACTTCTGAAAAATGAAAAAACAGTAAGAGTTGAAATGAATAAAGAAGAATTTTATAATTTTCTGTCTTTAATTTCAGCATTCAAAGACGTAGTCATAGGAGAAGACATAATAAATATTGAAGATGAACCTGTAATTATGAAAGAAGAGCCCCATAAAGTGGAAAACATTTCAAACGTAAACGATACAATATATCGTGTTAATACGGACTCATATGAAAACAATATTGAAGAATCCGACAAAGATAAATTAAATCCCGAAGAATGGGATCCATGGTAGTTTTCGCTAGCTGCTTTTTATATCAATTCTAAATTCACAATTCTCTAGATTTAGATCTTCTAAGGAACACTGTGTTTCCACTACATTCACTCTATATAATGCAAATTCTCCGAATCCCGTTAAAAGTCCAGTGACAAAATAGCAGAAATATCTTGACTTATTTTCTAATTCCGATGAAATATTATGATGTAATTCGATAACTATTGAGTTTTCGTTTACAACTTTAGGATTAAACCTACCCCATCCATGATTACTTAAAATGTTTGTAAATTGATTTACTAAGTCAACTAAAGATTTAGGTTTTAAATTTTCTTCCCAGGATTGTATCATCTTCCACCCTGCCTTTTTCCCTAGCCACACTAGTAGTGATTTTACACCTTCACCATAGATAGAAGCTAAAATATCAATTACTTGGGGGGGAAAAAAGGCAAAACGATCATTAAAAAGCTGATATGTTCCCCTGTGAAATTTCAAACCTTTTAATTTTAAATTCCTCATAATTATTATCAGCTTTTTCTCTTATATAATATTTTCTAACTTAAATTAATTCAAATCGCCTACTTATCATAATAGATTAATGTTGGCTTTATTTACATCTACTATAACGAAAATGAAAAGAATTAACATCTAGATACACAAGAGGTTGACTTTAAATAAATATACACAGAAGATTTTAATGAATGTTTGAATCAAATATTCTATTAATAGAGATCTCAATAATTTTAGGGATAAATGTGTTCCTTTTCGTCTTTTCTCTCATTTCCACGGATCTCCTTGTAACAACTTTATCTTTTCTATTATTTATCGCTTTATTAATCCCTTTTTATATATTAATGGAAAGATTGGAGATTATTTTATTTCTAAATAGCTTAGAAACTTCCTCATTCTATTCCCTTATCTTCTTTTTCTCTAAGTTAATTAATACTTTTATTGGAATTTGTTTATTTATTGAATTATTATATCTTCTCATTTTTTGTTAAATAATATCCTAATTCTAAATACTATAAGAAATTAGATATATTCAAAAAAGAGATAAAAAAGGTGAGGACAAAGATAAAATTTGATATCAAGATTATAGGTATTCGTCTTATTTGACAGATTATTTTTAAGAAGTAATTTGAGACTGTTGTGATACTCGATATCAAAAAGGCTATGACAATACCCATATTGAATGAATTTAGCGGATTTTCAAAAAATAGTAGAAATTCATTTCCAACCAAGGTAAGGTTTCTCATGACAATATTAAATAAGGGGAACATCCCAGAAATTGCTCCTGTAATGATCGGGAGTAGGAAAATGAAAAAAAAGATTTTAAATTTCTCACCCTTCATAATCACTTCTAATTTTCCTTCAAGTTTTTGATGTTTATTTATAATTTCTAAGATTTCTATTATTTTATCAGAAGTATAATATGCACTCCTTTGGGTATAATTTTTCAGTGCATCTAAGATTAGGACATATCGAAGTGATTTCAATTCCGATTTCAAAGCCTCCAACATCTCGTTAAATGAGTAGGAGAAATTCATTAGATGCGAAATTTGGATTCTGAGTGGTTTATCCAAGATGTTGAGTAATTTTTTATTCTGATTAAAAGACTTTAGGATTGCTTTTTCAGGAGATACATTATTTTTCAGGTAACTAGCAAATCCCTTAAGAAATAAGAGGAATTCTTCATATTTCTGTCTTTCATGACTCGAAAAGTCATTAATTAATCCAATTAAATAACTTTTGGTTTTTATGAATTTCTTGAAGAAAAGATTAATACTTCCTATAAAAATTGGAATAATTAGAATTATAAAGATAATATTAATCAATTGAAATAAGATAAGAAAACAAATTCCTATAGGGAAGAATAACCCGATAAAAAATAGTATGCTGATTTTTGACTGTATTTGCCTAAGATAAATCTTAAATTGTTTCTCTAAGCTACTATCATCCTCTATATAGTAGTCATTAGTTTTAAAGTTGTTAATCAATAAGTTTTTGACATAGTTATCAAAGTCGTTCGAAGGGGTTATTAAGGTAGATAGCTGTGTCTCGGGATTTCTACCTTCGTGTATCTTTTTAAAAATTGTTTTAAAATAATTGGAAATTGGGATTTGGTATGCTTTTAATAATTCAATGAAACGAAGACAATTATCCGTATTTTCTCTATTAGTTTTTTGAATCAATGAGAAGTCAATTTTGATAAAATATAGAATCGAATTCAACAGTGATTCATTCTTTATTAAATCTTTATAAAGAACTGAACCAAATTTATATGAAATGATGGTTGAAAATATGACTGAATAAAGAATGATTATCAAAAGACTTAGATTACTGATGAGCAATGAAATTATAATTGAGGTAAAAAATGAGAACACAAAAACAACAAAACTTGCTTTTTCGACATCGTTAGCATCAATTTTATATAAAATTCTGTATAGATTGTGAAATCTATCATTCAATTCCCTAAACCTAAGTTTTGGAAATTTATAACCACTAAATTTAGAACAAAATGCAATGTAATATTCAATAAACTTCATAGAATCTAAACT
Source organism: Promethearchaeota archaeon (assembly GCA_048940805.1). Taxonomy (GTDB): domain Archaea; phylum Asgardarchaeota; class Lokiarchaeia; order Sigyniarchaeales; family SOKP01; genus Loki-b32. The sequence goes on from JBHLOF010000010.1 coordinate 13,956, forward strand.
TTTAGTTTATTAAAGTTAACGATTATATAGGATAATGAATTAGACACATTAAGTAGATAGCTTTCGGGAGAAATGTTATAATAATAACAAGAGTTAAAACTTGTGTTATAGGATAAGGTTTTACTGTAAGGAATTCCTCCAATCAGAAATTCAGAAATAAAAAATACATCAATAAATGTTATGTTTAAATTATCAGGATACTCAATATCTTGAATAAAATTGTCTTCAGGATTTTCAATAACATAAAGAACAGCATCATCAATTTTATTTATAAGGTTCATATAAGTATCTAATTCCTTGTTTTCTCTTTTGTTAAATTCAACAAATTCATTAAGATACGGAATTAAGATTGTTGAGAAAACAGTGAGTAAGAATATACTAAATCCAAGAAGTAATGCTTTTTCTAAAAGGTTTGTCATAAAAAGAAATTCATAATAAATGATTTAAATCCCTTCTTTTTTTCCATACTGTCCAAAATTTAATAAGAGAATCAATTGATATAATAGAATGGTATGAGATTTTATGGAACAAATCTATTAACTCAAACTTGTCTAATGAATCAATTTTTGAGAGGATAGAAAAGATTTCATTGTAAAGCTCTATGAAATTATTAAATTTCTTAAGGGATAAATCCTCATACTTTCTTAATTCCATAATTGTTTTTGTCTCAGAGAGAGGTTTTGATAATTTCCATGTCTTTGAAATTGGGTTAAAAATGAAGATTGAATTAAAACGATTATTTTCCTTGAACTGTTCCTTATTAATTTCGGCAATAGTGTGAATCCGCCTTTTATTTTGATCTTTTCTCATGAAAATCAAAAGGTCAAGGTCAAATAGACATGATTCATCTATTTCAAAGTGGTGAAGAAAGCGGTTCATCAAAGAATTTAGGCTGTTACCATGAATTGTTTGAAACCCTTTTAATCCTGCTGCGAGACAATGAAACATTGCTTCTGATTCTTCTTTTGTCAGGATTTCTCCTAAATAAATTATATCGGGTGTTCTATGCAACAGTGTCTTAATAATGTTGCTTTTAGAATATTTGAGTGTCAAATGTTCTTCTATAGAATTTACTTGATATTTTAATTGGTGCTTTCCAAAATCTAGCTGTTTTAAGGATTCTGTTACATTTTCAACATAAATTTTCCTAAACTCTTTAGGAGTTAAAAGATCTAAGGCATTAATTAATGTTGTTTTACCCGTATCAGTTTCACCTGTAATTGTTATATTCTTTTTTCTCAAAACATTAAAATATAAAAAGGCTGCCATTGAAGAGTCTAAAGTCCCATTTTTCAGAAGATCTTGAATAGTAAAGATATTTTTATTTAGTTTTCGAATATCTAATGCGAAATTATGAAGTTGGATTGGGTCAACATCAATTGCAAATCTACAATAAAAGTAGTCGTTTTTTATTACTAATTTTATATTGGGGTTCATTGAATCTAGTCTTTTTCCGCTATATAATCTAACCAATGTTTTTAAGCGATCTATATCTTTTGGTGATAATTTTATTTTTGTTCTACATCGACTATATTCCTGATGGTTAATATATATAAAATCAAAAGGAGAATCTAAAAATATCTCTTCTACCATATCATCCACTAGTAATGGAAATATCTTGTCTAAGGATAACTTTTTTAAAGCTGTTAGTAAACCAATCCTATTGATCTCATGGTCAGGAATATTAAATTTTGATTTCAGTAATTTTGTTGCTTCATTTTTATAGATTTTAATTAATGTTTCTAAGGGTATAATTCTATCAAATTCGGGTGCTTTAAGGTTCAGTGTTGTGTCTCTTAAAATTTTCCCAAAATATTCTATCTCACTATCTCCTTCAAAAAAGGTTTTAACTTCATATAATTTCTCATTTTCAAATGGGAACTGAAGTACATTAACTTGATAAATTTCATATTGTCCGATATTATAAGTTTTTATTGGTCTTTCTTCTTTCTTTATATCATATTGTTGATGGGATTCAATATACTTATTTTCATCATATGGTGAATTAAAAAATATATGCTCATATTCACCTGGGCCTTTATTATGATAATTTTGAATTAACTTTAATTCTTTAAAAGATTCTAAAATACATTTTATTGTATATTCAATATTAGACAGGCAATTCTTACATACTAAATTTGCTGATTGGATTGCTTTAAAATTGTCTTGTATTTCAGAGATTATATTATATACATATAAAGGATTAAAGTAATCGTATTCTTTGATATTATTTATTTTGATAAACCCGGTAGATAAACCACATTTAAATTCCCCGAAATGGCATTTAACTTTTCTCACATTAACAAGCTTCTGAACAAGCTTTTTGATTTTTTTAATCTTCTTAAAATATTCCAAAAGAATCTTAATCTGATTAGAATCTATTAGGTTATTGTTCCAAGAAACTGATTTAAGCTTGTTATTCTTATGAAAATATAAATTAGATATAATACAGGAAAAACATATTTCATTCAGAATTTTCTGTTCTTCTCTTGAAATACACTCTTCACAGTTAATAAATAAAATTAATTCTTTTTTACCAACCAAATTAACTTTTTCTTGAATGTAACTTACATTCTTCAAAATCATTTATCCTTTTGTTTAAAAAGAAAAATTTAAATAACCCGATTTTATTCATAAGAGAAAACCAACAGAATTGATTAAGAAAGAAAAAATTTATTTATTTTGTAAAATTCAATTCCTAAAGTTAGTGGTAATTATGGCTCATCGTAAAAAGCACGCACCAAGGCATGGATCATTAGCATTCCTCCCAAGAAAAAGAGCTGCGTCTATTAAAGCTAGAATAAGGAACTGGGAAGACAACACAGAAAATACTAACTTTCTGGGTTTTGCGGGATTTAAAGCGGGAATGACCCATATTTTATATATCGAAGACCAACCAAATAGTCCATACTATGGAAAAGAATTAATGAAACCTGTGACCATAATTGAAGTTCCCCCCTTAGTACTTATTGGGGTAAGAGTATATAAAGAGGACGACTATGGGAAGTATATTGCTGGTGAGATGTTTACACAAAAATTTAATAACTATTTAAGTCGAAAGATGAGTCTCCTAGATGTAGAAAGTTATGATACAAAGGAATTGAAAAAGAATATAGAAAAGGAATTAGATAATACCTCTGAAATTAGGGGAATATTTCAGACCCAACCACATATGACACCATTACCTAGAAAAAAACCGGATATTGTTGAAATTAAAGTGAATTCTTCGAATAGCCCCCAAGAGGCTTTAAACTTTGCTTTAGCGAATTTGGGTAAAGAAATTAGAGCTAGAGATGTATTAAATGAAGGGGAATTAATCGATACTATTGCGGTAACCAAGGGAAAGGGTTTTCAAGGACCTGTAAAAAGATATGGTATAAAAATTTTAACAAGAAAAAATAGTAAGATTAAAAGAACCGTTGCTTGTATAGGTCCTTGGCATCCTGCTAGAGTTCTTTATACAGTTCCTCGAGCGGGACAAATGGGGTTTCATCAAAGAACTGAATATCATAAACGAATTATGGTAATTGGCGAAAATGAGGAAGAAATTAACCCAAAAGGTGGATTTATAAAATATGGGAAAATTCAGGGAGATTACCTTTTAATCCTTGGCTCGGTTCCTGGATCAAAAAAGAGATTAATACGGATAAGAAAAACAATCAGACCTCAAAAATCATTTATTGTTCAATCTCCAGAAATCACGTTTATTAGCCGAGAGAGTCACCAAAGAAAATAAATCTAGTGTATCCTAATGGAAAAAATAAATATTTATGATTTAGACGGGAATAAAAAAGGATTAATTGATAAACCAGAGATTTTTAATGTAAAACCGAGAAAAGATCTCATTAAGATGGCAAATAATGTAGTTATTAGTAAAAACAAACAAGCTCAAGGAAGAGATCGTGGTGCGGGATTAAAGAATGTTTCAGTGAGTCGGGGGACAGGTTATGGTATGTCACGAGCCCCTAGAAGAAAGGGTTCCGGATTTCCTACTTCACAAGACGTAGGGAGAGTTCCTTTTGCTAAAGGCGGTCGGCGTACACACCCAATTAAATCTGAAAAAGTTAGAAAAAAAAAAATTAATAAAAAAACAAATAGGACTTCAATCATTTCAGCAATTTCTGCTTCTGGGAATAAAGTCTGGGTTAAACAACGAGGGTATAATATAGATAGTATTCCTGAGTTACCTTTAGTAGTTGATGATAAAATTCAAACAGTTAAAAAAACAGAGATGATTTATAATACACTTTGCAACTTAGGTTTTAAGGACGAACTGTTTAAAATAAAAAAGAGTCGAAAAGTGCGAAGTGGGAAAGGAAAATCTAGAGGTCGTAAATACAGATTTAAAAAAGGAATACTGATAATAATAAAGGATGATTTTGGGATTGTAAAAGCTTCAAGAAATATTCCAGGAACGGATATAGTTAAATTAGATAGCCTCTCTATTAATCAATTAGCTCCTGGTGGTGTTTCAGGAAGGCTAATTGTATGGTCACAATCAGCTTTTAATCAATTAAACAACTATGAGGTGACAAGATAATTTGGAAAGATATTACACTATAATTAAAAGACCTTTGATTACTGAAAAGACCTTTGATTTAATCGAAAAGGAAAATAAATTGGTCTTTATTGTCAGTAGGTTTGTTAATAAAAACCAAATAAAAAGAGCTATAGAAAAGATTCATAATGTTAAAGTTATTAAGGTAAATACTTCGATTACACCAATGGGAGAGAAAAAAGCATTTATTAAACTACATCCTGATAATTCTGCACAAGATATTGCCATTGACCTAGGTATCTTTTAATTCTCTCTTAAATATATTGAAATTAAATTTAGATATTTCTTCTAAGCTTAATACTTGTAAATTTTTCAAAGTGGTATATCTTTTAACTTCTAATAATTTACTAGCATCCTTTTCATTTAGGATTAAGATAAATATGAAATACTTCGAAAGATATCTTTGAATTATTTTTTTGATAAATTTTGGTTTAATTTTCAACATAGATAAGAATAAAAAAGATTGTTCAACAAAAAGTAAATTATCACTAAACCTCATGAATTTAATATTGTTTTTTAATAAGCTCTTTTCAAAATCTTGATTAAACATTAATAAATCATCTAAATTATTTGATTGATCGGTTCGGAATAAATCTGAGTAGTGTTTTAAGAAATAAAAATTGTCAGTGATTCCCCGTCTCCATAAAAAAGAATAGAATTCTTTAATCTTTATTTTCCGCTTTTTGATAATATTATAATTAAATAAATTATTAATATTATTCTCTAAATCGAGATTATCCTTGACATTTACTATGTAATCAGTAAAATAAAGGGAAAATTTAATATCTTCATCATTATTACATATAAAATAAATTATTAAATATCCTTTCCTATTGAACTTATTGATAATACTGAGGAAATTATGAATAAAGGAGTGTTTGCAATCTATTCTATCAATATTAAGGGAAAAAAAATCAAATCTATATGATATATTATTCGATTTAACTAATATTGATTCATTGAGTTCTATTAAATTTGTTTGCGGTTCAATTCCTTTCATGATTATATCAAGAAAATTGCGTTCTAAACTCGAATTTACTCGAATTTTAATAGGTAGTTTTTCTTCAATTAATTTTTGATGTATCAAATTAAATAAGCGTATGATATTTTCCTTATTGATTTCTTCAAAACTAAGTAAAAATAATGGTTTTGTGTCCAGCAAAACATTTAATTGGATTGAGTAATACTGAATAAATCTTTTCTTTAGAAATTCATTTAAGAGAGGAATAATCTGATGGGTAGTTTCAGCTTCAAACATTGCAAATGCAATGATTTTCTGTTTCCTATTAAGACTTTTATAAAACAATAAGTATCTGTCAACTATATATGTTAATAATTGATATTTACCCTTATTGGCCATACACTAAATATTTTATGTTAAATTATAAAAACACAATTCTTTTGAATTCAAGCATGAAATTGGAATTGATGTAGTATATAAGATTGAACTGAAAAAAATATAATCGATAAGACATTTTATATTTAAAAGGCAGGAGAAATAAGTTGAGCAAATTCGAAAGATACAAGAAAAAGGCAGAACCCTATATTTATCCTCATAAACATTGTAAAGAGTGTGGTGAAATGATTACAGAAGCTTATACTTATTGTCCTGAATGTTATAAAAAACTAAAAGAAAAAAAGAGACGCAAATTTTTCAGAAGGAAAAAGCGGTGATTTTTTAACCCTTTTTCCAAAGAATGCTTTCAATAGTTTCTTTACTAGTGAATTGAATAATGAGAATCGCTGTTCTAAATAAAGATTTTTGTAAACCAAACAAATGTAGCCCTTATGGAGAAAAACCATGCATTAAATATTGTCCTAGAGTAAGAACTGGAGATAAAACAATTGTTTTGAGCCCAGACGAAAATTATGTTATAATTACTGAAAGTCTCTGTTCGGGTGAGGGAATTTGTATTAAAAAATGCCCATTTAAGGCAATCAGCATTGTGAATCTACCAGATCCTTTAGAAAACCAAATATCTTTTCGATATGGCCCTGATCAATTTTCCCTCTTTCGAATGGCAATTCCAAAAAAAGGAAAAGTCCTTGGATTAATTGGTCAAAATGGTATTGGAAAAAGTACAATGTTAAAAATTTTATCTAATGATTTGAAATTAAATCTCGGTAAATTTGATGATAATGCTCCTGACTGGAAAGAGATTATTGATCATTTTAAAGGATCAGAATTACATCAATATTTTATGGATTTAAGAAAGAAAAAGTTAAATATTGTGCATAAACCTCAAAATATTACTATTATCCCTCAATACATTACTGGAAGAGTTATTGACCTTTTAAGTAAAAATGATACCCTAGATAAATTAAACTTAATTGCTGAAGAGCTGAACCTTACTAAAATCTTAGATCGGGATATTTCAGTATTATCAGGAGGAGAATTACAAAGAGTAGCTATTGCTGCTGCTTATCTCAAAGATGGAGATGTTTATCTTTTTGATGAACCTAGCTCATATCTTGATGTGAGTGAACGTATAAATATGGCACGATTGATTAGGAGTTTATCAACTGAAGATAAGATAATAATTGTAGTAGAACATGATTTAGCAATACTAGACTATCTCAGTGATTACGTTTCTATTCTATATGGTGAACCAGGTGTTTATGGAATTATATCTCATCCCCAGGGAGTGAGGGTAGGGATAAATATATATTTAAATGGATATATTAAAGATGAAAATGTTAGGTTTAGAGAAGATTCAATAATTTTTCATGAGCGTCCACCTCAAGACTCCCTTTATAGCTCTGGAGACGTTATTTTTTCTTATGATGATATTAACGTTTTCCTTGGTAATTTCAAATTTTCTGCTTCTGGTAGTGAAATCCATTCAGGAGAAATCATTGGTATTTTAGGGCCAAATGGGATAGGAAAAACTACATTCCTAAATTCTATTGCAAATAAAATTGATGAAGAATTACAAAACGATACAAAGGGAGATATAGAAAAAAAGTTAAAAGTATCTGTAAAATCTCAATATATACAATTAGATGATAAGAGAATTGTCTCAGATCTTATTTCTGAAATAAAATTAGCTCCTTATATAAGTCAATCCTACAAAAAAAGGTTAATAAATAGCTTAAAATTAGAGCATATTAGAGAACGCTTCATTTCAGAACTGAGTGGCGGTGAATTACAGAGAGTTGCAATTGCTAAATGTTTGTCTACTGAGGCTGACATCTATCTTTTAGATGAACCTTCAGCTTTTTTAGATGTTGAAATGAGACTTCAAGTTGCCCAATTATTAAGAAAATCAATAGAAGAATTAAAGAAAGCGGGATTTGTTGTTGAACATGATATTATAACACAGGATTTTATTGCCGATTCTATTCTCGTATTTGATGGTATTCCAGGAATTGAAGGGTATGCTCAAGCACCCCAAGGATTGAGAGATGGATTTAATATGTTCTTAAAAATGATGGACATAACATTTAGAAGAGATTCTACAACTAAAAGACCTAGAGTAAATAAATCAGGAAGTAATAAAGACGAGTATCAAAAAAGGATCAATGAATATTATTACATTCCTAAATAAAATACAATTTTAAATAAAAAACTTTTTGAATTTTTGGGACCCTCCTTTATTTCTATTGGAAATTTCTAAGTTATTCTTGGGTTCTATATATTATTATGTTAAAATTTTAATAAGATAATTTAAATATAATTAAATAATTTTTAACTGGGATCCTATTCTATATCTTTAAATGTTAATTTTTAATTAATTTATTCTATAAAATTTTTCCATTGGAAATTATAGACTCACTGTTAATTATTCGTTAGACAATATAGAAAAAGAAAAAATAATTTCTTTTTATAATTTGATTTTCCAAAAAACTAAGGGACGTCCCCTTTTACCATCACTTCGAGAGAATTTCTCTATTAATTTTCTCTTTTGTAATTTTACAAGGTTATCATAAATTGTTGTTCTTGCTGTATTTAAATGTCTAACTAAATCCTTACGTGTTGAAGGGCCTATCGTTTCTAAAATTTTAAGTAGGTTATGCTGTACAGGGGTCAAAAAATCTTTTGATTCAGAAAATCTATCAAAATCAGTTCTGTTAGCCATAATTTATTCCTCCAAATTTTAATGAAATCTAAAACGACAATTTTTCGACATTTTAATGTCATTAAAAAGAATTGCTCCTTAAGATCATAATAGTCCCAAATGGTATATAAATGATGCTTATTTATGCATTATTATCACAAATAAGCATAAAGATTTATAAACAAATATAACTATTTAAAAATTGGATTATCAACTCTAAAAATAAAATCATGACTGAAACTTCAAGAACAACCGTAACATTAAATAATAGTTATATGAAACTAATCGAAGGACTAGTTGACGTTTTTGGGGCAACTAAAGCACAAGTAATCAGTAATATAGTAGAATATTTCTTCAATGACAATCACAACGATGCCTTACTTGAAAAACTACGAACAAGGAAAAGAAAAGAAAATCCCCCTGAGAAGACTGAAATTGATAAAAAAATTAGTAATTATCTAAAAGTAGCCAATAATATACCTTTTAATGTATTTATAAATCATTTAAATCTCGATACAGATTTTGTAATATCACATCTTGAGGAATGGGGTAAAAGATTCAAATTTGTTTTTGATGATAATAAGATAATCAAGCTCAAAGATTGAAAATTTCCTGAAGATTTTAATAAGATCTTGGTAGTTTTCGGTTATCCCCCGAATAAGTTTAAAAAGTCATTTGAGAGTCCAACAGTCCAATCCAATATGGACGTGATCACACCAGTGATAATGAAAAATACAAACAATGCAAATCCAATTAATAATGCATATTCTACAAGGTTTCCACCATATTCATCCGAAAAAAAATCTTTAATCTTTAAACAAAGTTTTTTAAAAACATTTTTAACAGTCATACTTATTTTAAGTTTAAACAAAACTTTTTAAACTAAACATTAATATGACCTTAAACTTTAAATTTGGCTCTTAAGTTTACTAAGCACCTCATTGAGTTCCGTATCATTAGCTTGATTTCTAGGTATCTCTAATCTAAATTTATCGTCTCCATTGTTCCTTGGTATAATGTGAACATGAAAATGATTGATTACTTGACCCGCAGCAGCATAATTATTTTGGAGGATATTATATCCATCTATTGATAATATTTGATAAATCCTTGTTGCAATTTTTTTTACTACTTTAATCGTTTCAACTAATTCATGTTCAGGAATATCTTCTAAAGTGGAATAATGGTTTTTGGGGATGATTATAGTATGCCCTTTAGAAATAGGTGAAATATCTAAAAAGGCTAAATTTAGTTCATTTTCAAAAATTATTTTAGATGGAATTACTTTCTCGACAATTTTACAAAAAATACAATCATCATATTTCATTAGGATAACTCCTTTTCTAGTGAACAGTTGTTTAAAAAAATTAATCTAATCTGAATTTAAATTAAAAAATCATTACTGAGATTTATAATAATAAATTATAAAAATTTTTCACATTAGGAGTACAACTCAATGATTATCATGTTTCTCCAAGAAATTTGTTCTATTTTATCCAATAAATTATCTCCCAAATGTTTTAAAATAAACTCCGAGGTTTATGGTTTACAGTTCGATCAGGAACGGCCAAATAAAATAATAAAAAGGGGAATGCTTACTTTTGATGTAAGTATCGAGGCAATACGATTTGCTATAAGAAATAAAGTCAATCTGGTTATTACTTATCACAGTTTAATAAGAACTCCAACTAAAAAATTTGATAAAAACCTCATTGACAAATTAACCTTGTTGACCAAGTATCCAATTTCAATTTTTGTATTAAGTTCTTCATTTATTGCTGCACAGGGGGGAGTATCTGACACATTAGCAGAGGCTTTATACTTAAATGTTGACAAGACCTTTGAAATTTTGAATCAAAGGGGAATCAAGGTTCCAATTGGACGCATTTGCTCCCCAAAATTCTATTTAAACAAAATTTCACAAATGACTTTAGATGAGTTGTTAAAAAGAATTAAAACCAATTTAGATTTGCATTATCTATTATACGTCGGAAATCTTAAAAGCACAATAAATAGGATTTGCCTTATTGGTGGGGAGTTAACAAATGCTCATTTTTTGAAAAAGGCAGAGAGTTTGGAATGTGATTGTTTTATTTCTAGCAAAATTAATTGTGAGGATGCAATTTTTGGAAGAGATAAAGGACTAACTTTAATAGAAGTATCAGATTATAAAATAAAACACTTAGCTTTGAAAAAACTCTCTAATATTCTAAGCTTAGAGTTTCCACATATAGAATTTTTATTTTATGAGTCAGAAGATCCCTTTCAAATTTCCCTTAGATAGAATATTGTGCGCTATGTATTAATAAATATTTATAAAAAATCTCAGATAAAAGTTTAAAAAGATTGAGATACAATTTGATTTAAGTAAGATATTATATTTTTTTTGTAGATTCAGTCTTAACAAAGGAATTAATATGCCTTTAATAGAATATAAAGGGATAAAACCCCAAATAAGTTCAAATGCTTATGTAAGTCCCCAGAGCACAATAATTGGAGATGTAAAAATTAACGATAACGTAATTATATGGCCCGGATCTATTATTCGAGCAGAAAATGCACCTATCGTAATTGGAGAATACTCAACAATCTTTGATGGTGTCATGATGCTCACACGATCTCAGAGAAGTTCCATTAATATTGGCAGATATTGTATAGTAGAATCTGGAGTTGCATTATTGGGATGTTTCATGGAGGATTATGTACAAATAAAGGAATGTACTCTTGTATTTGAAGAAGCTTCGATTGGTGAAGGTGTAATTATAATGAATAACAGCCAAGTACCTCCTGGATTGACTATCCCTGCTCGAACCGTTATGAGAGGAATTCCTGTTGAAACAATAAGAGAACAAACACGGAATGATGTATTAAAACAAAAGGATCGAGCAGAAAACTATTCTCAATTATTCATTAAAATTATAAATCAACTTCCAAATGCTCAAGGTTATTTGTTAACGTTACCTGATTTCTTAAAATTACTGATAAAAAAAGATGAATAAAAAAAATATAAATTTGTAATTATACCAAGATATTTAACATCTTAACGAGTTCTTTATATCTTGAGCGGAGCGTTACTTCTGTAACTCCTACTAAATTAGCAATCTCTTTTTGGGAAACCCTCTTATCCTTCATTTTACAGACTAGATATAATGCTCCTGCGCATAATCCTTTAGGATCCTTCCCAGAAGTTGAAAATTTTGAAATGAAAGATTGCAGAATTCTAATAGTGGCATTTTCTGCTTCAGCGTCTAGTTCTAATTCTGCAATGAATCTTGGGATTAAGGAAATCGGATCTGTAGACGGTACCTTTAAATTTAATTCTCTAATAAGAGTTCTATAACATCTTCTTACATTCTTGGCACTAATCGATGTTTCGTCAAGGATTTCTTGGAGTGTTCGGGGGATTTTTCTCTCTCTACAAGCAAAATAGAGGCAAGCAGCGACCATACCGTTTATTGATCGTCCCCTTAGTAACTTTTTCTTAAAAGCCTCGATATACAACCTTATTGCTGTTTTTTTTACATGATTTGGCAAATTCAAATTACTACCAATCCTTTTTAACTCAGTGGTAGCTATCAACATATTTCTTTTATCCCAGGTCATTCGAGAATTCCATTTAGCAGCTCGTTTCAAATCTGGGCTTTTAATACTGGTTTTATCAATTATTGTACTCAAGCCCATATCTGGTAACAGAATTGAGATCGGAGATCCCGTTCGTTCTCTACTTTCTTTTTCTTGTTTAGTAAAAGCCCTTTTACCACTATGAGAAATATCAACAATCCTTTCACTAATTACTAATCCACATTGACCACAAACTATTTCTCCCTTTTCATGAAGGGGGATAACTTTTCCCTTGCATTCAGGACATGAGTTTGAATAATTACTTAAATCTGATTCTATTTCCATAATAATGCCCATTGTTTATTAAATTCCCTTATACCTAACAATAACAATTTTTTCTAGAAAACTGTCCCGTACTCCGTTAGAAATTTCTTTAAAAACTTTCGAAATTTTTGTGACTGAAAATCGAAAATATTCTCTGATGCAAATAATAATATTTTAAATAAACTATATAAATGTTTCGTTCAGTCATGGGAACCCATTGAGAAATGATGAATAATATCCCGATATTCCACTATTACTATCTATAGGAAAAAAGGAAGAAACGGAGTAAATCCAAACAAGATACATCCTATAATACTAGAAATCAGCCATTCCATTGTTCTTCTTGGATTATTAATTATCCGGTTATTGTTAATAAAATACCACAAACTAAGTAGAAGATTCAGAAATGATGTTAGAGAAATAAATGAAAAACAATAATAGATTGTTATTTCATGCGGAAGTTGAGCCATGTTAATATCTTTTATTCCATTTAAAAATAGAGGATCAAATCCGTTAAACGTTATAAAACTATAAATCAAACGATCTGGTAAAGGATCTAAAATCCATATTAAAAAGTAGGTACCATAATTAAATAGTATTCCAAAACCTAAGCAAATATATAAAGCTCCTAAAATCAATCTTGAATTATTTAAAGTATCCTCATCTTTCTCAACCTTTCTCAATCTTGGTTGAAGGTAAATACCTCTTAACCTCAATAACGTTAGAATCCCGATTGTTAGGATGATAAAAACAAACAAATATTTTATAAATTGAATAAAAATTAAGAAGAATTGGTTAAATGCCATACAAAAATTCTCTAGGCCTACTATTATATCATTGTCTATGCTATCAAGAGAGAGAATCTTCTTATTTAAAAAGAATAATACCATTTCCTAGTATTATCAAATATTATCTATTTAAAGTCTACAAAATCATTTATTTATTCTAATCGGGTAAGAATTAAGTTATTTTTTCACATTCATCATTAATAACTTTTAAGGTTGCATTAAAGTCTTGCCACCAATCTTGACCCTGTTGAGCAACTAGCATTGGATCTAGCTTTCTGGAATCTAAGCACCGGATTTCATCCTTGTGAGTTTTGATCTTTGTTCTCCATATTTCAGAAAAAATACCCTGCAAATTTATTTTTACTTTCTTAATGAGCTCCTCATAAGAAACTGAGACATCCTCGGATTTTTGTAGTTTTTGGAGTTGTTCAAATTTGACTTTTTCTTTTGCCCGATTTAAGTCTCCACAACTAATTTTTATAGAAAAGGGTTCATCTTTACCCCATTTGCAAAATTTTTGAATTTCACATAGAGAACAATAAATCTCAAAACTAATCGTATAATCTTCTAAGCCAATGATGGAGTAATTTAAAGTTTTAGGCATATTTCTACCTAATATATTTACATAAAAATATTACCTTTTCTCTAATATAATTTAGGTTAAAAAATTTTAAAACTCTATTTGTTAAATTAATGATTGGTACTCTGAGACCCCCTCTTCAGTAACTTCCCGAGAGCAACACCAAGAGATTGATCAAGAGTCGAAGCAAGAATCAGGCGTTTTATGGATGCTTTTTTAATAGCATAGAAAAAAACTAAATATTAGAATGTCAAAAAATTTTTTAGTATTTCATTATTTAAATAATTCAATCAATTTTATCATAATAATTTCTATTTTATAATATAAATAAAACAACATAATAGAATAAATTAGTTATCCTTAAATGGGAAAGCGGCTTGGGAGAGTGGATCCTTATTATCGAAGCATCTCTTCAGTGGCTTAGCCTGGTATAGCGCACGGCTGATAACCGTGAGGTCGGGGGTTCGAAGCCCCCCTTTCCCATTATTTTCCGCATAGGTTAATTTCAATAAACTTCATTTACATATTTAATTATATTACTAGATCGTAAATTTGAACATGAAAATTATAATTATCTCAGGAACTCCCGGGTGTGGAAAGACCTCTGTAGCACATAAAATATCTGAGCTAATTGATACCAAAATCATTTCTCTAAACGAATTGGCAGTTTCAGATGAGTTCTCATTCGAATACGATGTAGAAAGAAACACTTATATTGTAGATTTTGAGATTTTTCTTCCTTATGTCTTAAATCAAATCAAATTTATAAAAAACGATGCCCCAAATTTCTTGATAATAGAAGGCCATTTTTCTGATATTATCCCTAAAAAATTTATTGACTATGTTTTCATTTTGAGATGCGATCCGGATGAATTGGTTAAAAGATTAAAAAGTAGGGATTTTGACTTGAAAAAAATAACAGAAAATGTACAATCAGAAATTTTGGGAAATTGCGTGAATTATTTTATACAAAAGAAATTAAAGAAGCCAATTTATGAAATTGATACCTCGAATTTGAGTGTTGAATCTGTGGCAAAGACTATTTTTAATATAATATATGCAAAATTGAATGTGGAAGAATACTATTTGGGTAAAATTGATTGGTTAAAAAAGTTATACCATGAGGATCGTTTAGTTGAATATTTCGACTAAAAAAAAATACTACTGAATATGAGAACTATGAAATGGGAGATAACAGATGTGGATGCTCTTGGACGGATAGGAGCCTTAACTGTCAACAATAAGGTGATGGTCACTCCAAACTTGTTTCCAGTTGTCCATCCATTTAAAAATATCCTTGGTTTATCAGATGTGAAGAAAATTGGTGCACAATGTGTTTTTACAAATGCTTTCATTCTTTATCAGAATCCAGAAAATCAAGAAAAAGTACTAAAAACAGGGATCCACAAATATTTAGATTTTAAGGGAATCATAGCTACTGATAGTGGTGCATTTCAGAAATATATGTATAATAAAAGCAAAATTGATCTTAATGCGGAAACAATAGAAAGATTTCAAGAGGAGATTGGCTCAGATTTCCTTGTAATTTTAGATGAGCCTGTTCAACCCGAAGATAGTTATGAAATCGCTAAAAAAAAAGTAGAATTATCAATACAACGTGCTAAAGATAATATAAATCGAAGAACCAAGGAAACCTGTCATTGGTTTGGACCTATTCATGGAGCAAAATATATGGATTTGTTAAAATTAAGTACAATTGAATTGAGTAAGCTAGATTTTAGCGTGTTCGCTATAGGAGGATTAGTTAAATCTTTCTTGAATTATCAGTTTTCGTTAGTAATCAAATCTCTTTTAAAAGTTAAGGAAAATATTATATGGAACAAACCCATTCATATGTTTGGGCTTGGACTTCCCCAATTCTTTTCGCTAGCTATTGCTTGTGGGTGTGATTTAATGGATTCTGCAGCATATATTCTTTTTGCTAAAGAAAATCGATACTTCACCTTATCTACCGGAACTAGGAATTTAGAAGAAATGGAGGAATTTCCATGTCATTGTCCAATATGTTGTGAATATACACCAAAAGAGGTAAAAAAGTTTGACAAATTTTTAAGAACAGAATTATTAGCAAAACATAATTTATATTTATCGTTCTCAGAATTAAGAACAGTACGACAAGCTATTAAAGAAGGAAATTTATGGGAATTAGTTGAACAGAGAATAAGAAATCACCCTAGTTTGGTAAATGCATTTAGTGTAATCAAGTCAAATATCCAATTATTCGAGAAACATGAAAATATTTATAAACCAAGGGGACGGTTATTGAGTTCCCCAGAAAGTATACAAAGACCATTACTACATCGTTATGATCTTAAAATAAGGGAAACCTATAGAGTACCCGCTGAAGTAATATTCTTGCTTATTTTACCTGAATTGGATGTAAAAGGATCCAAATCACCAAGTATTAATAGCTGGTTAGAAAAAATTGAGAACAATGCGATGATATCAAGGGAACTAATTCACGTAGTTTTTCTGTCCAATTTTTTTGGAATAATCCCACTTGAGTTAAGCTTTACTTACCCAATGGGACAAAATGAATCAATAAACAAATTAAATTCAAATGGAATAAATTCTCAAAAAACAATCCAAAAAATTGTTACTTATTTTAATTTTCATGGGGAGCATTATAAAAAATGTGCTGCACTAATTCCTGATCATTTTATCAATCAGTTTAATGAACAAACCGAATATTCAAAAAAACATATTATTAAAAAAATTTTAGATGGATTGAGGATAAATAAAAATATTAATATCCCCTTATTTAAAGATTTGAGTGAGATTCTTCAATATTTCAAGGATGGTCAGGAATGACAATAATCGAAGAAATCTATGCTAGGGGACATGAGAATGTTTCATGTACTCACAATTCTACCATTGAAATTACAAAAGTCACCACATTGACTACTCAGGGTAACTGTGTTCTAGCAGTGGGATCATCCAAAGCATGCTATGACATAAATCCTAAATTGAAAAAGAGAATAAAAAAGGGAAATAGATTTAAAATTATATTAAAGGTGGAAGAAACCCAAGATTTTTTTTATGGTTTTGGAAATAAAAAATTAAAATTGTTAGATAAAAGAGACATGGTTTTTCGTAAAAGCAATTTTATCTGTGATAGGACTATCCTAATTAACTGTTCAAAGTCATCAAAAGACCTTAGTAGGGATTTGATAGAAAGATTAACAGACCCTGAAAAAAAATTAATATTGACAATTGAAATTGATGAGCAAGAAAAAATATCTCGATAGAACGATAATCAATTTTCTAAAAGTGGAAAGAACTGAAGGTCAGTTTATTATTCGATTACTAAAAAATCACTTTGTGAATGATTCTATTATAGACCAGAGATATCATGTTTCACATGAAGACAGATTTATTCTCTTTCCATTAGTAGATAATCAAGAAGCTATTGATAGATTAAAAGAATCGTTAGATCGTGCTGTTAAATACGCTATAATTTCTCGAGAAGGTTCTTTTAGAGAAAATTACAAATACAAATCTCTCGAAGAAGCATTAACGGGAAAGATTCCTAATTCTTACTTCAATTTAATACCAAAATCTTATGATATAACAGGAAATATAGCAATTCTAGAGTTTGATAAAAATTTTGGGATTAGAAATAGCGAATTCCGTAAATACAAACAACTTATCTCCAATGCTGTAATGAGCGTAAATAAAAATGTTAAATCTGTATTTGAAAAAAAAAGTAAGATTAAAGGAGATCATCGGTTAAGAGAGTTTTGTCATTTGAGTGGTGAAAATAAATCAATAACCATGCATAAAGAAAATAATTGTGTTTTTAAACTTGATATAAAGAAAACTTACTTTTCGCCAAGGTTAGTTTATGAACGTCGTAGAATTTCAAATTTTAAGTTTCAAGAAAATGAGATCATAGTTGACATGTTCGCGGGGGTAGGACCATTCTCAATACAAATCGCTAAATTAAACCCAGTAGAAATTCATGCTTTTGACATAAATCCAGAAGCTTATAAATACCTTAAAATTAATATAAAACTAAATAAACTCAAGGGGAAGATAATTCCTTATAATATTGATGTTAGATCCTTACCAGATCCTTCAAACACTATTGGAAAACGACTATATGGAACTGTAGATAGAATTATTATGAATTTACCTCAAAAATCTATAGATTTTATTGATTTAACCTGCTTTCTAATGAAAAAATCTGGTGGTATTTTACATTTCTACCAATTTTCTGAGAAGCCAAACCCAATCGAAAATATAATAGAGGTTTTAAATAATAAATTGAATTGTATTAATTGGAACATAACCAAAGTTGAATCCTCCAAAATTGTGAAGTCATATTCCCCAAAAGCAGAATTAGTTGCAATAGATTTAAATATTAAATCTATAATTTAGTAAAATTATAATATGAAACTTAGTAACTCTTTCTTTAATATTCCTGAATCTCAGCATCTTTAAAATATAAGTAAATAATATTGACCTTTTTATTGATACTCGAAGAATTACTATTATATCACAACTAATAGAAGAGTTAGTATGTAATGCTTCCAGAAAAGATGAGAGTTCTGTGTGGATTTTTTTTGGTTTACTTTATAATCTCTGCTTTCGATGCTTTTTTCATAATTTATATTCCCCTATATTATTTTGAAATACTCAACGTCAATAGAACAGTATTAGCTTTTGTGCAATTATTATCATATTTTGCTCTATTTATCCTTCCTCTTTTTGGTATTATATATGATCTTGCTATAAAGAAAGTATCCCAAACAAATGGATTATTATTTATCTCTTTCATTCCTTTGTGTGGAGGTTTTTTAATTTTTTTATTCTTTAAAGAAAATTTACTGCTTTATGGAATATTTATAGTTCTCAGTTTTATATCAAAGTCGCTAATTCGGACTGGAATGACTGGAATTTTTTTAGATTATGTTGAAGGAGAAATCAACGAAAAAAACCCTAAAAGGAAAATCCAAATAATTGTATCTTCCAACTGTGCTAGCGCGGGAAGTTTTTTATATGTTAGTCTATTTTTTAATATTTATGTAGTTGATATTAGCTCGTTATCTGCATGGAATCTTTTCTTTTTTACAGTTTGGATTTTCTCTATCCCCCTCATCGTATTTGTCTTGTTCTTCTTCAAATCAACACACATTCAAAAAGAAAAAGTTGAAAGAAGGGAAGAAAGACAAATCATTCCCGCAAAAAGGGAGATTGTTATTACGGTATTATTATTTCTAAGTATTTTTTTAAGTTTTTCCGACGCACTTTTTTCTTATCCTAAAAGTTCATGGATTCGTGAGACATATTCGGAATCCGCTTTTAGGCTTTATAGTTCGCTTTATTTTCTCTTTCAAATATGTTCTTTAGTCGGATATATTATATTTTTCTATTTAGGGAAGAAACATGATGACAGAAAAATTCTCCTCGTTTTCACCATACTATTTTCCCCTTTGATGTTATTAAGTGTGATATTTGGGTTTTTTACCTTTATTATTTTTACCTGTTTAATGTTTTTTATTGGAAATGTAATAAACCTTACATATATCTCCTATTCAACAGATTTTTCCATTAAAACCAAATATAAAACTTTCATGTACTTTTTGCTTCAATCTCCTTCTTCACTAGCTAGTATCATATTTATCCCTTTGGGAACATATTTTTCCTTGTATATCCATTACGAGACTTTAGTTATGATTTCTACACTTCTTTATATTTTATCAATTATGTTCATAATATTGTCATTGTTAGTGAAAAAGATAGAGAATAGAAAAGTAATTGGATTCCCTGTCGATTCTGTAGAGATGTCACAAGTGACCTAATTGAGATATAATTGAATTTGAGTATCAAGTATTTAATATTATCTTATCTATAATGTGAATAAAATATAATTTCAGTTAAAAGAATAATATTAAGTGGACCTGGCAGGACTCGAACCTGCGATTTTTGGATTAGAAGTCCAACGCCATATTTACCCGATTTATTCATGAACACCTCCAGGCTTGGCTACAGGTCCATAACAAATACATTTAATAATTAGAATACAAGATTGTCTTTAAATTTTTGTAAAGGAGTTCTGTTGGGATTAAGATATCAAAATATAAAGACGACAAAAACCATTTAAAAATCTAATAATCAAATCGAAGATAAGTAATTAATCTATAAACGGGAATATTGATTTAACCTAAAATTATAATTAAGTCGCTAATATTGTGCTAAAGAACAATTACTAAATTAATAATTTATTAACATATTTCCTTTAATAAGTAAAACCCTTTAATTAAATTTAAGATTAATAATAAATTTAGTTATGATGAATTATTTTGGTAAAGGAGAGTATTGAAGTTGTACGTGAAACTTAAAACAAAACTTTTTATTCATCAAAACATACCTTATTCCTTTAATTGGAATAAACAACATCATAAATTTATATACTCTCAGATAACATCTAACCGTGAGGAATTAAACAAACTTAAATTACACTTTAAAAAAGTCTATCATGGATTAATCCCAAATAACTTATTTAATTCTCGAAATCTTCCACGAATCTCACAATTTAAAATTAAAGGCATTAAATCTGCTTTTATTAAAAGTTTCAGTAAAAAACTAATTAGAACAGGTAAAATAGAATCCCATAATTCAAATTCAAAACTACCTCGACATACTCAAAAAGTAATGGAGATTTTTAAGCTAAATAAAATCTCAGGAATTCCGGGACATGAACCTATTCTAAAAAATATCTTAATTAAAGATAAAAGTTCAATAGCAATTGAAGTTCCTGTTTGGAATGAAGCAGAGAACAAGGTAATTACCGGACATATTGATTTAATACAGGTTGAAAACGATGTAGTCAAAGTTATTGATTATAAACCGGAAGGAAATTTCTTATACTCCTTACCCCAAGTAGCTATGTACGGACTTCTATTAAAGACAAAATTAAATATTGAAAATCTTAAATGTATTTCTTTCAATAAAGACGAAACTTGGGAATACGATCCCCTTATCTTACTAACTGATATAAAAAATTATTTGATTTCACATCGAATTAATGAAAGACCGTGGGAAAAATACTTATGAAGTTATAATAGTTTAAGATTCCTTCTGCTTTAATTCTGATTTCTCTTGTTCTTCTTTAGATCTTAAATACCCCTTCAATAATAAATAGCATAAAAACAAAGCGAAAAACTCACTGACTAAACCGAAAAATACAATGATTGTACCATTATAACCCATGTATCTAAATAAAATCGCTATGACTAAACCCGAAGAAGCTAAAGCAAAAATTATAAAACCTTTTAATATTTCTTTAAATGAATCTTTAATGTAGAGTATTTCTCTTTTTATCCAAGAAAATATAGTGGACATAAACTTTAATCCATAATTTATACTACTATTTAAATAATGTAAATAAAGAATGTTTTAATATCTTTATTATTTTCAAGCAGAATCTCATTTTATTACTGTTTAATATCCTACTTCTTCTTAAATTTAGAATATAAAGCTTTATCTAATAACCGTCCGATTCTCTTAGCTATTTGGGTTGCAATTTCATATCTCTCACCATCAAGAAGATCCAGTTTTCCATTTGGAATTTTATTTGATTCAATTCTTTTACTTAAAACGTCAGAGGCTAAATCACTCACGAATTTAATAATTTTTTCATATTCGGGTAATGGTATTTTAGGGTCAAAAGATTTGATTTTTTCAACAGCAAAATTAAAGAACTCGCTCATCAAAATTATAGGATCTCCTTTTAATTCACTATGAAATTTAATATTTTCAATCGCTGTTTTAGTGTCTTTTTCTTGCCAGTATAGTTGATTCGGATTAATTCCCGGGCTATTGATTCGCATAAGGGAACTTGTGATTCTTCTTTCGATCCAATTTAAGGTACTAAGTTCTTGTATCTCCCGTAATTTCTTAGCTTCCACTTCTTTCTCCTTTTCTTTTTCTTCGATTTTCTGTTCTACTTCGATTTTTCTTTCGCTTTCAACCTTTTCTAGCCTTTTGACTAGATCATAACCTATACAATAAGAAATAGGTGAAATTAAATCAGGTTTTAATTTCAATAAAGCGATATCATCATAAATCGGGCTAACATTCTTTTCTAATTCAGAGATTCCGTCTTTTAAGGATTTTTCAACAAGTCGGGCTAAAATAAAACCATTTACTAGAAACGGTTGATTTAAAGCATTTAAAACGATGACTAATTCCTCTTGGCGTTTTAATATTCGGCTTATAATCAACTCTTCTAATTTAATTCTCACCCAATCTTCGGATTCTGTAGTACTAAATATCTTTTTTAACGCTAATAGGTATAATGATCGATCATTTGAAACTTTAGAGAATAGTTCTATAACTCGACTTAGTTGCCTTAAAATTTTGGAGAGGATATAAAAGAAAATGTCTTTCGCTATTTCATTGATGATATCGTTAAACTCCAAAACAAACAATATATGCGAATAATTCATCAATTTTAACTCATTAATAAACACCTTATCAATAATTTGTTTTTTTGTTTTGAAATCTTCTTTGTTAATATTATTGAGTTTTTGATCGTTTAATGTTAATAAATCGTGTTTGTTTAGATTATATCTGGTCATATTTCTTTTTACTTTATCTACTAAATCTTCATCTATATTTAGTAAAAAAGGAATATTGAATACCCCATACATATTCAACATGTAAATAGTCTCATCAAAACTAGATTCATTCAAACATTGTAAATAATATATAAAGTCGTTAGGATTTTTTTTTAATTTTCTAATCAAAGTGAATTTTAAATAGTTTAAAATCTTCATTTCAAACTCTTCATAATTTATTCTCTCACTAAGGCTCTCTGTAATATTTCTTATTAAATCTTTTTTAATCTCATTAGCTTCTTTGAAAATTTCCATTCCTGGAATAGAAATAGGGAAACGATTTAAATTATAATCTAAAACATGTTTTTTTATCATTCTAACGGGCATTGCTTCGATTTGTAATTCTTTATATGATTTAAACTCAAAATCCAAACGTATTTTACTTATCATTCTGCTTAAAGAGGCTAATTCGATAAACTTGTCTTCTTTTTCTTCTAGTTCCAATTTTTTTTCAATATCAACAGATATTTCTTTAAAAGCAGAACTTTCATCCAAAATTTTTGCTTTTACTTTATTGATTAAACCGATAAGATCACCTATTAGATCATAGAAATAAAAGGGTGGATAATTCATTATAATCTCTTGGATCTCTTGTTCAATTCGGTTTTCGATCTCTTTAATCATTTTCTCTTTCTCAATCTCTTGCAAAACTGGTGATCTCTCAACAATCAAAAAAGAAAGAAAATTATTTTCAAGATCAATAATCTTATTCAGAAGACTAATTTCTAAAGAAAATGAGTTTTTTAGAAGCGTTTCTACTTCCTCAAATAGGCTTTTTTTCTCAGATAATTCTAAGTTTTTAGTTGACTCAAAAGTAAATTTACTTGAGTCTAGAGTATTTTTTACTCTAATCCCTAAATTATGGTAGATATGGATCGTAGCCGTAGCAATTAACAAATCATTAAACGTTGTGTCTTGGCTGACAAGTTCAAAGATCTTCTTCATATCCGCTTCTCGTTTGAAATGTGATATTATTAAATCAACAGTCTGAAAAAATCTAAAGGTACTCTCCACTGCGGTAGTTTTTCGCTTTACTCCACTTATCATACTTATTTCATCCACTCTCTATAAATTTCTTTAAAATTATCTGACAATTCGAATCGAACATTATTGTGCCAAAACTTAAAATTTATCACATGAAAAAGATCTCCTTTAAACAACTCTTTTTCTTCATTTGTTAAATTGTGTTTCAAAATAAGTGATAGTGGTCTAGGGATAAGTTTTGAAAAATACTTTAGGAATGTATTTTCAATATAACCATAATAAGTCTCATCCTTATTAATCTTGAGGAAATTAATTGGTATTGTTTTTTCTATATTGTAATCTATTGAGTTAAGTGTGCTATTTATTTTACTCTTTATGTATTTTGGGAATTCTTCATTAATCCCGAGGCTTAATTCATATTTATTGGAAAATTTTTCTAATTTTTGTTTTTCTTCATCATTGAGAATTCCTGAAATATATTTCTTTAAAAAATTTAAAAACTTATTCAGGTCTTTTTCATTAGCCTCTCTATTTTCAAGGTATTCTATGAAATTAGAGTAAACCTCGGGGAAGGTCCATTCCCTTTGCTCTTCAATTTTTAGAAACTTCTTAGAATAATCATTAATCCATTCTAATACATACGATTTCCATTCAAGATTAATTCCACCAATTCTTTTCTCTAAAAAGCGATGGAATCTGTTAGCGAAACTAACGGGATCTTGTATTTTATCATCAACTTCATCCTTAATAAACCGATTTATTGTTGAATACCTAAGGATATAACTCAACAAATATTCAAGTTCGTTTGAAAACTTTTTAAATTTATCTAAATGGCTTTTGATAAGATAAGCGTCTTGATCCATCTGGATCTCTGCAAAGGAGACTAGATCATCTATTTTCAATGTAATATTATCAAAAAAGAAGTCTATATTATTATTAACTAAATTATGGAATTCTGATATCAATTTTGTTTCATTGAAGAGTTTGGATATAACGATTGAATGAACTTCTATTAAATTAAAAAGATGCTCTTTAAATTTTTCTATTAAATTTAATCCTAATGTTTTTGCAGGTTTTTGTTCTTTATCAAATTGAGTTTTAAGATTTTCAATCAATTCAACAGTTAATGTTTTTAATCTACGTATAGAAAGATATGTAGGAAAAGATGTTCTGATCATATCCATACCTTTCTTTACAATTTCTGAGAAATAATTAAATGCAGATTTTAATTCTGAAACTCTCAAATTTTCCTTCTGTACAACTATCTGATTTATAAAACCAATAATAATCTCTCTTATTTCATTAAAATCTCTATTTTCTAACTTTCCTTTGTTTTCTATGAAAACATTATAGTTTTTTATCAATTCTGATAAATCTCCTATCATTCCTGATGCTATAAACTCTTCTGAATACTCTAAGAATTTGTTTATATGCCTGTATAGTGTAATTAATATCTCTTTGCTCCGGGAAATTAACCATTCTCCGGATTGAAGCTCTCTCGAATCATTTATACCGTTTCTGATACTTTTAATAATATATTTTATCAATTTTTCTTGATATTCATCTAAAGTACCTGTATTTGCCAGATTTACTAGATTTGAACCTAAATTTAAAGTTTTATCAACGATAAAGTTAGCACTTGGTTCAGATATTGAATACTTTAGATGTTCTAAGGCTTCTTGACCTTCAAAAGGTAATTCAATTCTTTCAAATCTACTGTTTGATAATCTTATTTCAATCGGTTTTTTATCCCATAAAAATTCTACATCTGATACAATTCTAGCGTAAGTATTCAGTATTTCCTTTTCTGTTGGTAAAGAAGTACTCAATCCAATTAGTTTTTTATTCCATTTGTCTTCGATTAAGTCCCCAAAAATTCTTTTACTAAACCTTGTAGCAAATTTATTATAGAATTTTTGTTTATCTAAGTTAGAAAGATCAGGCCTATCAGCAAATTCCTCAACCTCATAAAAAAGCTTGCTTATATCATTCATAGAATTTCTGGATTTATGAACATCTAAATAACCAGTTTCTGGTTTTAGTGCCAAGAGTAATGTTTCACATTCTTTAAACTCTCCCGGGATAAGTATCATCGATTTAGGATAAATCTGAGTTTTTGCAGATTTCTCATCGAGATTATACAAATCAAATTCAACACTAAACACTTCTGCTCCTGTATAGTCCCTAAGTACCGCATTATACATAGCTAAATATCTTATAACTTCTTGAGAGAGCTCATTTACCTTTTCTCTCGTTAATCTTCCGGGACCAATAACATCTCCAGCAACGAGATCATTTGGGGATGAATATCCAAATATTAAAGAAAACTGATAATTAATAGATTCTCGTGTGGTTATCATAATTTCTGTAATAATATAGTAAAATTTCTTACTTTAAAGATTAATGGCAATTCATCTTTTTAAATGAATTTAAATAAAATTTAGGAGTAGTTTTCAAAGAGTTATTCTTTTTTTATCCCACTTTTCTACCCAATATAAAAATATAATAAGAAAAATTATTATTATAATTATAATATTGTATGAAAAATTCCTTAAAATTCTAAAGGTGTAGGTTTATACAGTTTGGATCCGATTTAGGAATTAATCAAGACGACATAGAGAAAATTAGTCCTCAAATTACCTTTATTACATCTAATGCGGATATTGAAGCAATAGCACTTGTAAGTTCTGAAGGGTACCAAATTGCCTTCTCGGCGTTACCCCAATATCACGTTGATGGGGATCAATTCTGTGGATTAGCAAGTGCATTATTAATGACGGGTAGATCTACAATCCAGACATTATTTCAAGAGGATTTAAGTGAAATCATTGTTAGGGCTGAAAATGGCTATATTATAATTACTAATGCGGGGAGATTAGTTATTGTGTGCGCGGGAACTGTTATTGATACTTTAATGAAATCTGTAAAGGTCATGCGTATTGCAGCTCAAAATTTGTTTAAAATTTTTGAGAATAGATAACTTTATTTCAAATAATTTACTCCAAAAGTACAGTAAAACTTATTTTAACCTGATTTCAAATCATATCTTCTTCTAGTTAATATTACAAAAAGATCAAAGAAAAAGAGTTAACTTTTTAAGCCATATAATAAAATAATCAATATCATTATATTATGTTATAACTAATGTCTTATGAAACTTGCTAACAACCCCATGTGGTGCTGGCAGTGGCCATGGCGTGGCGAGAACGCCTTAGCATAGGACTAAATTTAATGAGCTCTTCTTTTTTCTTTTGATTGTATCCCTTTAAACACTAAATTTATATTTTAATTGTGCGTTAATCGATTGGTATCCAATAAACTAACGACACACATTTAATAATAAATAAAAAAAATGTGGTAAAGAAAATGACAGATTTTTTTAAGGCAAGGATAAACCTAGAACCTAACGAGGTTCCAAAAGAATGGATAAATATTGTACCAGATTTGCCCACTCCTATGACCCCTTTGGTCAATCCAATGGATGGAAAACCTGCACCGCCAGAAATGGCATTTGCCATATTTCCAAAGGAATGTGTACTGCAAGAAGTATCACAAGAGAAGACGATTCCTATCCCAAATGAGTTACGAGAAATATATGCTAAAACTTATAGACCAACACCTCTCCATCGCGCTTTAGGGTTAGAACGGGAGTTAGGAATAGAAGGAGATGCCATACAAATTTTTTATAAAAATGAATCAACCTCTCCTACAGGATCGCACAAACCAAATACGGCGATAGCTCAAGCATTTTTTGCTAAGAAAGATGGGCTTGAAGAATTAGTTACCGAAACAGGTGCAGGACAATGGGGCTCAGGTTTAGCCTACGGATGTAATATATTCAATTTAAAATGTACCGTTTATATGGTAAGGGCCAGTTTCAATCAAAAACCAGGAAGAAAAATATTGATGAGATCATATGATGCTGAAGTCCATGCAAGTCCCTCAAGATTTACTGAATCGGGAAAAATATTTTTAGAAAAAGATCCAGATCATCCTGGAAGTCTAGGAATTGCGATCTCTGAAGCTATTGAGCACAGTATGACTAGTGACAAAATAAGATATTCGCTAGGAAGTGTAGTAAATTTTGTACTTTTGCATCAAACTGTTATAGGGCAAGAAGCAAAAATACAATTAAAAAGAGTAGGGATCGAAAATCCTGATATAGTAATTGGGTGTATGGGTGGTGGTTCTAATTTTGCTGGATTAATGCTCCCTTTTGCTAGAGACAAATTAAACGGAGACAATTCAGAAATAGAAATCATTGGTGTAGAACCACGAGCTTGCCCTAGTGTTTGTAAAGGAGAATATCGGTGGGATTTTGGAGACACTGCAATGAAAGGACCAATTGCAAAGATGCATACATTAGGTCATACATTTATCCCAAGTCCGATACATGCTGGGGGACTAAGGTATCATGGAATAGCTCCTATCGTTTCAATTTTGGTTAATAATAAAGTAATCTCAGCAACAATGCATCATCAAACTGAAGTTATAAAAGCTGGAATCCAATTTGCAAAAACAGAAGGCATTCTCCCTGCACCTGAGACTGCTCATGCTATAAAGGAAGCTATTGATCAAGCCGTAAAAGCTAAAGAAAACAGAGAAAAGAAAGTAATTCTCTTCAATTTTAGTGGTCATGGATATTTTGATTTACTGGCTTACAAAGAATATATGACAGGGGCATTAGAAGACTACGAATTACCCTCAGAAAGTATAGCAGCAGCTTTGAAATCGGAAGAAATGCCAAACATCGATGAATCTAAATTTTAAAACTATAATTTTATAATTTTTTCTTTTTTTTACCCTTAGATATAGGGAAAATCTTAAAATTTTGGAATGCTTTAAATATTAAAATTTAAAGAGTTTGGTAATTAGTGAATATAACTTCGGTTATAATTATATGCATTCTTTATTCTTATGGCTTGATATTGCTCTATATCACTTATTTAGCTAAGAAAAACGGTGAGAAAGGTGCTTTTGTAAATAATGCAGCAAATTCGATAGTTTTTCTAACTTCTTTAACGAGTAATATAGTTATTATCAATATTATAAATACTCTAAATGCAACCTTTATTGCTTTCCCTTTTGACTTCTTAATGATAATTTTTGTAACTTTCTATATTCCTATTTTTTACCTTTTAGTAAGAAGAGAAAAGAGAATTGTTGGTGAAAGAAAAAGCTTAGCAGAAGAAACTCGAGAAGAGACAAAAAAGATACCACTAAAATATGACATTTATAGGAAGTTAACTCATTTAGTTGTCCTTGGGATAATTTTTTTCTATTTTACTTTAGGATTTTTGATTCAAAATTTTTTTATTTATATTTTAAATATTTTCCCAAGTTTCTTTATTGGAATGTTTGATATTGGAAGTGATATAATGATTTTTACCCAAAATCTTGTTGTGTTTTTGGTGGGAGTATCCATGATTGGATTATTGACAGCAGAATTTTCTAGAATTTTAAAGCCAAAATATTACCCCTTAAAAGCTGTAAACCAAATCTTGAAGAAAAAAGAATTGCACATGAGATTTGGTCCACATATCTCTATGAGTATTGGTTGTTTTTCGATAATTTTACTATATGGCTTAATCCAACCTGTTGGACCTATGATTATATGTACATCAATGGTTATAGCAGTATCAGGGGATGCATCATCCAATCTAATAGGTAGAATTTTTGGAAAAAAGAAAATTCGTAATACTGAAAAAACATATGAAGGTTTAATTGCGGGAATTATAG
Organism: Promethearchaeota archaeon; assembly: GCA_048940805.1. Taxonomy (GTDB): domain Archaea; phylum Asgardarchaeota; class Lokiarchaeia; order Sigyniarchaeales; family SOKP01; genus Loki-b32. The sequence continues at coordinate 43,193 of JBHLOF010000010.1, forward strand.
CTGCCTTTATTTTCGGGTTTATTGTGTTGAATTTATTACAAAATGTCTATTTACTCAAGAATTTAGGAATATTCTTCATTCCGTTATTAGGCTCGATAATTCTCGGTTTTATTGATTATTTAGATCTGGAAATTGATGACAATCTCTCTTATATCTTCATCCTTTCTACAGTGCTATTTTTTTGTACTGTTCTATTCTTTTAACTAAAAAAATATGTACCAATGAACAAAACCTTTATCAATTAAGCTGATTTAAATTATGAAAATGATGGAAGAAAAATTAAAAATTGTAAAAATTACTAAAGGGACTGTAATTGATCACATTGATGCAGGGTATGCGTTAACAATTCTAAATCTTACCGGGCTTGATGAAGTTAAGAATTTGATAACTATAGGGGTTAATGTCTCTTCTAATAAATATAACACTAAAGATATTATTAAAATTGAGAATGTATTTCTAAATGAAACTCAAATGCAACAAATTTCGATTCTCTCACCAAATGCAACAATTTCTCTTATTGAAGATAATAAAGTAATAGAAAAAAAAAAGGTAAAATTACCCAATATTATAAAAAAATTAATATTATGTGTAAATCAAACCTGTATCTCAAATTCTGAAAAAGAACCTATTGATACTGAATTTTTAGTTTTGGAAGAAAAACCCTTAAAAATACAATGCATTTATTGTGAACGCATTTATAAATTAGAAGAAATAGTATTCACATCCAAGGAAAAAAAAGAAAAAATAGTTAAACAAAGAATTTTGTTGTAAATATAATCCCGAGGGATTCTATATAAAAAGCTCTAATATTGAAGAGAAATCTTGAACATAAAATAAGATAGTATGAGTAATAACACCAACTATCATAAACATAAAGAAAAATATACCGATTCCCGGTAAAATAATTCTTTTCCAATTCCATTCTTCCTTATCATACTCATATTTTAAAATAAAAAAGCTTACGATAAAAGGAAAGACAAACCACCAGAAAAGCATCCATAATAATAAAAACCAACCAATTAACCCGAATATCAATCTCCCTATTAAAGCACTTAAAGCACCAGTTATAGCCTTTATCCAATAAAGTCTTGTTTCTTTCTCTAATCGAAGATCTATATCGGTTGTAGGAACCTTTATTGCTTTCTCTCCTTTAGCTGTCTTTTGTTGTAATTCTTTCTGTTTCTCCTTTATTAGCTTTTGCCTTCTTTTTCTGATATCCACTTTCTTACGCTTTCCCATATTACTAATATAAATATTATTTACTATAAAAATAATTATATATCTTGACAAACTAAAAATTAGACAAAGTATGATGAAAGTCGCTAAAGAATTCTCTAATTTTGATGTATTTGCAATCGTAAAAGAATTAGAAACGATACTGGTGGACGGATCGATTTCCAACATTTATGAGGTTCAAGATTTATTGATTCTAAAAATTAACACCAACTTTGGGAAAAAAATCTTTATTATTAAAAAAGATACTAGGATTAATTTAACTGAATATGATTATCCGATACCAGAGTACCCCAGCCAATATATCAGAACTTTGAGGAAGCTACTCAAAAATAGAAGAATACTAAGCGTCTCTCAATATAAATTCGATAGAATAATAGTGATAGAACTAACAGATCGAGAGGAAGGATCGTGGAAGTTTGTGATCGAGTTGTTTAATAAAGGAAACTTCTTACTTTTAGACCAGGAGGACAAGATAATTATCGCAAAGCATTATCGAAAATTTAAGGACAGAACCCTTCTCCCAAAAAAAGAATACAAATTTCCTAAAACTGACGAAAAAGATTTTTTCACTCTCAATAGGGAAGATTTCGAATTACATTTTAGGAAGTCTGAAAATGAAATTGTAAGAGAATTATCAAGAAAACTAAAAATTTCTGGATTGTACAGTGAAGAAATTTGTTTTAGAGCAGATCTAGACAAAAAAAATCTGGGTAAAAATCTCAATGATGATAATTTTAAATTATTATTTGAAGCTTTTAAAGGAATTAGGAATGAGCTCTTATTTGGCGAAATAAAAGCTAATATTGTATTAAATGAACGAGATATTGAGTTAGCTGTCTTACCATTTGAGTTGGAAATATTTAAAGAATTTAAAAGAAAAGAGTTTGGCTCTTTTAACCAGGCTGTTGATGAGTTTTATTCTAAAATTGATTATGAATCAATAAAAAGTCCTCAAGATAAGAAAATCGAACAAATGATTAAAAGTCAACAAAAAATCTTAAAAAATCAACGAGATTACCTTGAAGAACTCCAAATAAAAAAGAAAAAGTATTATGAAATAGGAGATTTTCTCTATGAAAATTTCAATAAATTTGAGAAGCTATTATCAGTGATTTTAGATGCTAGACAAAAAGGATACACATGGGAAGATATTAACAGTAAATTAACAAATGCAAAAATTGATAAGTTAGATGGCACGGAATTTTTTAGTAAAATTTATCCCTCTACAAATCAACTCTTAGTTAGAATAAATGACTCTGATGTTTATTTAAATTTAAAAAAATCTCTTGGAGAAAACACAAATTTAATTTATTCTAAGGGAAAAAAAGCTGAAAAAAAAATTAAGGGAACTATTACCGCAATAAAAATGACCGAAGGAAAAATCAGTAAGTTAAAACACCAAAAGGAGTCTACTGACATAGGGATTGATTTCCTTGTAAAAAAACCTCAAAAGAAATGGTACGAGAAATTTAGGTGGTTTAAGTCCTCAGATGGATTCCTAATAATTGGGGGGAGGGATGCTGCTACTAATGAAATTATTTTTAAAAAATATTTAGACTCACATGATTTAGTATTCCATACAAACTTCCCAGGTTCTCCCTTAGTTGTTATTAGAAACCCAAAAAAAACAGAAATTCCAATAACTACAATTGAGGAAACAGCTGTATTCGTTGCTAGTTACTCCCGGGCTTGGAAGGAAAACTGGGGTGTTGTGGATGTGTTCTATATCAACCCTAACCAAATTACAAGAACTCCACCATCGGGTGAATATTTACCAAAAGGATCATTTATTATTTCTGGAAAAAAAAATATGCTGAAGAATATAAAAACTGAAATTTCCATTGGTTTATTTCTTGTTGAATTGAAAATGGGTGTAAATAACAATAATCAAGGCTATTTTCCTAAGATCATTTGTGGTCCAGAAGCCTCAGTTAAGAAATATACAAATATGATAATAACAATAGTACCCACCAAATCGAAAAATTTAACAAAAGGAAAGTTAGCAAATCAATTGAAATCTCTCTTTACACGAATGGTCGATATATCACTGAAAAAATGGGTAGAGTTATTGTCTATTGATGAAATACTTTTGTATCTCCCTAATGGATTGTCTCAAATTAAAGAACGCCCTTAAGAGTACTTCATTTTAATTTTTTTAATGTTCTTATAATCATCAAACAAAATGCCATCAATACCCTGGCAGATTAAGTCATTGATTTTCCTTAACGGGTTTTTTTCATCAATGAAATTCCATGATAAAGCTCTAGTTCTGTTTGAATGGCATTTTTTAATGAAATTTTGTGATAATAAATTCGAGTTTAAACTTATCATGTCAAAATTGTATTTTTTTTTAACATCCGATCCCATTCCTAAAAATTCTGCAAGGGTTAAACCTACCCCCTTTGAAATGTTATAACATATTCTAATTTTAGGGATTTCCCTTTTTATTTCTAATAATTCATTTAAAAACTTACTACTTATAACCGTATTTGATATTAAGTCCTTTTCTTTTACAATTTTAACCATTTCATTAATTAGTCCTTCTTCTTTCAAGTCAATCATAAAATTGACTTTCCCAACAAATTTGTCTAAGACATCTATTAATGAAGAAATGGTATCTCGATTAATTAGGGTCTTTAAATTCTTGATCTCTCGGTATGAGAAATCTTTTAAGAGTCCTGATCCATTCGTAGTTCTACTTAAATTCGAATCATGAAATACTACTAGTTGATGATCTTTTGTTTTACGAATATCAAATTCAATATAATTTGCTCCAAATTCGATAGCTTTGTTAAATGCTGTAACTGTATTCTCATCAAAATCTCTCCTAGTGCCTCTATGTCCGATGAAAAGGAATGTCGAAATCATCTTTCAACCTTATTATATTTCCTGGACTAGATACAAATATAGTAGAATTAATATAAGTCCAATTAGAGTAAAGATAAAGACGAAGTAATTTAATAATGTTTGTCCTAATGATAAGACGATGAGTAATAAGAACTCTTTCCAACCGCTTGGTTTTCCCGTCATCTCCTTATAATTTCCTACACTGATTATCATAAAAAGGAAAAATAACAGAATTGCTAGAACTCTTATGAAAATATCTAAAATATCAAAAAGGACGTTTATCCCGGAGAGGATAGAAACAATTTCGGTATTAAATAATAATGAAACAACAAAAAAAACCATACCAAGAATAGTGGAGATTATTACTGTTCTGAAAGCAAACTTATCCTCAGTAATTCTTCTTGTTTTCGATTTTTGGTCTTCTACTTGGACTTTAGGAATTTTTGACATTTTATGTTCTAAGTCTCTCCATTTTTTCTTTTAATTTAAATATTTTGTAGATGTAATATACCGAGAGAATTCCAACAATACTGAAAACAGTACTTATAAGAACCAGAAGGATTATATCCATAAGTAACTGTTGCTCTACTGTAGGTTTAAAAATATTGATAAGTACTACTTCACTCTTAATAATCCCATCTGGATAAAAAGGTATTTTTCCATATGTAATGTTGAAAGCATAAGTCATGTCATACTCTAATAATGCATCCTCCTCATATCCTAGAGTTAACGGCTGTTCAATTGGGATAGAAAACTCATAGATCGATATTTTATCATTTAATTTCCCGGCACCTTCACCTTGATAGCTTGTATCGTTAAAAAAAATACTTTCATTAATAAAATAATCAAGGTAATCAAAATCACCAATCTGGATATTAGAGAATTGTACAATTTTTGCATCTATAAAGTCTTCTCGGTTTTCTGAGGAGCTATTCGAAATTAATAAGCCTACGAATTCTGTTGAATTATGAGCGGGTTCTTCTAAATCGACTTGAACAGAAATGAATAAATCTTTATCATCCTGCATAACCCATAAATCGATTGGTAAATCAGTTAGATTAATATGAGTTTTATAAGCATTTTTCCACTCATTTGCAGAATCGTCAATATTTCCATCAATAATAGGAGCTTCTCCGAATTCCGCATCAATTTCCTCGGCAGCTCCGTAGCAATTGATAATAAATAAAGATGATACTATCAAAAAATTAAATAGAATAATCCCGCTTAAAATGGAATAACCTAACCTTTTCAAAGTTAATCTTTGTTGCTTGTATAGTTTTGTTGAAGATTAAAATTGATAATTAAAATTTAATTTAATATTTTTGCTTACTTTTTTCAATAAAAATTCAATATCTAACAACATTATAGGTACAATAATTAGAGTTCCAAATCCACTTTGAGTTACGTTAGATGTTTTGGGAGGAAAACAACGCAGTTAAACTTATTCAAATAAGTTATAATATAATTAATTAAACGCTTAATTTCCCGTTTTGTCTCTGGTAAATTCTTGTCATTATATTCTGCAAAACTTTTTGGTCCTATTGCGATAAGTAAACCGCTTAAATCTTTTTCTCTTTTAATCAAAAGCCAAAACGGAATCTTTTTTTCTTCTTCTTTAATAACTAAGAGCATCCAGGGATTCAATGTCCAATCTGTTTCATCCGGGCTTATTACCTTCTCAATTGCCTTATCCGTGAAGTATTTTTTTGTCATTTTAATTGATTTTAAGAGCGTATTGAAAAAGCTTCTCTTTATTTTTAGGTATCCACCAAAATAGGATTTTGCATCAAAGAGTATAAGTTCTTGGTCTGCTCCATCTGAAAACTTCAAAAAAATTTTCCAAAGACTCATGATTAAGAATTTGTTTTATTATATAATCCGATTTCTTCTATATTTATTTTTTCAAAAGTAGTTTTTATGTTATCTAGCGAATTCTGCAAATCCACACTTTTTTTATCTGAAAATCTTAGATCTAAGTAGCACTCATATATTAATTGGTTTTCTATCTTCAAAAATCCTGATGTATGAATGACTTGAAATTTCTGTAATATTTTAGAAATCTCTTTTAACATCCGCTTTGATAGCTTTAAACTACACAGACTTATTTTAATGATTTTATCTTTATTTATTGGATAAATTGCTAACTTAATTGAATTCTCTATGTATGATTGAACGATTAGGAGATATTCACCTTCAATTAGACCTTTAAATGATTTTATCGGGATGTTTAAATTTGCTTTTGTCAATTCATTTATCTGCTGAATATATGCATTTGTTAACGTTGTTTTTTCCATATTATATTAAACTGATAGTTTTGATGAGTATATATTTTAATCGATTTTCATTATAACTTTTTTTTTTCTAAAGATTTAATTGTGCCGGAAGTCTTTATCGGCGAAAAAATTACTCTATTTCCTTTGATCTCTTGAATAAGAGTAAGAGCAGTTATAATTATTTCTTTTGTTTCATGTGAGAATCTTATAATCCCGTAATTTTCCTCTGGATTAAATTCTACCAACCATAACCCTATTTTATTTGCCTCTTTCATCCCAAAATATCGCCATATAGATTGCCATATTGATTTTAAAATGCTATTCGGCTCAAGTATTATATCACTCTCTTTAATTATTTTGAACTTAATATATCTTGATCTCTCTTTTTTGGCTATTTTAAATCCCTCCTAAATCAATTTTACTCCTGGTTCTATAATTTTATCATGATGATTCCTAATTTTCTCAACTAAGGTTTTAGGATTTGAGATAAAAGCTTTTTTTGCCAAATTCATAGGAATTCCTAGAAGTGAGTTACAAATGCTTAATAAAGTTCTAGGATGCCTAAAATCGAAAGTTTCTTTAAAATTTCCGCTTATTATACAATTGCCTTTTAACTTTAATGCAATTTGCATAGATTTGTATAGATTTCTAAAATTTTTTGACTGCAACGGTTTGTTTCTAACCATAATTGGTGCTAATGAAAATTCAAGAAATGAATTATTTTGTTTTGTTAAGGAGACAACCCCCGGACTAATTGTTTTGATTATCTCTGGATCAGAAAAAGAAATTATATCAATTCTCGTATCCTTCGCAGATTGCAATTGAACTTCTTTATTTAAAGATTCTAAAGATAATATACCCTTGAAATTACTGTATTTCTTAATTGTGGTTTTAAAATCATTAATTGTATTTAATCTTAAATTGATTCGAAAATAAACGTTTAAATCTGAAATATCCTTGATTTTTTTTCTAATGTCTGAAGGGATTTTGGTGATACTCTCCTTAGGTTCTAAGATAATGTTCTTTATACCTAACTTTTCGCAAATATCTAATCGTTCTTTAATTTCATCAAAATTATTGATTTCTATAGGAACTCTTGAGTCAAAGTATGTCAATAAATTAATGACCTCTCTAAGGCAAATTTGATTGTACTAATAACCATATTTTGAAAAAATCGGTACAACTGTTAAATAGTTGTAGTATGATATAAAGTATATGTTGGAATTTAAATTATCTAAATTTGATCAAATTGGGATACTTGTAAGGGATATTGAAAAAACAGTTGAAATACTTAGTTCTATCCTCAACTTTAAAGAGAAATTGAACATAGTAGAGCAAAAATCAAATGTAATTTTCAAAGGTCAGAAAGCTTCTTTTAAAATGAAAAAAGTAATGCAACAATTTGATGGAAAACAGCTAGAAATTGTAGAAGTTCTAGAATCTACGGGAAATCATTTATATTTGGAATATCTAAATGAAGGTAAGCAAGGGTTACACCACTTAGGTATCTTTACTAAGAAAGCAAAACCTTTAATGGAATTTTATCAAAATACTTTAGGAATCAATGTTATCCAAAGCGGGGATGCGGGAAAAGTAAAATTCTTTTATCTAAATACAATAGAAATCTTAGGGTTTTATCTAGAATTAATTGCTTTCTAATTAAAAGGTTGAATAGTCGTCATATATCCATTGATAAAGTTTATTTTAAATTCTCAATATGGATCACCTATTAAAAAGTTGATAAGATATGGAAGAAAAATTTCTAGAAAAAAAAGTTGCCCTAATCACTGGAGCAGGTAGCGGATTTGGGCGTGAGATGGCTATTAAATTTGCAGAGAAAGGAGCAAATTTGGTTCTAAATGATGTAAACCAAGAGGCTATAGAAGAAACTCGAGAAATAATCTTGAAATCCAATAGCGTTGAAATTTTCTTAGCAATAGCAGATATATCTGATGAAGAGCAAGTTAACTCCATGAGAAAGAATGTTTTTCAACAATTCGATGACGTTTTTTTGCTAGTTAATAATGCTGGGATACGAGGAGGATCCTCATCATTGAAAACTAAGATGAAAGATTATAATAAGGTAATGAATGTAAATGTGAAAGGTGCATGGAATGTTACAAGAGCTTTCTATAAACATATAAGAAGACAAAAATACAAACCCTTAGCAGGGAAAATTATCAATATCACATCCTGTGCTGGAACAGAATGCGGATTAAATCCTTTTATTGGTATATATAGTGTGAGTAAAGCAGCGCTTATAGCCTTTACAAAACTGTGGGCTCTTGAATTAGGGCCAAGCATATCTGTAAATGCAATCTGTCCCGGTATTTTTCTTACTCCAATCTATAATAATGATCCTGATTTCATTAGAGAATGGATAAAAATGAGAAACGTGAAAATTCCTTTAGATCAGATCGGGGAATCAAAGCAAGTCGCTGATGTGGCGTTATTTCTAGCTTCACCAGCTTCAGATTATATTACAGGTCAGAATATTATAATAGATGGTGGAATGACAACTTCAATAAATAAAATCTAAAATGACCTAAATCCTTGGTAATTTGATTTTACTTTGCAAATCTGAATTTCTATATTAGCCATCTCCATGTGGAGATGGGGGTATAATTGCTCAAAGCTCTCATTATAGGAGCCAATATTTTTCATATTTTTTTGTTGAAATCAGTGGTAATATCTCTCTAAAAAATAGGAATTTAAATATCCCTATTGAGAAATTATAACAATATCCTAAAAAATTAACAAATCTAAGGGAGTATATAATTATGCCACATGGTAATGGGAATATAATTCCTTAAAATTCTCTTCATGGGAATCATTAATTTTCCTCTTTTTTTCTAAGTAGCCTGTAATTACACAAAAATTTCTATAATAATTCAGATGGCAAAAATTGTTCAGATAATAACTTCAAAAAATGAAAGGGTTTGATCGGATTGCCAAATTTTTCTATGATCAACCGTTCTCCTTGGTAAACTGGTGTGTAAGGTGCCCAAAGGTCATCAGATATAAAATCTAACATAGAAGTAATCCCCTGATTTGGGATAATTTTAAAGGAATTACAATATTCTATAAGCTTATCATCACTCCATTCGTTAACATACTTGTGGTATGCTAGATTACTTTGTAATCTTCTATATCCTTCTCTAATTTTGCTCTGGCTTACTAAATCATCAATGGTATCCTCTTTTTTAGGATTAAGTGAAAAATGCTCTAACAAAACTTTTAATCCTTCTGAAGGTTCAAAAATAACCCTTTCAGCTATTGATCCAATACCCTCTGAAATCACCATTTCTGGTGTATAAATTAAGAGAATAGAGGTTTCAAAATAATTCTTTCCACGAAGTAATTGTTGTTCTTTTATTACTCGTTCAGTATGATGGCCTGGATATACCTCATGGCAAACCACATTGAGTAAATGGGTCCAATAATGGGCTTTTTCGACATTAATATCTATTCTTGATAAATAATTTCCTTGGTACCAACAGTAGCATGACCAGTTCTGATCTTTTACTTCGGTTACTTCAACTCTTTCACCTTCTGGTAATACCCCAGGAAAGATTATATTAGTCCTGTTTCTTGCAATCCTAAGTACCTCAAAGAATTTTGTTTTTAAAATACTTTTAGGAATTGTTCTCTTTTTAGCAAATTTCGTCATGCGGGTGGAGATATCTCCTTTCCCTTTATATAATTCTTCAGCTTTTAATGAAAGATCATAAAAAAACTCATCATCATAAAGGATTGGTTTAAAATCAAATAATTTCTCAACCAATTCCAAATATGGGATAACTTCACCATTTAATTTTTTTAAAATAGTCTGAATTGAATATAGATTCTTATGTAAAAATTTTCTACGATTTTCCTCAAATCCCTGATTTTTTATTTGATCCATAAGAGTTTTACAGTCATTTAGAAGTGTGTTAGGAGAAAATTTTTCTTCGAGATCAACTGCTCTTTTAAGTTCTGAAGGTCCATAATAATGTTCAACATACCCATCAATATGCTTGTTGATTCTAAGTCCTAATTTAATATAATTTTTAGCAAAATCATCCAAGATCATAGTTTTTTGTAAACTTACATTTGAGGTCTTTTATCGCCTAATATTTTAATAATAACTTTATTTTTAAAAATTTATCCTCACTTTTTAAAAATAAATAATATGGACATTTAAACAGATAATTAATAAGAAGTATTTTGTTATAAGTTATTTACCCCGACCTTTATTTGCTCGAATGCTAGGTCGCGTCTTTTCAGATCCCCATCCTTTTTTATACAAACCTCTCGCTCTTTTTCCCGCGGAAGTTAAACCTCTAGTTACCCTTTTTTTATGTTGAGGTTCAGTAATCCAATTTATTTTAGGGTCTGATTTAATCACAGGATGCGATGGATCTACTAAAATGACCTCATAATACCAATGTCTTCCATCAGAATATATTTTATAACTATTAAGAACTTGCATATTGGGGTATTTTCTTTGAACTCTTTCTTCAGCAATCCATTGTAGATTTTTACCAGTAGTATATTTAGAAACACCCATAGCTCTCGGTTTTCTTCCTCTCTTTGGACGAACTTTATGCATTCCTCCTTTTCTAATCCTAGCTCGTATGATAACATATCCTTGCTTCGCTTTATATCCTAATTCCCTTGCACGATAAATTTTAGTCGGTTTATCAACTCTTTGAATTGATCCGCCTTTCCGATATTCAATACCACGATACCAATTTGGTGTTTGATAGCCCTTTTCATGGTTCTCAAATGTTTCTTTTATGTAGCTATATCCAGATTTCGTAATTTTCGACACATCCCTAAAGTAATATTAATTAAAAACAAGCATATTATATTATTTTTATGGTTCTTCTATTTGGATAAAAAACTCATCAGATAGTTAGCTACTTTTTCTGTAATAATTTTACTAGCTTCAATTTGCGTTTCTACTGTTTGACTTCCTATATGAGGTGTTAAAATTAAATTATCTTCACAAGAACATAAATCCATGTTAGTTAATGGTTCTTGCTGATAAACGTCTAAAGCAGCACCACCAATTTTTTTATCTTTTAAGGCTTTCGCTAATGCATTCTCATCAACTAAATTTCCTCTAGCAGTATTTATTAAAAGGGTGTTATTTTTCATTAGTTTGAGTCTCCTTTCGTTTATAAAATATTTAGTTTCAGTAGTAGAAGGTAAATGTAATGAGATTATCAGGGAATCTTTTATAAGATCATCAGCTTTATTAAATGCAACATATCCTAATTTTCTAGCTAACTTTATAACTTCCTCATCTGCATCGTAAACACTAATTTTCATTCCGAAAGCAGAACATCTTTTTGCAACTTCTTGACCTACATTTCCGAAACCAACTAGCCCTATCTTCTTACCCATTAAAGTATATCCCATATAATCATTTTTACACCATCTACCGCAATGCATTGTCTCATCAGCTTTTGATATATGCCTAGCTAAATTTAAAATTAAACCAATTGTTAATTCTGCCACTGAAACCGAAGAGGCTTTAGGAGTGTTAAAAACCTTTATTCCCAATTCTTCTGCTTTTTTTACATCAATATTATCAAGCCCTACACCTGCTCTTCCAATCACTTTTAATTGTTTAGCATTATCTAATATGTTAGCTGTTATTTTTGTTCTGGACCTAACTATAATAGCATCGTAATCCTGAATTTCTTTTTCTAGTTCATTTGGGGTAAATTCATAAAATTCTTTATATTCTAAGCTGTTCTCCTCAAAAATCGTAAAAGCTTCTTTCTGGATCTCATCAGTAATTAAAATTTTCATGTAAATCCATAAAAAATTAATTTAAATACCTAGATTAAATTATCCTAATTAATCATTGTTTAAAGATTTATTTCTTCTGATTTTTATTGCCCTATGGAAAGAAAAAACGATAAGAAAGAGAAAGATAGGAAAATTAAAGTTGAGAATGAAGAGGGATTAACTTTATCGTATGATAAGGGTGAATTGAAGGAAAAATTTCCTCATTTAACAGCTGAAATAACGAAAAAAGAGAAGTTCATAAAAATTGACTCTATTGAAAATAAGGTTGATCATCAACAAATAACAGATGAAGAATTCCTCCCAAATGAATTAATAAATCCTGGTGCTATTGATTTTTTAAGAAGATGCTCAACAAACGAAGAGGCCCTTGAAATTTTAGATTTCTTACTGAAACAGAAAGAAATTTCAAAAAGGGATTATAATTCCATTAAGAACCAAATCTTAGAGGGAGAAGGATTGAATAGATTTATAGAAAAGCATGGTGGGTTCAAAAAACATGGATATTATGAGAAAAAATATAGAAATTTAAGTCAAGAGAAATTAAATCAAGGTAAAAGTTAAAGAAGATAAGACACCTTATTTAATATAATACGAGAAGAAAAATGATGAGCTTATGACAATAAGAACTAATGCTCTTAGTTATGATTCACGTCGCCCCAATCTGATTTTTTCTCTTTAAAAGAATGAGTTTCCACTGAAAATTATGAAGTATTTTCTAATTGATTTTTGAATTTTATCCCTTTTTCCGTCAAAAAATGCTCTTTTTTCACTATTTTAATTAGGTTTAGTTCTAATAAAACAGGAACTCGACCTTTGATACATGATAATGGTAAACCAGAAAATAATTTGATTGTTTCATAATTTTTTGCGCCCTTATCAATAGCAAATAAGATTTCAATCCCCATAAAACCTAATAAATTCTTTAGATCTTCCTTAGATTCTTCCCCATTATTCATTATAATCACCAAATATTTTGTGTAAACGGAAGTTGATTTAAGAATTACGATCGGTTTTATTAGATTCTATATCATCAATACTTATTATGGTGGGGTTCTTCTCTTTTTTATCTAAATCTTGATTAGTATATTTATTATTCCGTGATTCAGGTTCTTTTGGTAAAAGTTTTCTCATCCATTCTGGAAAAGCTGTGGTAATTTGCAAATTTGTCTTTAAGACGATATAAGTTTCACCATCATTGTTTAATTCTTCAATTACATCATGCTTTTTTAAAAATTCAATTGTTTCCATTAAAGTATCTAACGATTTCTTTGAAACTAACTTAGGGAGCATATCTTTTAAAATTAATCCATTTCTTAGTTCCCTAAGAACACTATATTTCTTGGGATCTGCCATAATTCGAAATAGAGTTGTGGTATCTTCTTTTAATTCTTCTTCACTTTTTTTTTCATATTTACTATAATAATCTTGAACTTTTGGTAAGAGCAAATCGATTAATTCTGGTTTATCATCGATATATTCAATAACCGTATCAGGAGGTATTCTTTCTGCGTTAACTTCCTTTAATAGGAGTACATATTTTTCTACAAGACCAATTTGATTAATAAAAATGAATTGCTTTTCAACTAAAGTATCAATTATATCTTCAAACTTTTTATCTGGAAAATGTTCAAAAAACCATTCTCTCAACCATTCTAAAGAGACTGGGCCCTGGGAAAGCATTTCTAAAGTATTAAATATGGGCTTATCATTCAATAGGATTGCAATTTTCTCTTCTTCTGTCTTTTCTCTTATGTCTTCAATTATCGATGAGTATAAATTATTTAACAATGCCTTTACAAGAGCTTCATTTTTTATTATAATTTCTTTTTCATTTTCGTGATAATTCAAATCATTAATATAAAAAGCAGTATAAATTTCCTCATTTGAGTGCAATTGTTCTGAGAACTCGATACATAGCTCCGCAATTTTCTCTTCGATTTCTGGGAGAATTTGTTGATCTATAATTGTCGATACCATTAACATCTCCTTATTTCCACGAGCCCAATCAGAGTGAATTTCAAAATAATAATTCATCGATTTTAAATTTTCAAATGAATGAGTAAAAAAACCTTCATTAAATTGTTGATCCATAATATTAGCTATTTTACTTGCTAATTCTTTATCTAAAGATTTTTTTGGAGTCGAATAAAAAACTAACGGTCCGATCTTACGATGAAAATATGATATGGCTACAATAGTCTTCAACTAATGAATCTCCACTACGTTTTTTTTATTATATAAGCGCTGTAGCTATTTTTGAATGTTTAACCTAAAATAAATGAATATTAAAGATTATATATTATTAAAGATAAATAAATTTATCTTAACTCAACCTCTAATATCTTTAGACAAATAAAATACGCTGTTAATTTTTTTTACACTTATAAATCTAATTAAAAGGTTGACCGTAATATGTCTCCAATAAAACTAATTGGTTTCGATCTCGATGATTGTTTATTTGACTCAACAGGATTGTCTGAGAGAGCTAGAATTAAAGGAATTGATGCGATGATTAGTCTAGGTTTAAAGATCGATAGAAAAGAAGCTGTTCGGATAATTCATGACATTGTGAAAGAATATGGATCAAATTCTTCAAAACACTATAATTTCTTTATTCGGAGATTAAATCAATTAAATGACAATATTGAATTTATTCCCTATAATAATCGATATAAATTTATTGCTGCTGCTGTCATGGCTTATCATGAAGAAAAGATCAATTCCATTAAACTCTATGAGGATGTTGAAAATTGTCTTAAAAAATTAAAGAAATTAGCAATAAAGACTACAATAATAACAGATGGATTGCCAATAAAGCAGTACGAAAAAATATTGAGATTAAAAATTGAAGATTATTTCGATTTAATCATCATCTCTGACGAAATTGGCATAAAAAAGCCAAATCCTGAGCTTTTTAAATACTGGTTAAAGAAATTTAATGTCCCAGGTGAAGAAACTATATATATAGGGGATAGAATTGATAAGGATATTGTTCCTGCAAATTTAAGTAATATCCATAGTGTTTATCTTCATAGGGGCGGAAAATATGATAGACATGATGCAAATTTAAAAATTAATGGCAGTTTTAAACCTGATTATGAAATCGCTGATTTGAGTGAATTATTTGATATTATTGACAGCATAAAATAGAACAAATATTAAAAATATTAAAAAATGAAAGTCGCGTGCATCCAACCTCAGATTTTTCAAAATAAAACTCATTGTTACCTTGAGATTGAGAAAATTCTAAAGAAATTACTGGATAAAGATAAAGGAAATGAACTCGTTTGTTTACCAGAGAGGTGGGTTCCCTTTTCTAAGAATTCAATTAGTAATTTTCAAGAGGAAAGAGGAGAAGACTATAACTTTGTAAGGAAATTGGCTAAAAATTTTAATATTAAAATAATTTCTGGAGCAATTTGGGAAAGAAGATCCAATTCTGAAAAACCTGCGATAACCTGTTATTATTTTGACGAAAATGGTGAAGAAATCGGTAGACAAGATAAAATTCATCTATACTCATATGAAAGAGAACAATTTGAGTCTGGAAAGGAATTAATTTTATTCAAAGTAGGTAAATCGTATCATTTTACAATTCTCATTTGCTTTGATATGGCCTTTTTTGAAACGCCTCGTGTTGCTGTTGAAAATGGAGCAGATTTATTGTTTTCTCCCACTCAAATAAGAGAAAATGGGATGTTTAATTGGGATATTTATTTAAAAGCACGTGCTCTTGAAAATCGTGTGCCTATTGTCGCATGTAACACATATGGGAGCTATCTTAGGAGACGATTCCTAGGAAAAAGCAAGATCCTTTCTTTTGTAAAGGGAAATGTAAGTCCTTCAAAATTAAAAATAGTGGAGGCACCTAGTAATTCAAGTGGATTTATCTTTGATAATATTGATCTAGATTTTCCACGAAAACTGAGATCAATTCGACTAAATGAAAAAATTGAAAAAGATAAAATATTTGTGAGAAAAAAATAGTCATAAAACATTACCAAAAATAATGAATGATACAATAGAACTACAAAAAATTTTGTTTACAGGGTTAGCAAATGGAGGGAAGACCTCAATCTTATTATTATTAGACAAGAAATTTAGTCTATTGCCCACGGTGAAACCTACCATCAAAGCAAAGCGCACATTTTATACTAATTCATTATTGGGAATTCAAATTACTCGATGGGATTTGGGGGGTCAGAAGTTATATAGGAAAATATATATCAATGAAAAAAGTAAATATTTTTCCGAAACACAGACCATATTTTACGTGATTGATATTCAATCCCAAGATAAATTTGAGGAGGCTTTAATTTATCTTAAAGATATAATTAACATTGTTTCTGAAAATTATATTGAGAATTTCCAACTTTTAATTTTGCTTCATAAATACGATCCAGATATTAAAGATAGGTATGATATTATTGAAAACAAGAAATTTTTGGAATCAGAAATTACAAAGATTATTGGTAATTTAAAATACACAATTTATAGAACTTCCATTTATGATGACGCCACATTAATAAAAGCTTTTTCTGATGGAGTTTTTTATGCAACTCATAAATCTAAAATGTTTCAGGTATTATTAAAGGAATATATGAGCAAATCTTTCAA
>JBHLOF010000011.1:0-59834 GCA_048940805.1 Promethearchaeota archaeon
TTGACTCTGTTTTACGTAGAATTGTGATTTCTGACGATCAATTTCTAGACTATTATAATAATCACTCATCAACAAGTTCCACCTAATAGCTCTTTTTATACCATTGATTTTTTTTGGAGAGAGTTGATCTTCTACGATATTTAAAAAATAAAGAGCTTTTTTTGTATCTTGCCTATGATGGATATAGAATTCTGCTAACTCTAAGATATAATCAATTAATATATTTTGGTGATTATTATCAGTAAAACTAATTTCATTAATGTTTAAACCAGCTTTTAGAAACCTTTGAGCTTGCGAGAGATTTCCTTGATTTTTGAATTGTATTGCACGAGTTAAGAAGTATTTTAGTCTAATCTTACTGGAGTTATTCCCAATTTCAAGAACTTTCTTAAAATTTGCTTTCGCATCGACAATTCTATTCTGTTCTAAATGAATCAATCCTGTATAAAGATAAGCCATTCCCAAATAGATTGATTTGGTAAGAGAGATTTGTTCTTTTTCTAAGAAGTTTCCGATAACATTAAAATGTTCGAGTGCTTTCTTATAATACTTCATTTTAAAAAGACTTATTCCTAATTTCTGATGGATTTTAATTATATAATCTATTGGTACTTCACCAGATTTGGCAATACTAAGAGCACTTTGTAAGTAATTTAGGGCTAACTCCTCGTTGTCTAAGAGTGTAGCAATTTTTCTAAGTTTGAGCAATATCGAAACTACTATTTTTTTTTGCTGATTTTTGTTAAAAATTTTAAGTGATTCATTCAATAATTTGGTCGCTTCCTCAAAACGATAGTTTTTTATAAGTTCTTCTGCGTTAGTATAGTGATTCATAGACTCAGTAACTTCAAAATTGGTTGGGGGTTTATTAAATAAATCGATATGAAAGGGAAATAATTCCTTAGCAATTGAACTTTCATAGCATAATGATGTTAATGGAAAATTATTTTGGTCCAATACAAAGTTTTTACTTCTAAAGATTAATTCCTTAGATGGTCTGAACTTGAGAAACTCACCCTGTTTAATCTTTCCAAGTTCGATCACCTCAATAATTGAATTCGAAATTAATCTAGTAAATTTTATCCAATTTTCCACTAATCTTTCTAATTTAAACTCAGGATATTGACTGAATAAATCAACTAATAGGTAGGGGGAATAACTATCAAATGAAGAACGTATATAAAATTTTTTATATTCAAGATCTTTGAAATATGTAAAAAATCCTTTCTCTAAAATGAAAAATTCGTCAAATTCTTTTTTATTAGAAAAGAATAACGTTTCAGAAGTTCTAATCTTGGGTACACCATTACTCAATTCCCAAGGTAAATTAAAACTAGGATTAAGTCCAAGATTTATTAATGTTTCTACTAGATTTCTATGTTGTTCTTCAGATAAATCCTGTAGTTGATCTCTTTTATTCATAAGCGAGATTCGAATGCGATTTAACCAAGTGTTTTCATTTTCATCTTTAATTAGTTCTGGCATTATAAGATTAAGCAGTTCAGTGAGTTCTAATTCTTTGCCTTTTAATGGAAAGTTGTGTTCTAATGTGAGAGAAATGACAAGGTTTCTAAGAGCTTTCATTAGATAAAGGATGTTTGCATAGGCATCCTGATTAAGATTCCATAATTGAAATGCTATTGAAACACGGAAATTAACTACTTCAAATGGTATATTTAACCTTATAGGTAGAGTGATTGGAAATTTGATAGTAAAAATCAGGATTTTCTCTTTTTTGATACTGTAACGAAAGTAATTTTCGATTGTTCCATTGATTTTCCATCCATTTTTCTCAATTACATTTCGAAGATTAGTTATTTCATTCGCTGAAAATGGATTGATAGACATGGTATAAGTAGTTCTGTAGTATAATTCGTATCGAAATCTTTTTACTTCCTAAATTACTAGTAGGGATTCAAAATAAAAATTTAATTTTTAATAAATGTAATTTAAACATGAAAATACAATAAATATTTAATAAGATGTATCAACATGTTAAACTTGTAATTTATTATTGATGAGATTGATTCATTAATGGACATTTCAAAATTTAATAATAAGCTAAAAACTAAAGTTGCATTAGCAACAAGTTATGAGAAGAGAAATGAAATTGATTCAGCAATAAGATTGTGGCTAGAAATTTCTGAAATGGCACTTAATTATTCAAAATTAAGAGGTATTGATGCTTCATTTAAAAATATGCTCATCAATAGAATTAAAGGGATTATTGCACATGTTAAAAAATTAAAAGCGGGTCAAGCCGAAGAATTTCTATTTGAAGAGGAAGAATATATACCAGAAACGCCATTAGAAGAAGGTACTAAAGAAGAATTAACTATAAAAGAAATAACTGCCGGTCCAAAAGACTCATTAGGATCAGTAAGACCATCTGAAACTACTGTAAGCCAGGAACCCACAATTGAAAAAAAATCGAATTTTAAGAACATTCCTGAAGGTTTTAAGGAAATACAAACCTCGAAAGACTTTAAAATAATAACCCCTCATGATAATGATTACATAAAAAAAAGATCTAACCAAGAAACAAACCCAACTCAAGCCCATAAGCCTTTACCCGAAGATAAAAGATTTGAATTTGAACAGTCAGAAGATAGCGAATATTTGATTTGTTTTGCTTGTGGTTATGATAAAAATGCAAAAAACGCCAAAGTTTGTAAGAGTTGTGGTACTACTCTTAACTAAAAATTTAGTATCTTCTTTTCTTTGAGTTTTGTATCCTTTCGTACTTTTCGAGGGCTCTATCGCGCCAAATTGTATTCCATTTCTTAAATCCTGATTTTACATAGTTTTCCCGTTTCGGGAAGTTGTGACAGACCCAATTAAATAATACAAAGAATCTTTTAGCCCCACTTTTCAGTGTTAAATTTTTTGACCTCACACCTAAATCATTTCTAAGGTGATCAACTAATTTACCCTCAACTGCCTCCTGTAACTTCCCTTCAACGATAGCATCTTCATAACTTATACCTTCCTCTAAGAAGTATTCTCGCACTTGATCAAAGATATTACCTCTACAAATCTTAATGATTTCACCATTGTTTTTGAAGTCTAACTCTGTTAACCCTTCCTTTACTAAATTTACAGTTTCTGAAAATGGTTTTTTGTTTTGCCAATTTTCCCCTTTGAATAACTCTATGGGTAATGTTTTAAATATTAACTCTCCAGTTTCTTTCCTTAATAATCCGATGAAAGCATCCCCTACTAAGTCGCCAGTTCCCGCATCATCAATTTCTATTGTCATACAATTTCTAATTATTTAGTAGATCTATTGGTAATAAAGTAAATTAATAAATACATATCAAGTTTTATAAAATTTAATTATACAGAAAATGAAATGAATTGTATTATACCTTTTTGATGATTAGTAATGGATATTGAACTTTTAATCATTGGAAATGAAATATTAATTGGAAAAACACTTGATAGTAATTCGAATTGGATGGCAAAACGAATTTCTCGATATGGACATAGACTAAGAAGAATAACAGCAGTGGGAGATGATCTCGAAATCATTTCTAATACAATTAAAGAAATTCTATCTAGAAAACCAAATATAGTAATAACATCAGGGGGTTTAGGTCCCACCTTTGATGATATGACATTAGAAGGTATTGCTATGGGTTTAAATAGGAACATAGAGCTTAATGAGCATGCGTTATCTTCAATAAAAAAAGCATATAAGCACGCTTATGAAAGTGGTATTTTAAAGCTTAAAGGAATGACAAAAGAGAGAAAAAAAATGGCCTATCTTCCTGAAGGATCAATCCCCTTACCTAACACAGTAGGTACTGCTCCTGGAGTAAAAATTAAAGAAAAGACCACACAAATTTATATTCTACCAGGGGTGCCCACAGAATTAAAATCTATTTTTAGAAATGTTATAAATCCTATTTTAAAAGAGAAACGAGGGAAATTTATAGAAAAAGGCTTCCTATTCTCTGGCATTGGAGAAAGCCAAATTGCTCCTTATACAAGTAAATTGGAAGAAAAATATCCACAACTTTGGATTAAAACTCATCCAAGAATCGGTTTATCAGTTGAAGTTGAAGTTTCAATAACAGCCTTCAATGTGGAAAATGGAGAAGAACTAATAGAAAGCGCCCTAAAGGAAATAAAAGAAATAATATTAAAATTAAAAGGAGAAATAATTGAAAGAGATTGATAAGAATTATGATGCTACTTTGCCAGTAGAATTCTCCATGAGCACTCACATAACCGTGTTTTTGCTTATTTCATTGACATCATTAATATTTTGAAATTTCTAAATTCTTTACATGTTCTGCAATTCTTACGAGTCCGGGTGTAGTTGTATCAATTGTCCCAACTATCCAATTAGATATTCGATTACTTGAGAGTGCATTTGAAAAATCCTCCACTTTTGAGGGATCAACGGCTAAAAGCATACCTCCTGCCGTCTCTGCACATTCACATTCATCAAAATCATAACCGAGATCTTTCGATAATGGTTCAGAAAGTTGAATGGAGGGAATAGTTTCTATCACAGCGGATAAGTTAGAGTTTTGAAGAAGTTCAGAAAGATGCCCTGCAAGTCCAAAACCTGTAATGTCTGTCATAGCATGAATGAAAGAAAAATCTGCTAAAGAATGTATTGTTTTCACAACATTCTGGTTAGGTGTGGTCATTATTTTTATTGCTAGGTCAATAGCTTTGTGCAATTTGTTCTTAGAATATCCTTCAAGCATCTCAGGAAAGTCTTTTAAAAGCCTATAGGCTGCCATAACAGGTTGAATGCCAATTGGTTTTGTCAAAATTAGCTTGTCTCCATCTCTTACTCCTTGTTTTAAGATAATCGAATTCTTATGAACAAAACCAGAAGCTTCTCCACCTACTAAAGGCCACTCTGCGTATATTGTATGACCCCCTACTATTTTTGAATTAATCTTCTTCTCCATAAAGTATTTGATTCCTCTTAAAATCTCCTCGGTAATCTTCATGGGAGTTTTTGTGTTAATTGCTATAAAGACCAGCATTCCAGAGATTTCAGGCACATTCATTGCAAATACATCATTCGTGACATTACATGCAGCTATTTGTCCCATAATATGTGGTTCATCAACCAGTGGGGTAAATACATCAAGATTTTTGACATGGACAATATCAGTGTTTGGAACAGGAACAATAGCGGCATCTTCAATATCCCCAGCCAAACCTGTCTTCTCAAGTAATTCATTCAATTCATTAATACCAAGTTTACATGATCAACCGAAAATTTTTACCTGTTGTGTTAATCTATACTCACCTTTTTTAGGCATAATCACCTCACTTTTTCACAATTTCCCTTCTTATAATAAGAAGTATGTTAGGGAAAATAATCTTATTTATTAAATTTTTCGATTTAATTTATTGATAAAATAGATAGATGATAATAAAAATTCTAATAAAACTAAAAGAAGAAAAGAAAAAT
This sequence comes from Promethearchaeota archaeon, assembly GCA_048940805.1. Taxonomy (GTDB): domain Archaea; phylum Asgardarchaeota; class Lokiarchaeia; order Sigyniarchaeales; family SOKP01; genus Loki-b32. The sequence continues at coordinate 5,444 of JBHLOF010000011.1, forward strand.
GTCAACCATAATATACGATGCCGTTACGCAACGGAATTCTCAATAAGCAACCACAATAATGTGTTTTAACTTATTTCATTGACATCGTTAGATATTTGTTATTTCAATATGCTCAACGTTAGTAGAAATGCGAACATGTTTCGGTTTCTTTTTGTTATCGATTGTACCAACAATCCAATTGGAAATACCATTCTTCATTAATTTGTCTGATAATTCTTCAACGTGTCTATGGTCAACAGATAATAGCATCCCACCCGCAGTTTCAGGCATCTCACATTCATCATATTTATAACCGAATTCATAAGCTAAGTCACTGGTTAATTTGATACTAGGGATCTTTTCGATTATAGCTGAAAGGCGAGAGTGTTGGAGCATTTCTCTGAGATGTCCAGCTAATCCAAAGCCTGAAACATCTGTCATAGAATGTATAAATGATACATCATTGTATGTATGGATAGTCTTCACCACATCTTGTAGGGGAGTAATCATTAGTTCAATCGCTAATTCAATTGCATCATCAATTTCAGTATTAGAAAAACTTTCGAGTAAATCAGGATCGTTTTTTTGTAAACGATAAGCGGCCATAATGGCTTGATTTCCGATAGGTTTGGTTAATATCAGTTTATCTCCATTTTCTACGTAATTCTTTTTGATAAGTTTATCCTTGTGAACGAATCCAGATGCTTCACCCCCGATTAAGGGCCATTCAGAATAGATTGTATGCCCTCCTAAGACTTTAGAGTTTATCTTGTTCTCCATGAAATGTTTAATTCCTCTAAGTATGCCTTCCGCAATGTGCATCGGCATATCTTTTTTTATCCCTAGAAAAACAAGCATGCCAGATATATCAAGAACATTCAGAGCGAATAGGTCATTAGTAACATTAACTGCAGCAATTTCTCCCATTATTTCGGGTTCGTCTAAGATAGGTGTGAAAATATCAATATTTTTTACCATCACAAGATCAGTGTTAGGAACCGTAATTACAGCAGAATCTTCAATGTCCCTTTTCAAACCCACACTAGATAGAAGTTTGTCAAGTTTTTTCGCATCAAGTTTACAATTTCAACCAAATAGTTTTGTTTGCAATGTCAATCGATAATTTTCTAACTCTTGCATTCTTCACCTCAGAACTTTAATTATTTGTAGGTTAATCTAGAACTTAAGGATATATTAACATTTTCTATATAATATATTGAAAAAATCAATAAAACTAAGAAAAAATGTAAGAAAGCTATTATTATAAAGTTATGGTAGAAAAATTTCGATATGTTTGGTTGTTTTTCTCATATTATCATATTGATCTCGATAAAATAATTCCAGTTTTATCTCATCAGCGGTAGGGTCAAATAAATTCTTTTTAAGTTCTTTCTGTTTATCAACTTTTAACACATAATTAAACTTAAATGCACTTCCTGGTTTCAATTCATTTAATTGAAGATATTTTGGGAACCCCTCTTTTTTTTGTATATTAACATAACTTGGTACTCTCAGGGAGATTTGGAAATCTCTAAAATTAAAATTTGAAGGATTAGTTAGTTTGCAATTTAAGTATATATCATTACCGATAGTTTTGATGTTCTTAAAAAAGAACACTTCTTTTGAATCAGTAATCTCAGATTCTAATTCCTGGTAGTAAAGTTTATCATTTATAATTTTAGCATCAAGTTTATTCTTATTAATAAATTTAAGGACTAAGTCTTTTAACTTTTCTTTCTCGATATTGATATAGGATGATAGTAAATCGAGTTTGATTGGATTGATTATTTTCCTATAATATTTTATCTGATTAAGATGAAGTTTATTCTCGCTTTTTCTAATAAAGCTTTTGAGTTTATTTATTAACAAATCTTTAGAGGAATTATACTTGTTAAGATAAGGTCTTACGTATAGATTAAAGACATTATTATCTTCCAAGACTTTTTCTTTTCCAATAACATTTTCAATTTGTTTTTCCGTCTCTTCAATATAATTTTGGATTTGAGTAGAATTAAGTTTAATTAACTTCTTAGCATCAGAAAATTCATTTTTCTTGATTAGAAATTCCAATTTCGAAGTTAACGAACTAAAGTTATCATTTAATCTCTTAATTCCATCAATTCTCTCAGTTATTATAGAATGAATATGACCTTGTAGTAATTGAAATTTTAATTCATCATTAACAATTATTATCTCTTTATCACTTGATATTTTAGCCAATTGCCCACTCTGGTATACCTTTCCAACCAAATCATCTTTAATTGTCTTGAGCTGGCGATCTAAATCAATTAGATATTCCTGAATTTCGACTTTAATTGTAACCCATTTAGTTAGCAGATCTTTGAAAGCCTCGTCAAATTCCACATTGTTTATCAATAATTCTCTTATTTCTTCATCTAGTTCAAAGGTTTTTTTTCTTATTTGAGTTAAATAAATAAATTTATCATTATCTTCACTAATTTCATCTTCAGTGGATGTTGCTAAATCCCATTCAATGTTATTTTCTTTAATATAATCAAATTCAGCTTTTAATACACTAATTCGATTATCTAATAATTTTATCTCCTTTTGAAGCTTCGAAACAAATTCTGTCTTTTTCTCTTCACAGATTTCATAGATGAAACTTTTGATTATACTTAATTCTTCAATTATTTGGACTTTAGTATCTTCCCAATCCTCAATTAAATCAAAAACCAATCTTTTATATTCAAATCTATTGATAACGTTATCAAATTTCTTTATTTTCTTTAAAATTTTGTTATATTTTTCATTTAATTGGACTTCTGTATCGTTAAATTTGAAATTCTCAATATATGAATTTAACTTCTCTCTAAATTGGGCAGGTAATTTTTGAAATTCAAGAATTTTCTCATGAAATAATACTAAATCATTACTGATTCTTTCTATAGTAGTATCTATATTATTAAAGGTTGTTTTGATATTATCTAAGGTGTACAAAATTTCATTCTTGACTTCTGGGTCTTTTTCAACTTGTAATGAATTATTGAGTTCAATTGTAATCCAAACTGCTATTTTGTGATCATTTAAAATAAAGCAAATTTGGTGAAGTAAATTAATTGTCTTCTTTCTTTCACGCCAATAACGCGATTCAATTCGATATAAAATTCTTGTAATCTCATTTTCTATTTCAATTTGGTATTCTTCAAACAATCTCTTGAACACTAGAGATATTCCTTCTCGAATTGTTTCAGATGGGTTTTCTAATTCTTCAATTAAATAAGTAAAAATTACGGTTACATTCTTTTGACAGAGCTGATAAATGGCATTTATTAACGCATTTTTAAAGTAGGAATCCTTTGCCTCAACTAACGAATTTAGCAAATTTGCCCATATTTGATCAAAATTATTTTCTGCTATGTTGACAAGAGCTTCTATTACTTTTAATTGGATACGATAATCATTTTCCTTTAGAAGATTTATTAGCTTAGGGATAATCGAAATTATTTCAGATGATTTTTCTTTCCCGATCTCACCAAAGAGCCATATTACTAGTTCTTTCACTCTATTTTGTTCATTATAAAGAAGATTTAGAAGAACATAAAACAATTTTTCCTTTGAAAGAAAATATGTCCCATGAATTTTCAATAATTCCGCTGCTGCTTTTGCGACATCATCATCCTCGTCTCTAAGGTTAATTATAACCATCGACAATAATGGCTCAAGATTTCTAATTTTAGTATAATCTTGATTTAATATTTTCTGAATGGTCTTTATAACGTTCAGTTTTACTTTCCAGTCGTTATCCATTAGTTTCTCAGTGTATTCTTCAATTATTTCGAGTAATTCCTCCAAATCAATATGTAGTGTTATGATCAAGTTTCCCATTATTTTTACTGTTAACCTACGTACTGTAGGATCTTGATCATATAATCTTCCTCTTATTTTCTCAATCAAATTAATGAATAAATTTGGCCTGAATAAACTAATCTGGTATAAGATTTCTAATGTTACTAATCTTATCCATGAATCAGCATCGTTTATAAAATGCTGAACATTTTTAACAGTTCTTAACGATATTGAAGGAGATTTGTCACATATGAGGTTTAGCAGGCTTAAACATCTATACAATAATTCATTATCTATGTGTGCTTGATATTTCTCAATAACATTGAATATTTCTTCAGCTGCTTTTTCGTTATAACCATTTAGGATTAAGCTTTCAATTTTCTTAGTGTCTAAGGTGAGAGTCGTCAAAATTCTTGGAATTTAATTGTTTATAATATTTATAATCTCAATAATCTCTTCTATCAAAGTAGTATAAATATCTTTTAAAATAATTATGGTGAGCAAGAAAAAATATGCTAAAAAAAGAAAATATAAAATCAATTTTTATTATTCAAATAGTTCAATGATGTATTTACCAGATCTATAATCCATTCTAATTAAATTGAATTAATTATTAAGTTATTTTCTTTTTATTTTTCGTTTTGAAATAATTGCGATATTTCTCTACAAGTTCGCTCGCATTCAAAAAAGATAAGCCCTAGCTTTGCCTTTTTAGTAGTAGAAACAGCCAATACAGCAGGCTCAGCTTCAAATACTAATAAACTACCATTAATCCCCTTAATAAAGAGCTGGGAAAATTCACCAATCTTCAAATCCATAACTGCCCTTTCAGATAAGGAAAGCAAAGTGGCAACTAATGCAGACACCATAGTTTCATTGGAACCTCGAGGTAGAATTGACACGATAGGAAGACCTTCAAGAGATGAAATTGTCGCAATTCTTATATTCGGATTATTTGATAATAATCTTGTTAAGACGGCTTCCAATTTCTCTCGGAAATTCTTTTCTTCAAGCATTTTACTTTTTATTAATTTTTTTTAAATCCCAAAATATGTATTTTAAAATAATCTCTAGTCTTAAGGGTAACTCAATCGTTGTGTTCTTTTAGCAATACGATTTAATTTAACTATTTGCTCACGTTCTATAGGTATATCAATATTTGGATTAATTTCTTTAAATAATTTAATTAAATCTCGGCAAAGATCTAAAAGAAATGCAATATCATCTGATCTACTAAATTCTTTATTTTCGAAAATGTTCATATCAATTAGGTTGGATTAGGAATTTTTTTGTATATTAAAGTATACTCACTTGTATATCAATTGTATACTCTTATATTTAAATCTTTGTGTTTTAGAATCATTTATATGTATATCCCCCTATATTTAAATATGATAATATACAAATAATATACAGAAATAAGAAAATATCTTTATAATTATAATATAATTGATACATATTATATAAGAATATCAGGCGAGTCTGTGAAGAAAACTAAAGTTAAGGGTGAGAAATAATCACCCTAAATGCAGAAATAGGGTTAAGCAATAAAGATCGTATATTGGAACTTCTTAAAACTATTTCATTAACTAGCGATGAAATCGCAGATAAACTCTTATTAAGTAAACAAGATGCACGTACTTATCTTCTACGCCTAAAAAGAGAAGGAAAAATAAGAACTCTAGGAAAAAAAGGAAGGAATTATATCTATACCTTCAACCCCCCAATTTCTACCAGAAAAACGCAAATTGACACAAATATGTTGGTAGAAGTTTTAAAAGATTATCTTGAATCTGCACCAAGTTTTAAAACTGAAATTAACAAGAAAATTGATAAACTTGAAGCGAAACTTAATAATATAGCAGCCCAAACACAGGAATATTTAATCCATGACGAAGTTATAAATTTTACTTCCATAACAAATATACAAGAAGAGCTTGAAATGTTACATCACATAAAAGACTCAGATACGCAAAGGGAAAAATCCCCAGAAATCTTAACTAGGCAAAGCTTTGAATACTCTGTTTTAGAAAAACTTGACAATATATTAGTAAATTTAGTAGATACCATTCCAGAAGTAAGAGCTTCTACAATTATTTCCAACGAAGGGGAAATGTTAGCTTCGGCTCTTCCGAAGGATGTTGATGAGATCACAATAGCCATAATGACTGCAGTACTTCTTTCTTTAGCTGAAAGCGCTATAACTCTTATTAAAAGTGGTGATTTTGAGCAATTATATATCCAGGGAAAAGATGGTTATCTTCTTGTTCTACCAACAAGTCCCAATGCGATATTAGCTGTCTCTACATCTAGAGATGTAAAACTTAGTTTAATTTTTAATGATTGTAAGAAGTTTTCTGAACAGATCGCGAAATTAATTTGATTTCTGTTTCATGACTGAATCTGTTTTTTCGATAAACTTTTTTAAGATAATTCAGGAAGGATCTAGCCCTCAATTTGAAAAATAAAAAGAAAAAAGAAAATTTAATACAAATTTTAATTATTCAAATAATTCAATTATCCCATTACCAGGAATCGCGACTCTTTCTCGATAGGTTAGTGTACCTTCTGGAATGTCCTTAGTTTTTACCAATCCCCGTTCTATATCCTTATCGGTAATATATCCTCTTTCACCAGCCTCAAATTGTTCAATGATATTTCCTTCTTTATCTTTTATATCAACGTTAGTAAAGCTTGTCTGAGTTATTTTAAAAAACACTCTTTTCCCTTCAATCTTTTCTATTTTAGCTTCTGTCACGAGTTTATCTCCGACTCTTACCATGCCTCTCATCTCAATGTTAAATTCAATGATTTTCCCATACTTTCCATGTTCCAGAAAGTCTTCAAAAAGCTTCGAAATAAAACCAAACGAAAATAGACCATGCGCAATAACTCCTTTTAATCCTGCTGCTTTCGCAACAGCTTCGTTTATATGTATCGGGTTTGTATCGCCAGAAGCTTTAGCATACTGTTTTAACAAATCCCTTGTGAGATCATTAAACTCATTTTTATTCACTTGACCAACTTTTAAATCCGAAATTTTTACCATCGCTTTAATAACCCCCTTTTCTTATTCCCGCAGTTACTACCACATTACAAACAAGTTCATCGTTTTGATTTTTAATAGTTGTTATCAATTCAGCGAATAACATCATATTTGATTCCACTAACCATACTTTTCCCCATTTCGCAGTAGCAGTCAATTTATCTCCAGGCTTTACATCAACACAACCCTCCCAATTATATTTGTTTCCTGCATGGAGTATCATTCTAGGATCTTTAACGAGCATACGTTCTTGTCCATCCTGAATTAGTCTTGCCCCAGGAACTAAATTATAAAGCCCTTTAATTGTATATGCATTGGCATAGGCATGACACGCAACAATCCCCTCTTCCTCAGATCCAACGTACTTTGGATCAGTAATACCAAAACAATTTGCAAAATTTACTAAATTTTTGTATCTTACACTTATTTTTGCGCTACCAGGTACATCTTTTCCAGGTAGATTTTCGATTAAGAATTCAGCATTTCTCTTCATTTCTTCAATACTTGTCATTTTGATTTCACTTATTTTAATAAATTCTAATATAAATTTGGTTTCGAAATAATTAAAACTTTAAATAAAAAAAACTGGTCATTTCATCGTTAGAAATTTTCCTGATTCCATCATTTCACAAGGTTTCATATATGATTTCCCAGATTTTTCTGCTGCATCATAAAGTAATTTGGTCCATTCTTTGTATTTATTCTTACCTACTTCAAAAGGTCCCGGTGTGAAGTTACCTTTTAAAAGCACTTTATCAATCAATTCATAACTTTTTACTACCCCTTCTTCAAGCAGTCTGCATCCTTCATTTAGTCTAAGAGCTTCAATTATTTCAGCATTGAAATTTTTTGCTATGAATTCCATTGTTTTTGGTTCGAGGGGAGGAAGATTTTTGATTGGTTCATTTTCTTCCCAATCATAATAACCTTTTCCCACTTTCCTACCTAACCTTCCTTCTTTTACTATTTGTGCCAATTCTTCGCTAGGAGTAAACTCAGGGGAAAGATATTCTTCGAGATATTGATAAATAAAATAAATCGTATCCAGTCCAATATGATCAGCTATTTCAAGTGAAAATCCAGCAGCATCTAACTGTTCACGCGAAATACCATTAGCCTTTGCATGGTTTGAAAACCAATTACTATAGAGAAAAATAGGAAAGGATATTCTGTTGGCTATTAAACCAGCAGTTTCTTTCTCAAGACGGACGGTAAATCGTTCTCCCGTTAAACAGGGGAATTTTTGTGCAACTGTTTGTCCAATTTCAAGAGATTCCTCTGATGATTTTAGCCCTGGAGTGATTTCTATTAGCATTCCCATTATTGGAAAAAATGTATGGAAGTGCATCCCAATTACCTTATCTGGTCTACTACACAATTCCGCAATCTTTGTTATACTCATAGAGGAAGTATTTGATGCCAAAACTGCTTGGGGAGGAGCAAATTCTCCCAATTGTTTAAATATTTCTTGTTTTAGTTCTAACTTTTCAGAAACGGCTTCTATTACGAAATCGGCATCCTTAACTCCTTTGGAAATTTCTGTTTCCGTATGAAGTCGGTTTAAGATGGTTTTAGTATTGATATTATTTGCGACAATACCAACTGATTCAAAACTCCCTAAAGCTTTTTTGATGTTTATATTATCTAATCTCTCATCGGAACCAAAATAATTTTTAAATTGCTCCTCAGATTCAAGAGCTTCGATTCGAGTTTTAATTAGATTTATTGACTGTTCAAGAATTTCAGAACTTAGATCAATGACTGTTACTTTCTCATACCCTGTAAGTAAGGCAACTTGAGCGATACCTGAGCCCATTATACCGCCCCCGATAATTGAGATATTTTTAATATTTTCTATATTAACCATACGTAAACACCATTTTTAGTATTACAAATAGTCAAGAATTTATTTATTTATTTAATGATTGTAAAGATTCTGTTAGAGTTAGATATTGATGAATCAAAATATTCTATAATTCGTTGAGTATTAGATTTGCCATTTAAAATCACACACGGGATTTTCCACTTTTCAATTAAAGTTAGTAAGTAAGAATCAACTGGTGTAGATTGGTCTTTTAATTCCAATTCGGTAGTTTTAAAATCACTCAAATCCCCTGATTTTTTCATGTTCTTATAATCTGAGGGGGATACCTCTTTCAGAAGGAGGTTTTCTCTGTTTAAAATGCCGTCAATATCTTTAATTAGAAAACAATGAGTAATATCAAGTGCTTTAGCTAAAAAAAGAGTTATAGAATCAGAGGTAACATCCCAACTATGAGGTAATTTATCATTTTCTTTTAAAAAACGGTATGGGAGAAAAATACATAAAATTTTGTTTTTTATTTTTAACCTGTTTATGTCCTCAATGATTTCAATCTGAGGGAATCTTTTACCTAATTCAATTCCATTATAATTCATTGATATTATACCCATCCAATGTCCAAGCTCTTCTGTAAATTGTAACTCATTGTATACCGTTCTGATGAAATTAGCAAGCGATCCTCCCCCAGGGATTAAAATTATTCTCTGTAAATCTCCCTTATCGTAGAGTTGGGTTAATTGAGAAATTGTAGATTTTAAATCTTCAATGTCTTCTAAAATCTTGCCTCCAATTTTAAATATCGCGCTCGTAAATTCCATTGTTCTCAACCTTATTTTACGTTTAAATTTAAAGCTCCTGCAACAGCAAAAGCCGAAGAATTTATTTGATTAGGAATGTTTGTTATATCTTCATAATTTAGAATATTTTGATATCCTAGCTTCGTAAGAGGAATTCTAACTAAAAATTCAGCAGATACTCCCGTTATCACGAATTTAGGATCTTTTTTAAATTCCATATACCTTTTGATGAGTTTGGTCATGAAAGCTTGTATTTCTCTTGATATAATATCTAAATGCTTTTCATAAATAAAATTAGCAATGATGTCTAAATTTTCTTTAGAGATACTTTCTATATCCTTGCATATTATTCTTGAAAGACGAGAATAACAATCATCTAAAGATTTTGAACGATTATCAGCAGTCTCATTAATATACTCATCTTCCGAAATAAAATTTAAAATTCGATAAACATCAGATATTAAAGCGAATTTTTCAAAAGAGATCCGTATATTTTCACCTTTATAAGGAACATGATGAGTGATTGAGGGTATTGTTGCCCTTAAACCTCCAGTATAAATCAGTTCGTGGTTCATTAGACGTGATGTATCATCCCTTCCAATAGGAACTGGCATGGAATTGTAAATAGGTATTATATCAATGGTTGTGGAGCCCGCATCAATTAAAATGCAGGTAGATAAAAAGTTGCCTAAATATAAAGCTGTTGATGCCCAATTGGCTGCGGCAATTGACATGTATTCAGTTTGAGCTTGGTCAATCTTGATGAATTCACACGTATTTGTAATAAATCTTAGTTTGGATTTATTGAAGACTGCGCCCAATGTATCCAGAATGAGTAATATGCCTTCTCTCTTAGTAGGAAATGCATCAGATAATTCTGCGGTTATGGTTACTGCTATAAGATCGATATTCTTAAGTATATAGCCATTATTCTCAACAATTTCTTCTACTATCCTTTGCAATAATTTTGGGATTTCTTTAATAGTTTTTTCCCAGAATGGAAAATATTCTATATAGGAAAATGATTTAGAAATTGACTTTTCATGAAAGTGTAGTAGGGCAGCTTTGGTATTTGCCCCACCAATATCTAATCCAAGAATTAATTTAGAAATTATTCATAACCCCTATATCTTTCCTTTAATATGTTTATAATCTTGTCTAGATTAGTGCCACTGAGGGCATTAGTTAGATAAAAATCGTTTTCGTTAAGATTTAAAGAATTTTGGAGATATTGGATTTCAGAATCTTTCGCAAGGTCCATTTTATTAAATATGATTACGATTTCTATTTGGCCATCTTTAGAAAAATTTTCCTTTATTTCATGAAAGAGTTCAATCTGAGACTCTACCGTATAACCACTTGCGGGAGTGGGATCAAACACAAAAATTATTAAATCTGAAATTAATCTTAATGCTAAAATTGCTTGTAATTCTATAATATTTCTTTTTACCATAGGGCGATCTAATATTCCCGGAGTATCTAAACACTGAATTTTGATATTTTCAAATGTTTCTTCTATTTCGAGGTGTCCCATATTTAAATGTTTAGTAGTGAAGGGGTATTCCTTAACTTCTATCTTTTTATTAGTTGATATATTTTTTACTATGCTACTTTTTCCTACATTTGGATACCCCGCAACAACCACACAGGGCATCGTGTAATCTATTGATGGTATTTGTCTTAAACTACCCCTAATATTATTTAAATATTCAAGATTCTTATTTTGTTTATTAATTATTGAAGATATTCTCCCAAATGCGGATCTTCTTAGGCGATCTCCTTCTTTTGGGATTTCAATTCTTTTTAGTTGCCTGAGATGTTCTTGCTCAATTTTACGTAAAACCGGTAAAACCCCATTTAATTTACCAAGAGTCAATCTTAATTTATCGACATCAACGAGAATATTTGCTAGTTCTTTATAAAAGTCAGGAAGTTCATCAATTATGGGTACAGTTTTAATAATTTTAAGAATTCTTTCTAACAGTTCTTCAATAGCAACTTTAATTCGTCTCGACTCCTTTTTTTTAGCCTTAATAAGAATAGGTGCATTTTTTGAGACTGAGGCAGAACTTTTCATAGCCCTTTTAAAGGCAATGTCCAATAATTCTTTTGAATTGGGTACGTGATAGAACTCGTTAAATGGATTTTTCATTAGAATATAATGTTGATTTTCAGTTTATATAGTGAAAGAAGAATAGGGTTATAATTTTGATTGTAGAGATGTAATTTTTTTTTCCATTTCATATATTTGTTGTGAATAATCTCCTATATCTTTTGGGATGGATTTATACATCTCTATAATATACTCATATCTCCCAATAACTCTAGAATATTTACCTAAATTTTCTTCCCTTTCAGCTTTTTCTAATAATAATTGTATCTTTTCAAACTTTCTACTAAGTTCATGAGGCATAACTCTTTGTTCAGTTAATTTTTTTTCTGAATATCGTTGTTTATCTTTTAGTACATCATCAACGCGCTTTTGAAAGGCCTCATCATCTTGTGTTTTCTGTGTTGAATCTTGTTTCTCAAATTTAACAAGGTTTTTCAACCGAGAAATTCTTTGATCAATCATGCCAATTTTCCCTTGAAAACCAAGTTTAGAATATAATTCCTTCGCTTCTTCTAACAAGGAAATTGCTGATAGAAAATTTTTCTTAGCAAACTCGGCTTTAGATTTTTGTTCCAATCTTTCTGCCTCTTTCTCTAGCTCATCATAAGGTCCGGACATAAGAAACACATCACAACAATATTATAACTGAATTTATAATTACATTGATACGACATATATTTAAACATATATCAAATAAAAATGTAACAAAATTCAAAAACTTTAGACAAAAAGTAGGAAAATTCATTAGAGTGGAATCTCAAACTAAATAAAGATACATATATTAACAATGTTAAATAGCATCAAAAGGGATTTGAATGAAAAGATATAAAGTTGGTATACTTGGTGCTACGGGAGTTGTAGGTCAAAATTACATAAATTTATTACAAAATCATCCCTGGTTTCAAATAGTTGATGTGGCAGCATCACCAAGATCAGCAAATAAGACATATAAAGAAGCTGTTAAGGAAAAATGGCAGATGCCAATTACAATTCCTAGTTCAGTCAAAGATTTGATCGTCAGAGATGTTCAAGATTTTGATAGTATACCCTTCGATCTTAGTTTTGTATTTTCTGCCATTAATATGCCCACAAAGGAGCAAATTAAAGAAAATGAAGTAAATTACGCGAAGATGGGAATACCAGTTATTAGTAATAACTCCGCTCATCGTTGGACTCCTGATGTACCAATGATAATTGGGGAAATTAACCATGAACACGTTAACGTTATTCCAATTCAACAAAAAAATCACGGCTACACAAAAGGGTTCATTGTTGTAAAACCTAATTGTTCAGTTCAAAGTTATCTAACACCAATTTACGCATTAGAGCAAGCAGGATTTAAAGTAGATAAATTAATAATCACAACGCTACAAGCGGTTTCTGGTTCGGGATATCCTGGTGTTGCTTCATTGGATATTATAGACAATATAATCCCCTATATTAGTGGAGAGGAAGAGAAAACAGAAAAGGAGCCTTTAAAAATTTTAGGAAAAATAGGAGAAAATGGAATAGAAAATGATAGTTCAATCCAAATAAGTGCCACTTGTACTAGAGTTCCAGTGTCTGATGGACACACAGCAAGTGTTAATATCAAATTTAAAAATACAATTCCTTCTAAAGACGAGATCTTAACCATTTGGCGCTCATTTAAATCAGAACCTCAATATCTGGATTTACCATATGCACCTAAACAACCAATTATATATCTAGAAAGCATAGATCGTCCCCAACCTAAAAAAGATAGAGACAGTGACAAAGGAATGGCGATAACAGTTGGACGATTGAGAGAAGACACAGTATTTGACTACAAATTTGTAGCACTAAGTCATAACACAGTTAGAGGGGCAGCGGGAGGTGCTATTTTAAACGCAGAGCTACTGGTTAAAAAGGGATTTATAAAATAGTGTGATTTTATCAAAATTCATGCTTATCTATTATAATTGGGAGAAATAATTTTATAAGTGAAAGAGAGCTCTTTTTTCTAATTAATTTATAAAGTGAGATTTCAGGAAAAATATAGAAAAACTTCGGATTTTTAATCATTTTTACCGTTTTCATTTTCGACCGTGGTGCAATCCTACTATGTTCATAGATGAAGTTTTGAATAAAATTTTGGAGTAAGACTTTATCGATAATAATAATATTTGATAAAAACCCAAATTTCTTTGATAATTCTGATCTGAATGATTCCCACGAGTTGAGTTCTTTTTCAATATTTAGTTCTTCTTTTTTTAATGAGTGTATTTGAACTACAGTGTCGTTTTCGATCTCGATTAAAAACAGGAATTTTGCTACTCTTGCTAAATAGTTAACGTCGTTTTTGTTAATTTTTTTAAATTTAGTTATGTCTGAAATTATTAAAAGAATCTTAGAATTCAATCCTAAATTAAATCGTATCATTTCGGAATTCCATTCGGGAATTGCCCAGTGAGAGATCTTACGTAGATTTAAATTAAATCCAAATAATCTTATGAGAAATCTTACTAGATTGTTAAAAATTGGTGGTCTTGGATTTAAATACCAATGATTCTCAAAACTTCTTAATCCGAATAGAACCTTTTGGAATAATAATTTAAGATTCTTTCCCTTTATTTTAACTGGTGTGTTAATTAAATCTGTTAAAAATGAGACGATATCAATTTGATTTAAGAAATAAACCTTTTCAGTTTGCAAATAATCCTGAACGAGATTGAGTAACTCATTCTTATCAACAACATCACGTCCAATCCCTAATTCTTCAGGGATCATTAACTTAAGTCGTAAGTATGGTAATTCAGATTCAGAAACGCCTAATTTTTGCATATGTAGAACTAATGTTAATTTTTCAGAGCCTAACACGAAACCAAGATTAAAGTCAGGTAAAAATAAATAGATCAAACTAAAAATACTACTTAAACGTTTCCCATTAAGAAAAGATATTAATTCTTTTAAATATCTAATTAGAGTAGGTTCGGGGTGGATAATAAATGAATCTTGTTCAAGTAAACTCTGAAATAAATCCAAACCATCTACTATTAACTGATTTAAAGGTAAATCTTCAACATTTACGCAGTATTGATTTATAGCTTCTATAGCCTTCTCTTTAAAAATTCGAATTGAGGAGATCTTTATCTTCTTCTTCTTTATCATTCCATCTAAAGTTCTCCTATAAAACTTATTAATATCGTCGAGATCATGCCTATGAAACCGAATAATATCATGTGGTAGCTTATCAACCGACTCGTGAATTCCTGCCTTTTTAGTTTCATAAAAGAATAGGTTTTTTACATTCCTGCCGTCATTTGAAATAACTATATCTAAAATATTATTATGATCGTTAATGAATCTGGGATATAATACTTCAAAAAGATGATACAATATAAATGGATTAACTTCTATTGGTGTTAACGGGATTCTTATTTTTGCATCAATGATTTTTGGTTCCTCCTCGGAATCGATTTTGGAATTAAAAGTGAGCATTTTAATCCAATTAGCACTGAAATTTCTGTTTATCAGTTATTATATTACCTCCATGGCTTTCAAGTTTTTCTTATCGTTTGGATTGACTAAAATTTTTAGAAGCTCTTTAATGATCGATAAATTAGGAGTATTATTTCTACCGTAATATTTCTTGAATGCATTTAAGCAATCAAAAAAATCGGGGGGGCATCCCGGTAATTCTAAAATTTGTTTATTAGTTTGATATTTAACTTTAGGTTTTTTTTGAGATTTTTTTTTCTTGGTAAGTTTTTCTTTTGCATCATCAATACTTTTCTTCTTAGATTCCTTTGATACCGTTCTAAATTCGCTATTCTGTGTCGTTTTTATTGCACAATCTCCAAATACTATAATATTTCCAAATTTTTCTGGTTCTGGAGGATCTCGACCAATTAAGAGAATATTATTCGGATTATACTTCAAATCTTTAACCATATAGGTCTTCATGAAATTCAACATGTGATAGGCATATTTAAAGCATCCTGAGCAAATATGTCCCGTATAGACACGAAAATTCTTCACACTAATATCTTCGAGTTTTGAGGCACATAACTTGATATTAAAATCGATTTCATCTAATTTCTCGCCATGAATTTTGATTTTCTCCAAGTCAAATATACTTATATTTCTTTGGTATGCTTCTTTAATTAACTCACATTTCTCAATGTCCAGATTTAGTACCTTTAGAGTTATAAGATCAACTGATATAGTATTTTTCCCAATAATTACTATATTCGTTTTTTTTAGATTGGAATCACTATAGATGAAGGGTCCTGCTCCCTCTAAAATATAGAATAAATCGTTGATTACCAAATCAGGTTTTTTAATTGTAGAAATATCAAGAATATTTGAAATTAAGTAGGTTTTATATTGATCTTGTAAAACATACTCCCCCCCATGTTTATTATTGAGCTCAAATTCTTGAAACTTTGGGGATACAATCGAATACAAATTTAAAAGAGAAGAATTTATTTGGAATATTGGATTCACATTCACCTGGTTAATAGAAATAAGTTTATCAGAATCAACAATGATTTTAGGAACTAATAGTTCCTTTTCATTAATATTTAATTTTGAGAATGATTCATTTTTTATTTTATTTAGTTGTTCCGGCTTTAATTTCTTCTGATCAAAGAGATCACTCCGGTCTAGAAAGACTAATTCGGCACCTAAATTCTTAAAGTACTCTCCCAAACTCAACAGATTAGAGACATTTTTAATGGTTATCCCCTTTGAAGGGAAACTCCCTAGATATATTTTCTCTGCTTTTGCGTGTTTACAAACTTTCACAACTGTGGCAAGCAATTCAATACTTGTATTAGTAGGAAACCCACCAGGATTATTCAAATTGAATTTTATGAATACAGTTTCTCCTTCTTTGATAATTGTTGAGATGCCACCTAACATTTCAAGACCTTTCAAGACAGAATCAGACGCAGTAAGTCCTTTTATTACAGAAACTTCAGTATCTTCCAATTTGAAATTATCACTCATAGAAATGTTTTACAAAATTCAATCATTAAATTAATAATATTAAATAATGAAAGAATAGAATTTTAAGTTAAGGGAACGATTAGATGTTGAGCATAAAATTAGAACCGTCTGAAGTTAAAATTCCAGAAAATGTTATCGGAGTCGATATGGGACAAACTCTCTCAAAAGTTGTTTATCTGGAAAATAATGAATTAAAACTCTCATTCTACAACACTCAGACAGATTTTAATTTCATAAAAGAATTATTAGAAAGGAAAGTAAGTAAATTCAAACAAATCAATTTTACCGGAGGGAAGAGTTTTGCTTTATTCCAATCATATTCAAAAAGAATGAATACAAAACTTATTAATGAGTTTGAAGCTAATGTTAAAGGTGTTGAAATTCTACATTTACTCGAAAAAAAGAAGGTTTTACCTTCTGCTATAATCATCACCATTGGAACTGGTACCTCTATTGTTTCAAAAAATGAACAATATGAACATTTGGGTGGCAGTGCTTTGGGAGGGGGTTTTTTTATGGGGATTATTAAAACTCTATTCAACTTAGATGATTTTGATAAAGCTATGGAATTCGCTAATAATGGTAATAGATATCATTTGGATCTCAAAGTTTCTGATATTTATGACCCAGAGGATACTAGAGTAGATCTGTTATTTAGGGAGTTTACTGCTGCATCTTTAGGAAAGCTTGATCTTAATTTCAACATGAAAATGTTAAAGAAGGAAGATTTTATCAATTCTTTACTGTGTATGATAGGTGAAAATATAGGAACTATAGCAAACTTAATGGCAGATAAAGTAGGGATATCTACTCTTGTATTTTGTGGAGGATTTTTGAGAGAAAATAAAATCACTAGGAGACTATTATCGCTTCTGTGTACTGTTAACAAGAAAAAGGCAATTTTTCTTAATAACTCAGAATTTAACGCAGCAATTGGGGCTTTAGCTTTATAAAGTGTGCGCCGATTTGGAGATTTTTATTCATCGAATACGTTTCTCATAAAAACACTAAAAAATCGGCGCATGATTATAAAAAAGATAAATACTTAGAAGGATGAGAACTTTTATTCGATATTATGTTGCTTGTGAATGTTTTTCAAGCATTTCATCATTTGATTTTCCCATTTTGATAGCCAATTCTGCGATAATGGCATCTAAGTAAGAAAAAGCAGCTATTTCGAACATAGTTCCTTCTGGAGCTAAAACCGCTGTGTCTCCATATGCTTTATCTCTCTTACTTCTTCCTTTAAGCTTAATGGTGATATCTCCGACTCTACCTATAATAGTTTCAGGATGCGAGGTGATGGTTACAATTCCATATGGTTTTACTGTGTTAACATAGTTATTGAGTAAACTTACAACTACACTTGTAGTTCCAGACCCAGAAAGTACAATTAATATATCTTCTTTTCGAATAGCAGGCATGCTCCCAAGGTTCGTTACCATGTATATTTCAGCTCCCAAATGTACTAATCTAGTGGCAAAACATTGTAATATAAATGCACTTCTACCTGAGGCTAATAGGAAAAATCTTCGTTTGTTAATGATTCCATCATGTACTAAATTAATGAATTTCTGGGTATACTTGAAATTTTTATCCAAATGGTCAATGTTGGCCTTAATGTTGTTCATTATAAGCTCCATAGATTGAAAAAGAATTCTTTTTGCTTCCCCATTTACAATTGCTTCATTAACTTTAGTCATTTTTAATTAATGGTTAATACTTTTATGTATAATTTAAATAATCATCAAAATAAAATATAGATTGTTACTCCCCAATTTGAATAAAAATTTTTAAACTCCATTATCAAATGGTTAACTATATTTCAACCAAGTTTAGTTTTCTAAAAACTGAATAATTAAAAACAATAGTTAGAAAGATTTTTTTTAAAAATAAAGAGCTAATATCTCTGATGAATTCTGAATCTAAAGGAATAAGGTATCTCTTCCTTGATAATATAAAGGTTTTATTTACTATTCTCGTTATATTTTGGCACACGATGGTTACTTATGCTGAGGTGGGTTGGTGGTACTATCAAGAACCTAACCCAGTTGATCCTATCAGTTACTTTATCTTTCTACTTTTAACATCAATTGGAGCAGTTTTTCAAACTTCACTACTTGGACTATTCTTTTTATTAGGGGGTTATTTTACTCCTAATAGTTATGATCGTAAAGGTATTTGGAGCTTCTGGAAAGAACGCCTTATCCGTCTTGGCATCCCTCTTCTTTTATATATAGTATTAATTAATCCACTAATGATTTTTGTTCTATCCAAATTAGGAATCTCTCCATGGAACACTAATCCATTGTTACAAGGAACTTTTTTAGATTATTATTTAAATATATTTTTATCATGGGAAAATTTTATCAATTTTCTTAGCTTTGGGGGACCGATGTGGTTTCTCAGGGTTTTACTCATCTTTACAGCGATTTATACACTTTGGCGTCAAATAACCAAATTAAGCACTGTTCAGCGAAAAATTCCAGAACAAGTTTCCATCCCAAGATTTTTCTATTTACTTCTTTTAGCTATTGGTTTGGGATTTCTTACTTTTATTGTCAGAATATTCTTACCTATCGATGTACGCCCGTTGGAAATACCATGGGGTCAGCTTATTCAGTATCTAATGATGTTTAGTATTGGAGTAATATGTGTTAGATATCTATGGTTCGAAAAAATATCCAAAAAACATGTCAAAATCTGGTTAACTACAATAATAATAGCGCTTATTATAATTTATATTGATTTTATTATAGCTATAATAATAGATGTAGATCTTATTGAATTTACAGGAGGAGCCAATTTGCACGCATTTATAATGGCTTTAGTGGATAATGTCGTTAGTATGGGGGTTATTTTTATCTTAATTAAGGTTTTTTATGCAAAATTCAATAAACAAGGACCAATACTACATAATTTATCTACTAGCGCATATCATATGTACCTTCTTCATCCACTTGTCCTGGTTGCATTATCTCTTGGAATTGCATCCTTAAGTCTTATTCCTATTATAAAAGTAGGTATTGTAATTCCTTTAACAATATTATTTTGCTATCTTATTAGTCATTATATTCTCCAAAAATTACATTTGAGGAAACCTAAAAACGAACTACAGAATAATTAGAATGTATCCTCAGAAATCATTTATTACTCCTTACTTATTTCTTTTTTTTTATCAATTCGTTTTAATAAAAATTTCTGATATTAAAGATTCAAGTGACGGATTATCCTTTAGTTCTAGAACTTGCTTTATTCAATAAAAAAGCAAATAGTAATGAAGAAATAAATTTGAAATTAAATTCTTAGCCCATACTTAAGTTCAAAACTTGTTAAGCATTCAATTCAGTGCTTTCTTTTATAAAAATTTCATCTAAAATGAATTAAGAATTGTAGAAATAAAGAAAAAAAAGAAAAAAATTTAAAAATAAACTCTTAGCCCATTTGATTTCCTTACATGTATTTGATTGCTAGGAGTAGGTCGTTCTTGGTGATTTTCTTCCTGTTCGCATGCATTGTAAAGGTTCTTGCTTGTTCAGTTAAACCAGAAGCAGTTTTTTCTAAATGATCAATTAATAAGTCTACAGCATTACGAGCTACTATTGAGGCTCCTTGTTGCTTCATTAATCGGCGAATTGGGCTCCATGCGAAAGAATGTTTCTTTTTTGCCATTTTTTATTCCTCCAAATTTTTAGATATAAAAATTTAAAATTTAAGTTTTTAATTTTAGTGTAGTTTATTTTTAAAGTTTCTTAGATAATATAATGTCTGAAGAGTTATTTAAATGTTTTGACTAAATCAGCAGTTTATGAAGAGTTAAATGAAAAAAAAATCACGACAAAAAGTGATGGTTATAATTTAAGAGTCATGACCCATGATCATTGGAAGGTTGATCATTCAAAAAATATGAACTAATTTTTATAGAATGAAAATTGTTCGAATATCAAAGTTGAGTAATGGGTCATTATAATTGGTTTTACTATGATTTAAAGGAGAATTGAAAAATTTTTAATTGAAATTAACAATCGCAATCTAAAAAAATATACTCAATTATGTGATCATACTCTGAATAATCATTCGAAAAAGATGAAGTAATTTTGTTGGACACACAATAATTCAAATGGTGGTTATGGGTAATTCGTCTTTAATCTTGGTTTTATTATAATTTAAAGGAGAATTAAAAAATTTTGAGTTAAAGTGAATCATCCCAACTAAATCCCATGGGATGGATTGGATGATCATTAACTTTTTATGATGTGGGAAATAAGAAGCAAAAATAAATGTCAATCTAGGGATCATATGATTAATCGAAAAATGAACAACGATATATTCTTATGCAAACTAATAATTTTTGATTTAAAGAGGTTAAATGCTTAAAATTATAATTTAAAAGAAAAATTTTAATTAGTTCTGTTTATTTATACTATCAAAAATAATCTAAAATATTCATTTCAAATAATTTTAAGAGGATATTAACATGGCTGTTGAAATAATGGTTCCGGGTGCAGCATCGGTTGCTATTAAATGTAAAGATGGTGTAGTTATGGGTAGTGATCGGAGAGCTACATGGGGATATACCGTAACTAATAAAGCTACAAGAAAGGTTTTCAAGATCACTGAAAATATAGGTTTAGCATGTTATGGTCTTATTGGTGATTTCCAAATATTGGTACGAATCTTGCGTGCGCAAGCAAATTTATATCTTTTAGATGCAGGATATAGGATATCAACTCGAAGCATGGGTAAAATGGTCAGTAATTATTTATATTCAAGAAAGATGGCACCCTTATACACAAATCTAGTGATTGCGGGAATAGATGATGAGGGCCCTGAATTATATACATTAGATGCTATCGGAAGTTTAATGCCTGATGATTATGGTGCTGTTGGGACAGGAATGCTACTTTCAATTGGAATTTTAGAAGCAGAATATAAGACAGGGATAACGGTGGCTGCAGGGGAAAAGTTAGTGGAAAAAGCAATCTTAAATTCAGTTGCTCGAGATGTAATGTCTGGTAATGGGATTGACATTTTAACGTTTACTAAAACTGGGGCTAAAGAAAAATATATTGAAATAAAAGAACTGGGAGAGTAATTTTCTATTTCTTTTTCTAAAAATAAGGAGTTTACATTTTAGTAATTAATAATTTATTGTATGGCATCTTACTTTTATCATGCACAAGATAATTAAAATAGGGTTTGAGCTCATTGAATCTTTTCAACAATGATTTTATTGTAAATAGAAAATTTTCAAGTTTCAGCAAAGAGCAGATAACAGAGATAAAACAAACTATTAACAAACTCAAATCCGAAAGAGTAGATACTTCAGAAATCAATGATTACATAAAGAATAAATTAGATACACCATTCGACATTTTTAAACTCTACTCTCGTTATTTAAGTGAGATAAAATCATTTTTTGATTTATATCTCGTAAATTCAACATCCTCAGATAAATTGGATCTTTATTTCCATTTAAAATCGCGAATCCTTAAAGAAATAAATCAGATTATAGAAAATCTGCAAACTATTAATTCTAATTGCTCGAATATAAAGAGAATTACAAAGAACGGATTTTCCCAATTAGAAGAATTGTATACACACACAAAAGATTTACTGCGTCAAAGCAACGATATGGCTTCCAATGTAATTAACTTATTAAAAGATAGTACAAAGTTGTATAACGATGATGTATATCTGTGGATTGAAATCAATAGGATTAAAAATCTTAATTTCAAGTTAAATAATATACCATATGGTTTAGAACAATGGAATGAATTTAAAGACCTTGAAACATTTCTCATAAGCCTAAATGAAGTTTTTACCAAGAGACTTAAAATATCCAAGAAAGAGAGCATTAGGACATTTCATTTTGAAGATATTTATCAATTTTTTTTATCAAAAGATGAAAAACACATCAACTTTTATTCTGATTTAATTTATCTTTTATACATGAATAAAGGATTCGAATGGTATCAAGGGGATGAATTTATAAACATTATTGAGAGAAAAGAAGTAATACAAGACCTTCAAAATTTTATCACCCCTTTGCTTACGGATTTCATTCTTGATAATATGGAAAATATATTTGTTGAGTTTAAGGAATTTGATTTAGGGGACGATCTTGAAATTAGTGATCCCGAAACCCTTCGACGCCAAAAAATTAGTAAATTCTTTCCTAAAATTGTAGATCTATATATTAAAGGATTAGAAAAGAAATTCCAAGAAAAGATCCAAGATGTTGTTGAATCTGATGAGTTTGAGGAAATTGCTAACTTTTATTATAATAAAATTGAAGAATTCTCTAAAATTATTGAAGATATTGAGAACTGGGTTTTAACTTTTGAAGACCATCTTGAACCCTACAAAAATATTACAGAGTCTTTAAAAAAGATTTTTTCAAATTTATCATCAGAAATATACAGGAGAAAAAATGAGTATCTGACTTTTATAAAAACGGTAAAAGATGAGGAATTAAGGATTAGTGTAAGGAAATATGTTGATGAAAAGATTTCCCAGATTAATGATTTAATTAAAAATTACGAGGATGAAACTTCGCTTATTATTCGAGAAGAATTTCCTCAATTAAAACGAGTTAAAGAAATACTAAGCGAATATAATTCACAGATTGAAGTTATTAAAAAAGAAGTTTACACCCGATTAGAATCAGTGAAATCGTATGATATTGATATCTATCAAATCATTAAGTTATGGGAAGATAATTTTAATCGAAAACGGCAACAACTAACCTTTCTCATCTCTCTTTTAATAAACAAGCTATTCAAAAGTTTTAAGGAACTACTTGATAAAGAAGGTATATTATTCGCAACAATTACCGAAATAACTGAACAAACTGAAAACTTTGAAGAATTACCTTTAAATTTTGCATTATCTTCGTTTCTTGCTGAAAAGTTAACTGAAGATGAATTAAGAGAGAGAATTAATGAAATAAATTCAAAATTAACTCACCTCAATAATTCATTAGGATTATATCAGGTAGAACTGTCGAAGTTAGAAACAATCTTATCAAACAGGGTAAAAGTTAGGAAAGGAGTTACACAATCAGATGTTCAGTGCACGGTTTGTCACAAACAGTTAAATTTTGCTAAAGATAAGGTTATAACTTGCCCATTTTGTGGAAGTACATACCATTATCTCTGCGTAGCCAGTTGGATGGAGAGATATAATACGTGTCCGATGTGTCAAAATCATTTTCTTGAACCTCATTCAAATTTATTTGAAACACAAGAAGATCACGAACATCAACCTCGTGAAGCATGAAATTCTATTAATAAAGATATCCATTCAAAAATAAAGAAAATGTATATAGGATCAGTTGATCATTAATTTAGGAGTAATCATTCGATTTTTGGAAAGACTACATTACTATTTCTCAATTTTTATAAAATTAGAAACTTCATTACCCCGCACCGCGAAGTTATTGTCTAAATAAATAGTTAAAGCATGAAATTGCACATCATTGTTAGTATGGCAATGAATATATCTTAATGGCCAATGGTTAATTTTTGAAGTATCAATTTTAAGAATATCAATATCTTTTCCATAGATTCGTTTTTGACATACTGGACACACAATTAGGAGTTTTCGAATCAAAAATGCGCGAGTTTCTTTATTCATATTTTCCTCTTTTATCATAATCAGAAATACTAGAAAAGAAATTAAATAGTTTGGATATTAGAAAATAAGAAACTTAAAATATCCAAATATTATTCAGATCATACTTGGGGTGGAGATATAAGAATATTTAGCATCAAGTATATTCCGAACACTATCATAAATCCTGCACAAACAATTAACACATATTTATAGATTTTAGGGTTTAATGACTTCCCTCCCAAATATACAAATGTTGAAATTGGTAAATACCAAACGATGTCTCCTAATTCATGTCCAATAAAAAAGAGTAAGAGCCCAAGTGGGGTTGCAAAAGTAATATTAAAATTAATCAAAAATCCTAATCCAATTACTGCCCACCAGAATGTCCAATAGGGATTACTCAGGCTAACAATTATACCGCCTATGAAACTATTGCCCTTATAACCCTTTATGTTATTATTTTCAATGTTGAAATCTACATTAGGATCTGCCTTCATCGTATCTCGTACTACCAATCCCCCAAAAATTACTAAAAATATCCCTCCAATAATCCCAACTAATGTTAAAAATATTATGTTCTGAAAAAATAAGGAGGCACCTGCTAGGAGGATAAGAATTAAAATCAACTCAATTGTTGCATGACCTAAAATTATGAAAACTCCTGCCAAGTATCCTTTTTTTTGTCTGAGAGATTTATATATTGTAAAGGATAATAACGGACCTGGCGTTAAGGCTCCTGTTAGTGCAACAAGAAAAGAAAAAAGAAGTATATCGATCATATTCCTGTAAATTTGTATGTTTGGTATTAGGGTAATATACCGACTACAAGTACAACAACAATAATAACGACGATAAGAATCGGGAGAGTTAATGCCCAAAACCAAAGATAGGCTCTAAAAAATCCCTTTCTGAAAGTTGCGATCCCTTCTTTCCAATCTTGCTTGCTTTTTTCCTGCCATTCTTTAAAATCCTGAGAAATCTTATTTTTATGAGCCTCCCATTGTTCTTTTGATTCAATCCTCTTCTTTTCCATGTCAGTGTTCCATTCTGTAACTTTTTCATCCCAATCTTCTTTCAAATCAGTAAAAAATTTGTTTATTTTGTCCTTGTTTTCTTCCCACGCTTCCTTATTTTTTTTCGATTGTTCTTCTAGAGATTTCTGAAATTTATCAAAACCACCTTTAATTCCATCAACAAAATTATTCCAACCCTTTTGAAATGGATTTTCACTAGATTCTTTTTTTTCTGGTTCTTCTAAATTATCTTCTTCGGTCATATTTTTCCTTTAATATTTATTATTATTTAAATTCAGTAAATTAATTTCATTTATATTCCTTATTTATTTATAACTATGGTTTCAATCAGTTTCAAAATAGGTAGTAAGTATTATGGAATTTAAATATATTCAAGAAACACCTTTATATGGTGCATTTTCAGATTTAGCAAAAAGAATCTTTTTGCCGGATGGTATATTTTATTGGTCTGGAAGAGCTAAAAACGAAGCAGAAATTATTGGCACAATTGGTTCCGCCTTTGGGTTCGAAAAAGATTTTGTTGATGGAGGGGGTTCTGATTGGTTGCCCTGTTATCTTAATGAAATCTCAGAATATACTAATTTCAGTATAAAAAACCTCGTTCCATATGCTTTAATTGGGGGTTTAAATGAAACTCGAGAAATCTGGAAAAGTTGGATAATAAACAAATCCCATTCTAATGAAATTAAGGAAAAAGGAATGGTAGAGAAGTTAGAAAAATATATTACAATGCCAATAATCACTGCGGGGGTGACAAACGGAATTTTCCAATGTTGTTCTTTGTTCCTTAATCCGGGTGAAATTATCATAGCTCCAAATAAGAGATGGGGTAATTACGATAATATTATTGAGAAGTTTATAGGGGCGAAAATAAAGTCATTCACTTTTTTTAAAGATCAAAATATTGATCTTGAAAGCTTAGAGCAGGCTATAAATGAAGTTGCAAAAATTCAGAATAAGATATTAATAATTTTAAACTTCCCAAATAACCCTACAGGATATGTTCCCTCTAAGAAAGAGGCCAAAGAAATCGTTTCTCTTTTACAAACTCAACAACAAATTCATAACATACCAATAGTAGTTATTGTTGATGATGCTTATGAACCATATATCTATAGCAGCGATTCTATTAATCGTTCGATTTTCTATGATTTACTTTTATTGGAACAAGATGTCATTCCCATTAAACTCGATGGTATTACAAAGGAACTCTTGATGTACGGAGGACGAATTGGTTTTATTACTATTGGATTGAAGCCAAGATGGATTGAAACTGAACAAGAATTAGAGATTTTGAAAAAAGAAATAGAAAACAAGCTAAACGGATTTATTCGAGCGACTATTTCAAATTGTAATCATTTCTATCAATCATTAACTCAAAAATTATTCAAGGAAAAGGGGATCGATAAAATTCTTGCTTCAAGATCAAAAGTGAAAGTGTTGCTCAAAAAAAGATATGAAAAAATTAATTCGGAACTAGCGAATATAGATGATCCTAATATTTCCATTGATCCTAATTCGGGGGGATTTTTTCTGTTTTTGAATTTAAATCCCGATAAAATAAAGGCTAACGAGTTTGGAGATCATCTCTTAAGAAAGTATAAAGTAGGAATTATACCCATAGAAAAACTAGATGATGGGATAAACGGAATCCGCATTGCTTATTGTTCAATCGATCTCCCCAAAATACCAGAATTAGTAAAAAGAATAAGACTTGCTCTGAATGATTTTTAGATTCAGTTTTTCATTTTTTTTACACACATTTTTATAAACCTTTTATTATAATCTATTTAAAATAAAATTTAAAAAAATTACTAAAGTGAAATTTTGGTATGAAACTATTCCTAATCGATCAAGGTGAATTAAAAGAAATTAATAGACCGGTCTTTAGTAGTGGAGACGTTTATCTCGTTGATGATGAAAGGACAATCTATGTCTGGATTGGAAATAAATGCTCTGTGGATGAGAAAACTGCTGGAGCAGCTCAAGCAAGAACGTTAGACCAACAACGTGGGGGTGCTGCTAAAATAATCACGGTAGATCAAGGTTTTGAGACAAAAGAGTTTCTTAAATTAATTGCTCCGATGGGAGCAATGAAGATCGTCGAGAAAAATTACGCAAAGACGTTACTTAAAGACGTTACTACAGGAGATTGGGCGGGATTTACAGAATGGAAAAATATGTTATATCGTGTATCATCAGAAGAGTTTGAGGATATTAATGCAATGAAAATGATTCAAGTACCTTTTTCTAAAAGCTCATTAGAATCTGAAGATTGTTTTGTTGCAGACCTAGGAAATAAAGTATATATTTGGCAAGGAAATGCATGTACTGTTTCTGAAAAAGTTAAAGCGGGACAATGGGCGAGAGCTATTGACGTTGATAGAGCCGGATTACAGCAAGAAACAATCTTTGAAGAGGGTGATGACGCAGAATTTTATGCTGCTTTAGAAAGGGGAGAAGATTACAAAGAATCTGACGCGGTTCAATTAAAAGCTGAATCTGTTTTAGAAGGCATAGATGAAGATGATAAAGTGGCAGCAGCAATACAGCCCGAATTTAAATCCGAAGTTAGGGATGTTACTCCAGAAGATATCAAAGCCGATATCTCAGAAGTAAAAGCTTCTGGTGCAGCTCCAGGTATACCAGGCAAAACTGATACATCCATATTAACGGTGGAGGCGACCGAAGGTCGTAGAAGGTGTCCAAATTGCAATTGCGAGGATCCACACATG
This sequence comes from Promethearchaeota archaeon, assembly GCA_048940805.1. GTDB lineage: Archaea > Asgardarchaeota > Lokiarchaeia > Sigyniarchaeales > SOKP01 > Loki-b32. The sequence goes on from JBHLOF010000011.1 coordinate 33,365, forward strand.
ATCCATGAAAGCACTGACAAATCTAATGTAATTTTAGACTATCCTCGTGTTTACGGAAAGAAGTACACATGTGGCGAGTGTGGAACAATCTGGCGTGAGAAGTGAATCTAAAATATAAATACATTTATTCATATTTCTTTTTATCTCTTTTAAATTAGTTAATTCTATATACGTGTTAATTAGCGATATAATAAATTTGATTGCTTAAAAATTAGGTATTTTTTAAGATTATGTTTTTTGCATGTCTCTACGCATTAATTTAATCTTTTTCTTTAATTCTACGACTTCTTTGTCCTTCTCTTCAATGTCAGATTCCAGTTTAAGTTTTTCATCTCTGACGACTTGGATATCACCCAAAATTTTATCTTCAATTTCCTTGTATTCATTAAGTTCAGAATTTGTTTTTAACAATTTATCTCTCAAATTTTTTATTTCCTCGTCTTTCCCATCCAATAAAATTCTCATATTCCCCAATTCTAATTCAAATTTCCCAGTTATATTTCCTGATTTTTTATGGGCTTCTTCCAATTTTTGTTCAAGCCGTTCGATCATTTCCAAGTTGGTGACATTCTTCTGATTTAATTCTTCAATATGAACTGCCAATTCTTTATTTCGTTCAGATTTTTTTTCAAGATCTTTTTTCACTAAATTGAAAGTCTCAGATTGTTGCTGGATTTCTTGAATTTTTTGGTTAGCTGTTTTTAATGAGTTTTCTAAGCTAAAAATAGTCTTTTCTTTTTCTGTTATAATCTCATCTTTTTTTTCCAAGAGGACTTCAAGTTTTTGAAATTTTGACTTTTGAATCGTATCATTTTCAAGATATTTGAGTTGTTCTTGTAATTCTGCAATCTGTTCATCTTTTTGTTTAATTAATTCAATTTGATTTGGTCGAGTTTCATCTATTTGATTGTTTAATTCTTGAATTTTTTGAAGCTGATCATTGATGATCTTTTGAGATTTTTCTGTTTCCTCCTTCAAATTGTCATTCAATCGCTCTATTTCATCATTTTTATCTTCAATTATTTCATATAACTTTTGCATAGCTTCATCTTGAGATTGTTCACTATCGATTTTCGTTGTCAATTCCTGAATTTTCGTTTCAAGTGTATTTATTGTTTCCACTTTTTCATTAATCGAGCTTATCAGTTTACTATTTTCTTCTTTGAAGGAATTAAGCTGTTCTAAGAGATTTTCGTCTGTACCTAAAGCTTCTTCTTCTTCCTCTTTCTCTTCAACCCAACCGAGAGTACTCAGTGCGTCAACGATCGATTTGTCTTCTTCTTCGTCGCGTTCTTCTCTTTCATCTGACATATATTTTAAATCACTATACGATCTATTAAATTTTATTGTTCTCTATTCTCAAATACGAACACAAATTTTCTATCTATGAAAAATTTTGTTAAATAACCAATAGATAAGGCGATAATGGCGCTTATTTCCAATGGAGTATTGAGGTAATTTGTTAGTAGGAACTGAATTCCGATATTTTCAATAGTTGTTAAAATTGCAAATCCGAAATACTTCAAGAATTCTATAGATGTTTCTTTGAATTTAGTCCCTGACTTTTTGAAAACTATAAATTTATCCAAGAAAAATTTAATTATATACGTAATACCAACTGCTACTATAGATCCTATTAATTCATGCATGTTAAAAAGACTAGTTGAACAATAAAATGTTTGGATAAAATCATTTCCACTAAAATTAAGACAAATAAAAGGAACAATTACTAGTTGATTTAATTTTTGAATTAAATAATTTAATCCTACCATTAGTGCAGCAAATGTAAAGTAGAGGATCATTTGCCGTTTAATATTATGTTCTTCCAATTTTCTAAGCCCCTCCATGAATCATTTGATTATAAAATAATAAAGAATTAATTAAACTCGAGTTTCATCTTTCAATTCGTTCTTTCCAAGAATCAGTTTCTTCTTCAAACACATCAGGAGGGGTTGGTGAAGTTGTTCCAGGAACTTGAAATGCAACTCCTGTAGTCCTTTGGGTAGGAGAAACTATTTCCATTATTTCTCTTAAATTACCTTGGGTTGTTATACCCTTCCCCGTCATTTTTCTATATAACCTTTTAAACCCATAAATAATTAGTGAAAAACTTATAGAAAATATGAAATACCATGCGACCCATCCATTTCCAAGGAATAGGAGATTAAATGGTAAAAGTCCCGAAGTATAATCCGCGTAAAAAAATCCAATAAGAGCAAAAATACCAATAAAAATTATACATCTTACGCATAAAGGGACAAATTGCTTAATCATTATCTGTTTAGTAAAATGCAAAGTTTCTTGTTGTACTTGTGTTAACATTTGTACATCACCTACAGCTTGGGCATTCCGCATTCTTTCTTGAATATTTAATGCCTTTTCTCTAAATTCTGAGATTTTTTCTTTTGATAAACCTAAAAATTTATTCAGAACTATCCCTAAAATTATCATACCAATGGTTATCCCCATTATTTGTAAAATTACAGCCACAATCGACATAGAACTATCACTATATTAGGAAAACCTTAATTTTAATTAAATTTTTGGGTTTCACTTGTATTTCTAAAACATATTACTAAATATTCAGATTTTTCTTATTTTCTTACTGTTATCTTAAATTCCCATTCAGAAATCCCTTTATATATTTTGCGTAGACAGTTTTCCAACGGGTTGGGATAGAAGATGCTATAGCACATCCCAAACGGCAATGATCACAGAAATCGTAGTTATCGTGATTCTTCATTATTTCACTTACTTCATTTGATTTATAAATTGAAGAGATAGGGTGTACTAAAGCATTAAAACTCATTATGGGATGGATTTTGCACGGATAGTGAATTAATCCATCATGACTTATGAAAATGTAGGATTCAGCAACATGACAACGTAGGATTTTCTGGTGGTATGAAGGGTAGCCACCGAATCCACCTTTTTCAACAACTTCAATACTTATTGGATCGGTTAGAATATTCTTGTACTGTTTTCTCAATGAACGAATCTTTTCAGCCCAAACAGCGATATTTGGTATTAAATTATCAATGTCTTCAATTTGATAGCTATGCTCCGGATAATCTCTAATAATATCTTCACAAGGATATATCTCGATTGACGAATTTAAATTTTCAGCCAGATTACACATATCTTCTATATAATCTATATTATCCTTCATAACCACCATACTGATGATTGGTTTTATCTCATTTTTAATTGAGAGCTTTATTGATTCTATTACTTTGTCGTATACCTTAATACCTCTTCGAAGATCGTGTAGTTCTGCTTTAGGATAATCCAATGATAATAAAACATAGTCCAAACCTTCCAATTTCTGTTCTTTTAATAATTTTGGTAAGAAGTATCCATTAGATGCCAATCCATTCATAAAATCATGTATTACGCCCGTGTGATATATAAGCTCCGGAAGATCTTTCCTTAATGTAGGCTCGCCACCCGTAAAAGATAATGCTAGAATACCTAGATCGGCAAGTTGATCTATTAAGTTTTCAATTTGTTGTGTCTTCATGTCTACGCCTAATATCGAAGATGGTAATGAATGTATTGAACAAAAGGGACATTTCCCATTACATCGAAGTGTTAGCTCAATCTGCGCAGAATAAGGAACTTTTATATTTGAAAAATTGTTTAAAAGGAAATTCTTTACATATTGAAGCCACTGCTTTACTCTCCAATGCGGAATTTATTAAAACACCATATGATCTGAATTAAGTTTCTATTATAGATTTTAAGCAAATTCAAATTAAAAATCTAACTGAAAATTTCTAAAAAATTTAAATATAAATAAAAAAAAGGTTGATTTGCAGTTTTATGCCTCAGCGCCACAAGATTTACAAATATATTTTTTTGCATAAATTTTTACACCACCCATTTGATGCAAGACTTGGGATTTATCTTCAATGGTATTAAAAGCGGTACCACCACATTGTGGACAGATCCTTCGTCCTTCAACAGGAGGTTTTTCCTTCAATCTTTCTTCCTCTTTTTGTCTTTCTACAAGTTCAGAGGGCTTTGGTCGACTTGGTTCAGGCGCTGCAACAGGGGTAGACGCTGAGGAGGAGACTGTTGTGGTCGCAGTTGATATTGCTGTCCCTCCTTTTAAGAGGATATCAAGTTTTTTGTTAATGTCTTCGAGTAATTTTAAAATTTTTTGCTCAAATTCTGACAAGTAAATTCTCCTCAAAAGATATTAAATAATTAATCTAAGAATCACTTTATATATTTAAGCAATTCAGAAGAATTTAATTAGGTCTATTTAAAAGTATTTATCGAAGGTTGAGACATTTAATACTTTCTTCTATATTTCTCAATTCCTTCAAGATAATCAAGGATAGATTCCCGGATTTCAACAGCTGGAGCTATAAACTTGGATTTTTTAACGTATGAAGTTGCATCACTCCAACTCCAATTTGAATTTTCTTTTAATAGCCAAGCAGCTATTATTGCTGCGCTTCTAGAAATTCCCATAGAGCAATGAACTAAAACCTTTCCTCCATTTTTAAGCTGTTGGTCAATAAAATTTAAAATCTCTTCAATATATTCATGAGATGGATAGGAATCATCAGGAAATCCCTTATGTAAATATGAAAAGCCCAATCTAGTGGGATTATAAAGTTTTTCTTCCATTAAATTTACTATAGCAGTGATTCCGATTTCTTTAAATTTACTAAAGTTTAATCTCGGCCAATAAGCACCGATATAAAGGTTCTTATGAACTTCGAATATCTGATCCAGTTCTGCGATATTAATCCACCTAATAGTAATCATGAAAATGTATTCTTATAATAAGGAAACAAAAGATTAAGGTTTATTGATATCTCTATTTTACTCATTTTAATAAAATTAAAAAGATTTTCATAATAATTGAATCACATTCTAAAAGATTCAAAAATGATGAAAAATGTTTGATAGCTCAAATTGTACTGAATGTGAAAGTATTGATTGTTTAACTCGATGTCAATGGATGGATATTAATATTGATACAGCGAGAAAAGAAATGGATAAAATGATTAATGGGGAAGATTCTTTTGTTTTAAAAGATTGTGTTACTTGTTTTGCCTGTGATGAATACTGCCCGTATGATTCACATCCATTCGATTTAAAAACAGAATTGCAAGAAAAATATAATACTTTCAATATGCCCCCAAATTTATTAGAAATGCAAATAGGGAGATATAAACCTCACGATGAATTAAGGTTAAAAGAAATTGATCCCGAAAAACCAGTATTAAATAAATGCGCTTTTCCACGGACAAATGCCAAAAATATGGAAGGTAGATTATTTGAAAATTTACAATATGTAAGTGGGCTTTCATATTTTTGTAATTTATTATATCATCACCTAGCTAAGGATTCGATTATCAAAGAAAGAGCCCCAATTATTCTGGAGAATATTGAAAAACAAGGTATAAAAGAAATGATTTGTTTTCATGACGAGTGTTATGGTTTTTATACATCTTATTGTAAACGAAACAACATAGCACTCCCGAAAAATTTCAAGCCTGTTCATCTTTTCGAATATTTATATGAATATCTCACAGATCACAAATCAGAAATAAATAAATTAAATATGAAAATAGCTTATCAAAGAAGCTGCTCAAATAGATTTTCACCTGAAATCGAAAAATTTGTTGATAATATTTGTAAGTTAATTGGGGTGGAAAGAGTCAAAAGAACTTATGATAGAGAAAATTCATTGTGTTGTACAGCTCCCTTTGTTGCATTTGGTAAAGGAGATTTGGGACAGCGAGCCCAAAACAAAAATATCCAGGATATGATTGAAAATGACGCTGAGGCATGTGCATTTGTTTGTCCAATGTGTCAAGAAACTCTGAATCCTAAGTTAGCGGAAAAGGGATTAAAATCTTATTTATTAAGCGACTTATGTAGATTAGCTCTTGGTGAAGAATTAGATTATTAAAGGAATTAGGAAAAAAATTATGGAAAATTTAGTGTTTTCAAAATTTTATTAAAAAAAAATTTCTAATCTTTTTTTTAGTCATATATTTTTCCGGCTCTTCCTTGTGAGAGCTTCTCGCCTAATGCTTCCCTTACTAGATTAGTTAAGAAGTAAGGCTCTAAACCTTCTGCTTGAGCTTTACTCCTTAAGTATAAACAGCAAACAGGGCAAAGAAACACCATTGCTTCTGCTCCTGCTTTTTTAGCATCATTTAAGTTCATTTTCCAATATTTATCATTAGGAGAAATTACTGCTGTGCAACAAAGGGCATTTTCTCGATCGAATTCTCTTTCAACTCGTTTAACACCTAATAATTCGAACAATTCATCAAGAGCCTTATCTTTTTTTCTGAAAGCATCCCATTCTATGCGGGATGCACACGGTTGTTGATAAGCGATTTTAATATTTAGTTTCTCTATTTTATCAAGATTTTTTTTGACAAAATCTCGAAGATATTCAATTATATGGATAAATTTAAATGGAACTTTGATCCCAAAATCTTTTGCATAATGTTCCAACATCATGTAGCAGTCATCATGAAAGCATATCAGATAATTATCATCAGGAACGACCTTTGTGAGGTTATTAATGAATTTTTGGGCATTATTTCTGACCATACTAGGTATTCCTGCATGATATCCTCCTATTTGACAGAAATAATCTCCTCCCTGAAGGATTGTTAATCCTTCAAATAATTGCCCTTCAATTGCACCTTGAATCATATTGACTGTACAAAGATTCATAATGGGCTTATCAGGATCTCCTTTTTTTAGTGATGAGGGGAGCATGTTAGCACCTCTCATTCGATCGGCTGGAAGTATATTCCCATTAGCTACATATTTATTTCCGATAAAAGTTCCTGTTTCTTCCATTCTCCTGCTTATGAGATCAAAGGGATCTGCTTCTTCTGGGCAATACATTGTACAAGCACAGCAGGTTATGCATTCTGATGTTATAGGAGAAGGTTCACCTTTTATTAATTTTTTAAATTCTTTTTTTGCTTCTTCTACGGAATAGTCCATATAATTACATTTTACAATACAATCACCGCAGAGGGTGCATTTTTCTTCTAAAAACATTTTTTCTTCCTTTTACTAGTTTTTATTTTTTTCATTATTCACTTATTTCAATTTCTATAAGATTTCTTTTAGAAAATATACTAGATCCATGACTTGGATATCATAATTATTTTCTTTTATAGCATCTACAAAATTATGCTCACAAAAGGGACAAGTAGTTATCAAAATTTTTGCTCCTGTATGTAATGCTTCTTCAATACGATTGCCAGCCATTTCCAAAGCCCAATCAGAAAATCCGGTTTTGACTCCTCCTCCAGCTCCACAACACATTGCATCTCCTTTAATTTTGCGCATTTCTTTTAAGTCTATCCCAGGAATCTTTTTAATTATTTCTCTTGGTTCATCATAGAGTCCTGCATGACGGCCGAGATGACATGGATCGTGATAAGTTACTATTGTTTTTTCATTGAAACTCTTTTTAAATTCAATTGTATTTTCATCTAAGAGTCTTTTAATATATTCTGAAATATGGAGTACTTCGAATGGTAATTTATTTTCCAACATTTCATCGTAAAAAATTCTTGAATAATCTTCCTTGATGGTTCGATAACATCCCGCACAAGAAGTAATAACAGTTTTGATATTTTTATTTCTAAACAATTCAATATTATGTTTAGCTTGATTTATTGCAGTTTCTCTTTGCCCTGTTCTAAGTAGTGGGGATCCACAGCACCATTCCTCCTCAAAGATCGAAAATTTGACACCTATTTTCTTAAGAACTTCAAAGGTATTTCTAGCTAATTCTTTTTCACGGTAAGATGATGTACAACCTACAAAATATCCAATTTCTGGATCTATGGGATTTTTAAATTCATCGGGGAGCCAAGATAACCTATCTTCATGTTTTTCAAAGTAGGGATTATGTTCAATAGCTGTATGATTTCCAAAATTAATAGCTTTCTCTGAACAAAATCCAATTTTAAATGCTTCTGCTCGAGCAAATTCAATAATATCAACAATAAATTCCGATCCAAGTTTTCGGGAGAGAAGTTTACAATTCTCCCCGCAATTTCCACATGTTGTACAAGCATATAGAATTTTACTTAGATAATCACTCCATTCTACTTCATTAGACATTAATCCGTAAATTAACCACATACGCCCGCCTGTACTAAAAGATTCAAATCTGAACTTTTTATAACTCGGGCAGTTAATATCTATAAAATCCCCTGTGAACTTGCAGTAACCACATCTGAAACATCTGTGTATAATTTGTTCGTAATATTTTAATCCCAATTCTTCTCGACTTTTTTGATTTGATAACATTTTTCATACCTCCCAGTTTCCGGGGTTCATTATTCCATTTGGATCAAATAAATTTCGAACTCGTTTAAATAACTCCTTAAATTGCAGATTAGCTTTTTCCATGGTGAGTTTTTGACCTGTTAATTCTGTTTTCCAAGGTATTCCGCCTATTTCTAAAACCATCTTATTAGTTTCTTCTAATCCCTCTCTGGCATTTTTCATATCTTTGGGATCTGCTCGATTAAACGGGAAGGTTACTGAAAACATAACGGCGTGACCGCTTCCAATTATTCTGCATAATAAGGAAGGTACTAAACCATATTTTTTCGAAATTAGTACTCCTTTTTCGATTGCTTCAGGGATTTTTTCTAATGGAATAAATGACCCTACGTATTCGAACCCACCTCCCTTTCTCCAATCTGCAGCGAATGCGGCAGTGTATTGAGGATGATCCATCAAATAAACCCTTGTTTGACCCATTATTGGAGCTAATTGAACGCTTGATTCTTTATATATCATTTCTATGGTAGATCTTTTCAAATCCATTTCTTCTTTTGAGTTTCCAGTTATATAGACCATAATTGTACAAAACTTTTGCATATTATCGGGAGTATGAGAATGCCCAATCATGACATCTTCAACGAATTCTGTAAAAGTTATTTTAGACATTAGTTCCGGGAGCCCATTGAAATCCTCGGTTAAACCAAAAATTATGTCTCGTTCTTTTGGTTTTGGATACAATTTTATGGATACTTTTGTAATAATCCCCATAGTACCGAAACTGCTTGTGAATAAACCAATTAAATCCGGAATGGGTGCTTTTGAAAACCAATATTCCGAAATTGCGCAAGAGCCAAATTTGGCTATTTCACCTGTTGGTATAACAACTTCTAAGCCATTGATCATACTTGCATGATGTCCATATTTTTGGGAAAGGGATCCTGAACCGTGAATTAATACGTTCGCTGCTACAGTTGCAGATGTTGGTGCATCAGGAACCGGAGCTTGTAAATTTGGATGATTTTCTTTTAAATATGATACTAGTGATCCTGTTGTAACACCCGCCTCTAAAACAGCATATCGTCCTAACCTATTGATTTCCAAAATCTTGTCCATTCTTTTCATATCCACAACGATTCCTCCTTTAACAGGAAGGATTAAGCCACTTAAAGTAAGACCTCCACCCATAGGAATTAATGGAATTATTTCTTTATTTGCTAATTTGACAATTTTTTGTATTTCTTCGACAGTTTTAGGCATAACAACGAAATCGACGGGGCGAGGTTCAGAAGCTCCAGGATCTTGTGAATATATGAAAAGATCTTCTGGTTTATTTGAAGCAAAATCTTTTCCGACAATATCTTCTAAATTTTTTAAAATACCATCTTTATTCATTTAAATCAATGTGAAACTATGGTTCTATATTGAATAATAATTCAATTAGAATATATATTCAATTATTTCTTACCATATATATAATTAATTATTTAGTAGAAAGATAAGCGATTTAACAATTATAAAGTGCTATATTCGAAAAGTGAATTTTCTCATGCTTCAATTAAGTCTCTACTCGCAATAATGTTTATATCTAATCCTAAAACATTTTCGATCAAAACCTCTCCCATCTTAATAGGAGCTTTAACTTCCATTAATGCAATTTCTCTTAAAGCTTCTTGAAGTTTTTCCTTAAGGATTGGTTTGTTTGATCTCACAGGTATTAGTGGGAGGAATCCCCTATCAACTCTCATAGTTGTAGTAAGAATACGTTTTGGTGCAACAAATTCTTCTCGAGCATAGACTTCTCCTCTCTTACATGAATGACCCTCAATAATTAATTCACCACCTACATTTTCTACATGTACAAGACATCCTGTAGGACAAACGATGCATCTGATATCTTTGGATCCATCAGGAAGTTCACTATCATCTAAATTTGATGAAATTTTTCATTACCTCTACTTATAATTAATCATCTTCAATCATAACCTCTGGTCGAGGAATAACTTCAACTCTTAAACTCTTACAATCTGTATCAATTTGTAGATCACTTAAATTTAGTTTTAACTCTATCATTTCACTAGGAATAACATATTTTCTTTTCTTTTGGTAGATAATCTTATTTTTGTCATCCTTAAATTGGATAAAAATCCTTCTGTCTGGTTGATTTACTCGAAAATGGAAAATAATATCCATTGAAAATTCAGATCTTCTTATTAGATCGGGTTTAACGTAATTCACATTTTCTCCAGATTTGCATTTAATATAACCTTCCTTTACTTTTTCTTTCCCATATCTATTTTTGATATACTCTACGGCATTTAATCCAGCTCGTTTTGCCTCAGCAGTAACAAGATCGACTAAATCATGAACCTGTAATACATTACCACATGCAAAAACTCCTTCTATGGTAGTTTCTAAATTATTATCAACAATTGGACCACCCATTTTAGAAATCTTTGCTCCAGCTTCTCTTGTTAATTCATTTTCAGGTATTAATCCTACAGATAACAATAAAGTATCACATTCAATAAATTTCTCAGATCCGATTACTCTATCAAAATTTCTATCAACTTTTGAAATCGTAACGCCTTTAACTCGATCTCGTCCATGAATTTTAGTTACAGTATAGCTTGTGATAAGAGGAATCCCATAATCTTCTAAACATTGTACTTGATTTCTCAATAACCCACTTACATAAGGGAGTATCTCAACGACGGCCTTCACTTGGCATCCTTCCCATGTTAATCGCCGAGCCATTATCATACCAATATCCCCGCTTCCTAGGATAACATATGACCTACCTGGAAGATACCCTTCGATATTTACAAAACGTTGAGCTTGTCCTGCAGTATATATCCCAGCAGGACGGAATCCTGGCATATTAATTGCTCCTCTTGTTCTTTCACGGCAGCCCATTGCAAGAATTATCGCTTTAGACTTTATTTCAATTAATCCTTCCTTGTTGTTGACTGCATAAACAATCTTTTCCGGAGTTAATTCAATTACCATTGTATCTAATTTATAGGGAATTTGTAATTCTTTGACTTGATTAATAAACCTTTGAACATATTCTGGTCCGGTTAATTCTTCTTCAAATTCATGAAGCCCAAATCCATTATGTATGCATTGAAGAGTAATGCCTCCCAATTCTTTATCTCGCTCAAGAATTAATACATCTAATCCCGCTTTTTTAACTACAATTGCCGCTGCTAAACCAGCTGAACCTCCTCCTACTACAACCACATCCGCTTCATATTTATTCATTCTTCACTAGCACCTCCGGATATATCAGTTAGTATGATATCTTTTGTCTTTCCAATTAGAATATTGGTATCTTCCCCTCTTTTTGTGATTTCTTCAGGTCTGATACCTAACTCCCTTGCTAAGATCTCAATGACTCGGGGGCGACAAAATCCTCCTTGACATCTACCCATACCTGGTCTACAGCGAAATTTGATACCGTCTACTGTTTGAGAGCCAACAGGAGCATGAATAGCATCTAATATTTCTCGTTCAGGTATCGTTTCACATCGACAGATAATCCTTCCCCACGTAGGGTCTTCATGTATTTTTAAATCAAGCTCCTTCTTTGTAAAATCTTTAAATCGTTCAGGTTTGGGACGGATCGGATTATAATTTTCCCTTACTTCTAAATTTACTCCTAATAATTCCAGAAACTCAACAACTTTCTCCGCAATAGCAAACGTAGCGGTTAATCCTGGGGATAGAATGCCAGCAACATTTATAAAGCCATACACATCTGTATTATCTATTATAAAATCATATGTATTAGGTACAGCTCTAAGACCTGCAAAGTTTCTAATTGAACTCCTCAATGGTAAGTTAGGAACTAATTTTTTTCCACCATCCAAAATTTCTTTTAATCCTGCAGTGGTGGTGGAGAGATCTTTACGATCGGATATATTTTGAGCATTAGGTCCAACAAAAGTATTTCCATGCAAAGTAGGACAAACTAGAATGCCTTTTGATACTTTTGTAGGCATAGGAAATAACACTTTATTAAGTTGTATTGCATTTCTATCAAATAATATGTATTCTCCCTTTCTGGGTAATATATCAAAATAATCCAAACCCAACATCTTGGAAATGTCAGAAGCAAAAAGCCCTGCAGCATTAATTAGGTTTCGTCCTTGAAACTCTCCTCCATAGGTTCTTACAGTAAATAAGTAATCTTGATGTTTGATTTTTATTACTTCATGATTTCTGAAAAATTTAACTCCATTCATTGCAGCATTTTCGGCTAGAGCAAATGCTAATTCATATGGACTTACAATTCCCGCTGACGGTGCGTGCAAAACACCAACAACTTCTTCTGTGAGGTTTGGTTCCATATGTAATATAGTATCTTTATCTAGTATTAGTTCCAAATCAGGGATTCCATCTTCAATTCCTTTTCTTCTTTCCTCATCTAATTTTTTAATCTGTTCGTCTTCTAACGCAACAACAAAAGACCCAATTCGTTTAAATGGAAAATTCAACTCTTTTACTGCCTGAGAATAAAGTTTGTTTCCTTTTATACATAAATGACGTTTGATATATTCTCTAGGTGAAGCATAACCTGCATGGACCACACCTGAATTAGCTTTGGTTGTCCCGGAGGCAATTTCTGCCTCTTTTTCCAAGATACATATCTTTAGATCATACTTTGAAAGTGTTCGAGCTATAGAACAACCAGTGATTCCTCCGCCGATTATAATAATGTCATAAATCAATTGAGTAAGACCCTTTTAGTAAAATTTTTTTCAATAAGATCTATAAATAAATTCTAATCTTGAAGAATTTAAATACCTTTTAAATTCAGCATAAGGAATGTTAGATTTTCCATTTTGATATTTTAGAAAAGATAGACGGCAAGAAACCAGATAAGATTAAAAATTATTGCTGAAAGTATTAAAATTTTCGTAATGGGGTTAAAGATTGTATTTTTAAGCGATCGGGTAAGGTTTAATTCACGTTCATCAGCAAGGAGATCTTTAACTTGGTTATAGTTGGGATTGTACTCTTTTTTCAAGTGGATAGATCCTAAAAAACTTGGATTTAATAAGTTGTTAATTATGTGAGTAATACTATTGAAGGGGATTAGTTTGTTTCTGTTAACCAGATTATATTCCTTATTTTCTACTGATTTCTCCTTATCACTTTCAGTCTCTTTCATTTATTTTCCCTTTAGCCGTGAAACTGATATCGAATCAGTCTCTGATTCAATATTAACAAATCTAAATTCTCTTAAAATTTTTATGGTTATGAAAATAAAAATTATAAAATTTATTCAAAAATAAATGAAAGAATTAGTCTTATAAAGTAAAAAATCTAACTTATTTCATCTTCTAATGAATTTGATATGGCGTGTACGAAAGTATCAAAAAGACCGACATCACTATCCCATTTTTTTAACATTTCTTCTGGATACAACTCAAAAAATTTCTTTGAAATTTCATTTAATTCTTTTTGAACCTTTTTGCCTTTTAACTTTTTCGAAGAACTTGCGATAAAGAGAAAACTCTTTCTTTTAATTATAGAGAAACGTATATTACTTAATTCAAAATTCGACATCCCCCCTTCAGTAAGCTTTTCTGCGAACGTATTTAATGCACTCATTAGGGCTCCAAAGAGTTGTGGATTTACTCTAGGATCAATCACTCGGCTATACACTGTTGTACCGCTTTCCGTTAAAATCCATAAATCTCTTAGAATTTTTGCCATTATATTTCCCTACTTAACGTTCTTTTTTCGTATTTTAATCAGTAAAAATAATTTTTCTTTGAATTAAGAATTATTGATCTTGAATAATTCACATTATAAAAATTTCTTTTCAATTTGCTTTCCAATTCTTTTAGAAAGATTTTATATTATAGGAATAAACAAGTAACAATATTAAATTCCTTACTTTAAGATTAATAATTACTACGCAATATTCACATCGCTTAATGAGTCAAAGCTATAATAAAATATCAGAAAATCTTTTCCAGAAATTTGAGGAAATTGTAGGAAAAAACTACTTTTTTGCTGAAAAGGAGCATAGATGGAGTTATACTTTTGGTAGCACTATGATAGAACCAGAATGGATCCCTGAATTAATATTGATTCCCCAAAATACCCAACAAATTTCTGAGATTCTTAAACTCGCTAATAAAAACAAAATCCCGGTGACACCAAGGGGTAGTGGCACAAGTTTATCAGCTGGACCATTAACTCCATATGGAGGTATAATATTAGATCTAACGACTATGAACAAGATATTATCAATCGATATTGAAAATAACTTAGTTGAGGTAGAGCCGGGAGTAATTTGTGATGATTTGAATAATAAATTAAAACCCTATGGATATTTTTTCCCTCCAGATCCAGGATCGAGTTCTGTTGCTACAATAGGGGGTATGGTAGCGACCAATGCGGGAGGAATCCAAGCTTTTAAATATGGAGTTACCCAGAATTATGTCCTTTTTTTAGAAGTGATATTACCCAACGGGAAAATAATAAAATTGGGATCACACGTCTTAAAATCAGTTTCATCTTACAACCTAAAGGATTTAATTGTAGGATCAGAGGGGACTTTAGCGATTATCACTAAAATAGGTTTAAAAATACGACCTTTACCCAAAGCTCGGAAAACAGGTTTATTCATGTTTGACAATATTGATGAACTATCAGAAGCAGCACTAGAGATTCGAAAAAAGGGGATTGTAACAAATTTATTTGAATTTCTAGATCGAATAACGGTAACAGCGATTTTTAATTACTTAGGAGGTGAATTTGAACATTATCCGAAAGATTATGCATTATTGGCGGAAGTTGATGGCATAAGTGAGAATGCAATTCAAGAAGAATTTTCCGTTTTATTTGATATAATGATCAGCAAAAATCCTACATTCTATAAAATCGCAAATACTCCTGAAGAAAGAGAAATCCTAATTGGTGCTAGAAAGGCAGCTCTTCCAGCTTATTGCAGAATAGGTCCTTCTTGCTGCGTAGAGGATTGTACAATAAAAATTACCGATTTTGCTAATGTAATAAAAAAATTTGAAATGATGAGAAAAGAATTAGATATCC
Organism: Promethearchaeota archaeon; assembly: GCA_048940805.1. Taxonomy (GTDB): domain Archaea; phylum Asgardarchaeota; class Lokiarchaeia; order Sigyniarchaeales; family SOKP01; genus Loki-b32. The sequence continues at coordinate 48,731 of JBHLOF010000011.1, forward strand.
CAAATATTACAACCGCAATGATTTGTCATATGGAAGGCAATTTACATCCCACTTTTATATTTAATGAAAATAATTCTAAAGATCGTGAAGATTTTGAAAAGGCTGTTAATTACTTATATAAAGAGATTATTATCCCCTGTGGGGGGTCAGTAACCGGAGAACATGGAATTGGAAAAGTGAAAACACCTTTTCTTATATTAGAACATGGAGATCAAATAGTTGATATAATGCATCAGATTAAACATCTTTTAGATCCTAATTTAATCTTAAATCCTGGAGCAGGAAAGGGTGATTATCGTCCCCTTAGATTAACGAAACTTAACAGAGGTTTAAAGGATCAAAAAAATAAAATTTTAGAATTAAATTGTATGAGATGTGGTTTTTGTCAAACTACTTGCCCTTCCCGAATAGTTTTTAAATCTGAAGCATATAGTCCTAGAGGTCGATTAAGCTTGTTAAATTCATTAGTACACGATGAAATAACCCTCGAAAATAAAAATTTACTTAATGACATCTTCCATGCATGTACTCTTTGTGGACAATGTTATTCAAAATGCCCAGCAGGAGTAAAAACTCACGAAATATTTGAGAAAGCAAGAGAAATACTTCACAGAAAGAGTTGATAAAACTGTTAAAATTAGATTACGGTAAAACTGGTCTTGAAATCTCAGTTAATCCTTCATGGAATGTTACTGTTTTACAACCCAAACCACAAAGAGCTTTAGAATCTCCTGTTGATAAAATAAGGATGAGCATAAAAAAGCCAATCGGGGGAAAGCCTTTACAAAAGATTATAGAACAAAAAGAGGATGTAAAAAAAATCTGTGTAGTAATATCAGATGCAACACGCCCAGTTCCCTCTAATATTATCCTTGAAGCTTTAACTCAAGAATTACATGAATATGGAATAAATGATAATCAAATTTTAATATTAATTGCAACTGGATTACATAGACCTTCTCGACTGGATGAACTAGAGAGAATTATTGGAAAAGATTTATACAAAAGGTTAGAAGTTAAAAATCATGTAGCTACTGATGTTGATTCGCTTCAGTTCCTTGGAAATACCGAAGAAAAGATTCCAATTTATATCAACAAGAATTATTACTCAAGTGATATTAAGATAATAACAGGTTATGTTGAACCTCACTTTTTCTTTGGATTTGCGGGTGGGAGAAAATCTATAGTTCCCGGTATTGCTGGAACAGAAACAATTCAAGCAAACCATTCAGCAAAAAACATCTCATCTCCCTATTCTCGTTTTGGGTTTTATAATGAAAACGTCCTGCATAAAAATTCGAATGAAATATGCCAAAAAGTTGGTGTTGATTTCATGGTAAATGTGTGTATTAATAAATATCATGATATAGTACAAGTCGCAGCGGGGGATTATGAAAAGGTCCATGATTTTCTTGTGGAATATCAGTATAATCAAGTTTTTTCTGAAGTCCAAGAACCTTTCGATATTGTAGTATGTGGGAATGGTGGATATCCTTTAGATCTAAATCTTTATCAAGCGGTTAAAAGTATGGCTCTAGGAGAATTAGTTGTAAAAAAAGAGGGAACCATAATTTCTGTGAATGAATGCATTGACGGTATAGGTAAAGATGAGTTTAGAGAATTACTTTTTTCTGGTAAGAAACCTAAAGAACTCTATGATTTAATTATGAATGGAGAAATTGTGGTTCCAGATCAGTGGGAAATCCAGATATTAGCTCGTATCCTAATGAAAGCAGAAATATTTATAATTTCCAGACTTAAGGAACATGAAATAGGAAATATAGGTTTGAGATATGCTGAAAATGTTGAGGAGGCTATAAACAAATCAATTAAAAAACATGGATCAGATGCAAGAATATTATTTCTACCAAATGGACCTTTAGTACTTCCCTTTTTAAAATAAACGTCAAAATTTACTTAAAATTTCTATTTAAAAATTTATCTTTTTTGTTAATTTTTTATATCAGAATTTTTATTATTTTATAAAGTATTGATCTGATTCAATAGAATCAATCTGGTATAAGAATATCATCATCAACCAAAAGCATTTAGCATTTGCTAATTAAAGGAAATTAGTCGATTAGCTAAATGAATTTTAGAAAAATGCCTAAAATTTTAGTGAGATTAAGGAATATCACTGCGATCAGTTATATTACAGTTACCTTAAACTTATTTTGTATAGCTTTAGGTATAACCTACATCGTAAAGCCATTATATTCATTAATATGGGATATTTTTGGTTTCATCCTTGTATTAACAATCTTTGAAAATTTACTCTTTATTTATTTCACTCTTTATAAGAAAAATATCCTAAGGGTTAAAACTCATTATTACAGTTATGGGTTTTTACTTTTCATTATTATAGCAATACCATGCATGATGCTAGGAAATCTACTATTATCTGTAACCTATTCAAATAATATAATCGATACAATAGGAGCTTATCTTTTATTATATATAGGGTACTTTGGAATTTTTGTTTTTGGATTTGGTTTTGCGGTATATGAACTCAAACTTCTTTCAAATATTGAACTGATTCTATTTAAATTTTCATTATTTACTACAAATAGGTTAAATCCTAAGCGATTGATGAGAATTTCAAAAAAAATACTAATTTTACTTTCGAGAATTACATTTATCATCGGTATTATCTTCGCAGTGGTTATTATGGTTGGATCATTTGAGATTGTCACTACTTTTATTGCAATAGTCTCCGGTCAGTTCGGCACTTTCTTTTCAATTATATTTCTCGCAAATACCCTTTTGCTTTTAAAATTGAAAAAACGTAAAAGAACTACGAAAAAATATTATAAAACAGCGATTATTGGGTTATTTGTCTCAGGTTGTTTGTTAATGCCATTACTATTTACAAATACAACCGTAAAAAATGCTGAAAATACTTTTTCAATTGCATTTGGTAATGATTGGAGGACTCAAATTCCTTCTGAAACACATAACTATTTCTCACAATCTCCTTTTTCTCTTACTGGTTACTTTTTAGGATCTAGACCAAAGACATCTATCATCGAAACGAATACCCTTTTTTATAATGATGAAGGGATTAGACTATATTTTGACGCATATAAACCTTTAAACGGAGGAGATGGTCTTCCAGGTGAAAATTCAGTTATAATCCGTATACACGGAGGGAGCTGGGTTTCTGGTGATAAAGGCATGATGAATATGATGCAAATGAATAAATATTTCGCTGCGCAGGGATATGTTGTCTTTGATATTCAATATGGACTGGATCGAAACCCATTATTCGCACTTGATCCACTCACTCCGGAATATCAAAAAGGAAATTTTGATATTGATGATATGATGCGCCACATAGGGGCATTCACACAATATCTTGTAACCCATGCAGAAGAGTATGGAGCAAATTTGGATTCTGTATTTGTAAGTGGAGGTTCTGCAGGGGGACATCTAGCAAGTGCGGTTGCTTTAGCTATAGCAAGTGGAAATTATACAGATATATTCGGAACAGGTTTAACAATAAAAGGTTTAATCCCTTTCTACCCAGCAAATGGTCAAATGTTTTTTTTTGGGGTAGCTGGGAGTGATAAATTCAAAAATCCTGAAAAATTGATAACAGAAAATAGCCCACCATGTTTAATTTTTCAAGGGACCCATGATATTCTTAATTACTTCAGTATTTCTGAAAGAATAAGAGATTTATATGTTGCTAAAGGAAACACGCATTGTGCGATATTATGGATGCCATTCGGAGGACATGCTTCTGATTTCTACTTTACAGGTTATTATAATCAGATATTCTTGTATTATATGGAAAGGTTTATGTATCTTTATCATTAAATTCTTAATAATTTAGTTATCTCAGCAAATCAAATTTCTTCTTTTTGAATAAATCCCTTATAGAATATAAGTGGGAGGGGAATCCCCGTAAATTAGTTTGTACGGCAACAAGTCACAAGTTTGTATAAAAAAGTTTTTATATGGTGGATAAACTTAAAATATCTTATAAGTATCGTAGCAAAAACAGATCACATTTATAATTTAAAACTGATAAGTTTTTTTACATAAATGTGCATTATCTGTTTGAAACAACAACAAATTTGTAGCAAAAAGATCACTCACCGATCACTACAATATCCTAAAAAAAACAGTTAGTGAAGAAAAATGAGCTATAGGGATCGCTTACGATCGACAAAATCACCGGTTGAGGATACCAGTTGTAGTACTGATGCTCAATGTTGCGATAACCCATGTATTGAGCCAAGAGATGGTGATGCAGTTTGCATCAATTGTGGTATGATTCTCGGACGCAATCTCGTAGGAAATGAAAGAAGAGCCTATACTGTTGAAGAAGTCAACAAGCGAAGACGCACAGAACCTCGATGGCGTGAATTTGGACCCAGAACTATGTTGCCCAACAGCAAGATTGACTCTAAGGGAAGATTGATAAATGCGCGCGGCAAAACGTTATTCTCTCGCCTATCCAAGATTCAAAATTCACTCATCTCAAGTATCGAACGAAATTTCTGGGAAGCTAAGCCAAAGCTTAAAATGCTTACGAGTAAAATGAATATCCCAGAATACATTAAAGAAACTGCATGGAAAATCTACAGTGTCGTAGCAAAGAAAAAACTTACTATGGGTAGAAGCATTGACGGCTTTATAGCAGCCTCCTTGTATGCCGCAATTCGCGTACATGAATTTCCCCGATTGTTGGAAGAGGTATGTGAAGCTTCAATGACTCCCAGAAGGACTGTTCACCGATCTTTAGGTATGGTTGTAAAAGAGGTTCTCCCCGAACTTAATTTGAAATATAAGCCAATTACTGCAGAACAATTGGTATTTCGCTTCGGGAATGACCTTGGATTACCAATGGAAACTCAAAAAATCGCAATCAACATGCTTGTAGAAGCATCCAAAAATGGATTATTACGCACTGGAAAAGATCCTAAGGGTTTAGCAGCAAGTGTAATCTACATGGCAGCTAAAGCTGGAAACCACCGAAAAACGCAAGCAGAAGTCTCAGAAGTGGCAAAAGTAACAGAAGTCACACTCAGGAGCCGTTCTAAGCAAATAAAAAGCAAATTGCAATGATCGGGTCAATATAAGAGATAAAATATCTGTTTTGAGTAAATGAAACATTAGTTTTTTTTTTTATTTTTTTTATTACTTTTTTCTTAATTTTTACCTTAATCTTTATATTATGATTTGACAAAGTATAGTTAAATATCACAAATGTGTGCAAATATGGCTATATTTGATATAATTATTAGTATTATAAGCATCGCGATAAGTTATTTTCTCGGGGGAATCCTACCTGCTTTTATTTTTGGGAAGTTAAAGGGGATTGATATAAGAGAAGAGGGAACAAAGAATGCAGGAACATCCAATGCATTTAAAGTCTTGGGACTTACATATGCAATACCGACTGCCCTATTTGATACGTTGAAAGGATTGTTAGCTATGTTGATCGCTTTTTCTTTAGGAGCACACCACATTATTATTCAAATCTGTGGAATTGTTGCTATACTCGGACACGTTTTCCCATTTTACCTGCAATTTCGTGGGGGACAAGGAAATGCGACAGCTACGGGAATTTTACTTTATTACTTAGTAGTATATCTTAGTGTTGGTATATATGAATTTTGGAAGTTTTTCTATGTTATATTAATCTTGGTTGCTTTATTGGTCATCTTTGTATACATTTCGAACGTAGGTAGTCTTATGCCTGTGGTACTTTTTCCCTTATTAGGTTATTCTGTTTTTTATATTTACCCTACTAGTGGTTTTAATCTCTTCTTTGTCCTAATTCTTATTCACATTGGCACTGTAGGAATGTATAAAGTTATTACCGAGAGGAAACTAGTCATCACCGATGAGAGATTTTTAAAGAGTTGGTGGAGGGTGGCTATACGCCCTGCTTCCCTGTTGTTTCTCGTGTTTTATATCATGGGTAGTAGACAACTTGGACTTACAGTTATAGGGGTAGTAAGTCTATTTTTTATAGCTCTTGATATTTTGAGATTTCTACATAAACGGACTAATGTGCTATTGACTGAAAAAACAACTACTATTTTTAGAAAAGAGGAAAAGAGGAAATTCTCAACAATGACACTTTTTATGATTTCTACATTTATAATAATGCTTTTTTTTGAAATTGAAATTGCTATAACGTCATTATTATTTTTGGTATTTGGAGATATATTTGGTAAAATATTTGGTTTAGCTTATGGCCGTCATAAGATATTCGAAAAGACACTCGAAGGTACACTCGCTTTTTATGGAGCAGTAATAATTATCAGCTATATTCTATTTACATCATTAAACGTTCCATTATTAATTCTCATTGCAGGGGGGATTGCAGCTCCTTTAATTGAAATATTACCAATAGGAATAAATGACAACTTTACTGTTCCGATATTAAGCGGTGCAGTTATGACAGCAATAAAAGTGTTCTTTCTCTAGTTTCAAAAAAACATTAATTTTTGTATTTTAATTTTTTGGATTGAACAAAAGCTCTTCAGAGTTTAAAATAAAAATAAATATATGTATTTTTATCTACATATTAGTGGTATGAGTTATATTGAGAAAAAATACTATACAAAAATTCAAGAGATTTTCGAAAATCTCATAATTCTTGAAAAGTCTCTACTGGATCAATTAGAAAAACGATCTGTTAAAAACATTAATGAAGTAGCTAAGTTATGTGCTAGTTTTAATCACAATATTAATATTATTCTAAAAAAGTATTATCCTGAAATAAAAGGGATGAGTGATAAGCTTACCATCAAATCTGTATTAAAATTCTATTATGATTTGATTCACAAGCTAACAGATTTGGTAAGGCATATAGAAAATTTTAGGAAAATTGACCAGGAATATTATGATAAGTTAATAGAGTTCATTAATGAGAAGAACAATTTAATTTCTGGTAAGTATAAAAGAATCTGTGCTCAGGAATTAACTGCATTTTATGATCAAAATTCACGTGCCAATTTAGAGAAAGTTCTCATTGAAAAGATTGAAAGAAAAAGTAGACAATACTTTACATTTGGTTCAATAGAAGAAGAAATTAAGAAAATCGCGACAATATCTGGTGCTGATTCTGTAATTATCATGACTGCTGATCAATTAAGCAAAGAGGAAATGGAATCTGCACAATCGATTATAATGTTTGATATAGAAGATTTACAAGATTTTAAACAAATAGGATTAATCGGCAATGAAATTAAAAAATATTTAGAATCAAAAAACTATGAATGTATTGTTAAGAACGATACCATAATTACCAATGCGAAACTTTTTCCCGATTAATTTATCTTTCTCGAGAATATCATGATTCTGAGGAGGGGGTGAAGGAACATCAAAATCATTCCAATGTTCTTCAACTTGATAATCCCATCTATGAGGGGGTTTTTGAATATATTCCAACTTTAACACGTTCTTTTGATTGTATAAAATTCCCCTAATGAGATTAAATAATGAATATTATTATTTATTAAAAATCTCATAAAGTATATAATTTTTTAAATATTATAGTTGATGAGCTCATATGGCAAAAAATAAGAAGGAGGCACCTATAACGGGGATAACTGTATCAAAAGAAGAAGATTTCTCCGGTTGGTACACCGAGTTGATCAATAAAGCTGAATTAGCGGATGTTCGATACAATATAAAAGGTTTTGTAGTTTATAGGGAATGGGCAACAATCACAATTAGAAAAATGTACAAGAAAACCGAAGATCTGTTAGAGAAAAAAGGTCATCTCCCACTTACAATGCCTTCTCTTATCCCAGAATCAAACTTTTTATTAGAAGCAAAACACGTTGAGGGATTTTCCCCAGAGGTATTTTGGGTAACTGAAGCAGGGACCTCTGGTAAACTTTCAGAACGTCTTGCATTACGCCCGACAAGTGAAACTGCGCTATATAAGATGTATTCAATGTGGATAAGAAGTTATAAAGATCTACCCTTTAAAAGATATCTTTCATGCCAAGTGTGGCGATATGAGGGTAAAATGACTAGACCTTTTCTGAGAGGTCGAGAATTTCATTGGATTGAGTCCCATAATGTATTTGCCACTATGGAAGATGCAATGGAACAGGTTAAAGAGGATATGGAATCAACGTATCAGATACTTCAGGATGAATGTTGTATACCAATTATCTTTTTTCAAAGGCCAGAATGGGATAAATTTCCAGGAGCTGTTCATACCTACGCGGCTGATGCATTGATGGGATCTGGAAAAGTATTACAGTTACCTTCGACACATTTATTAGGTCAAATCTTCTCAAAGCCATTTAATGTAAAATTTTTTGACTCAGATGGAGTTGAAAAGTATGGATATCAGACCTGTTATGGTCCGGCACAAAGTAGAAATTATGGGGCCATGATTGCATATCTTGGGGATGACAAGGGATTGGTCTTACCCTTTGATCTTGCTCCTATCCAAATAGTCATAATACCGATTATTTATAAGGGTAAGGAAGAAACTGTGTTGAATAAAGCTAAGCAAATTGAATTTTTACTTAAAGAAAAATATTCTGTAAAATTAGATGATTCTGATGAATCTATTGGCAATAAATTTTATTTCTGGGAATTGAAGGGAGTACCCATAAGAATAGAAATAGGACCTAAAGATATTGAAAAAAAACAGATAATTGCTGTAAAAAGATATAATGGGGAGAAGATAAACATTAAGGAAAAGGAATTATCCTCAACTATCGATAATATGGCTGAAAATTACACGAAAGAAATCAAGGAAAAATCTCTGATTGATTTTGAGTCTCAAGTTGAATGCGTTTATGAAAAAGATGCTGCTGCAGAAGCAATTAAAAATGGGAAAATAGTATGTTGTGGTTTCTGTTCGATTGATATGGATGCTTACCATTGCGCTGAAGTAGTTGAAAAAGAAATTGGTGGAGAAGTCCGAGGAAAAAGGGTTGATGAAGAAAGAAATGAATTTGCTTCTTGTATTATCTGTGGAAAACCTGCAGGATGTACAGTTTATATTGCAAAGAGTTACTAATAATAATAAAAAAAGTAAAAAAAAATTTGTTTGAAAATTATTCTTCCTTCTTTCGTCTTATTTCTTCTATTCTTTTTATTTCTTTATCTCCAGATTTATAATATCTCTTTCTAATTTTAAGGATTAAGCCCACTAACAAACCTGCAAAAATACCAAAGTTTATCATTGTCAACGGGTTCGTTAGAAATGAGAATAAATCGAATACCCCTTCAGGTGGTATATCTACAGTTATCATTATTTGGTTAGAATCGGTAGACCCAGTTTCATTGTAAGAACGTACTAGGATATAATAAATACCACTATCAAGAGACATGGAATAATTCAGATCAGTAACACCTGTTACTGATGTGACGCTCCCATTAATTTCAGTAATCAAGCTATTATATATGTATATAGAATAATTGTCGGCTCCAATGGAAATAGTCCAATTTAATTGAAATTGACCATCAATATCGGGAGTGCCTGCGCTATGTGATAAAATAAAAGGTTTTGGAGATAGTATGTCATATCGAAAAGTAATTTCACTATAACCAACATTTCCGAGCGTATCATTAGCATAGAATCTGATAATAATTGTCCCATTAAATAAAGCTGCGTTATCTAGAGTTCCGCTTGAACCAAGAAAAGTGAAATTAGTTAAGCCTCCATTTGTAGTGTACCAGCTAGAATCCAAATTCCCCTCTATTATTGTAAGATCAAATTGAGGGAGCACATGAGTAAAGAGTTGGTTAAATATTGGAGAATTAATAGTAATTATTGGTGCCAATGTATCTTTTTGAATTATAATGTCCTGATAATTTACATTATCAAACGAATCATTGGCATAAAATCGTATTGAAACAGTTCCATTAAGCAACGCATCCCAGGCTGTCTGATTGATTGATCCTGTTGCTCCAACAAAGGTATAAATCGTTGCTCCACCATTAAGAGTGTACCATGATGTATTGAAATTGCCATCTGTGATTGTCACATTAAAGTTTGGGGCAGTAGCACTAAACAAATCATAATCACTAGGTGAGTTAATTATAATTGTTGGACCCAATCGATCTATATAGATATTTACTGATTGTGAGCTTTCATTTCCTGCTAAATCTTTCGCATAAAATGTAATAGTAGTAAGAGTACCATTGAGAATTAAATCCCAATCATTTTGATTAAATGATTCGTTAACTGTAAAAGTTCGATTGAACGAGGATCCTGCAATATGATACCACATGGTATCAAAATTATCATCAGTTATTATAACATTAAAAACTGGAGCTAGTGCACCTAATACATCGTTATTACTAGGTGAAATAATTGCAATTGAGGGTGCTGAAACATCTTTTATAATAGTGATTTGTTGAGATCCAATATTTCCTGAAGTATCATTAGCATAAATAAATAAGAAAAAGGAACCTTCCGAGTGGGCAGTCCAATTATTCTGATCTATTTGAATTAATGTATTATTACCTGTGAATGTTATATTTGTTATTCCATTATCAATCGTATACCAACTTGTATCTAAATCACTTTCTATAATCGTAACGTTGAAATATGGAGCTGTATCACCGAATACATCGTTATTATTGGGCGAATTAATGGTGATCACTGGAGCATCAATACTTTTTATTACAATAACTTGAGACGAATTTTCATTTCCCAACGTATCATTGGCATAAAATATTATTGTAACTAATTCATTGCTAAAGAGTGCCCATTCGAACGAATCTATTACTCCATTGCCAGAAAAAGTAATATTTTGAGTACCCCCTGATAATCGATACCACATAGTGTCTAAATTTCCATCAGTAATAGTTACATCATAAGATGGTGGATTGATTCCACATAATTGATTAGGTATAGGTAATGTAATTATTATTGATGGAGGTAATCTATCAACATAGATACTTACCTGCTGTGAATTGATATTTCCATAAGTATCATTGGCATAAAATGTAATAACAGTGGACGTACCGTTGAGAATATTATCCCAGTCGGCCTGATTGAATTGTTCATTAACCAAGAATGTTCGATTGAATGATGATCCCGCAATATGATACCACATGGTGTCAAGATTTCCATCAGTAATGGTAACGTCAAACACAGGAGCTGATG
>JBHLOF010000097.1:0-9606 GCA_048940805.1 Promethearchaeota archaeon
CTTTGTTCAAGAAATCTTTCTAAATATTTTTTTTGACCTCCTAAATCCCAGAGTGAAATTATAGAATTTTGTTCTTCAAAAATATTCTCCTCAGATCTTTCTACACCCTTGGTAGGTAATGCCTTGATAATTTCTGAATATTTTCTTTTAATTCCATACAAAAAACTTGATTTTCCAGCTCTGTCTAACCCAGTTAACAAAATTTTAATTTGCCTTTTTGCGGAAAATGGATCTTTTAATTCCTTTGTAAATTCAAAGAGTTCTTCCCTGATTTCGTCCATAATTTTTTGCTGGTCAGTAATTTCTTTTACATCTTGAATTTGTGTCGCAGCTTTATCAATAATGATTCTTAGATATTTCATATTCTCATAAAAAAAAACCTTATTTTCCTCATCAATTAAAATTGTAATCGTTGCGGCTAAAGCTTGACCACGAGCTTCCTCATCGGGGATAAGAAAAAAGTACGTTAAACCATTTAATTTAAGATCAGGGAAAGGAAGAATTCCGAAATAATTAACCCCTATATCTGTACCCTGGGAATCTTGATATACAGAATCACCCATCAGTAAACTGATAGTTTTCATGGCGATTAATAACCCTGATTTTTCTTCAAGATCGTTTGGCCATACAATCTTGGGTGTAGGACCTCTCTCATCAAATATACTTAATACTAAAGCTTTTATTAATGTAGATTCTCCTTGACTTGAATTATTATCAGTGGGTTTTTTCTGATTCGATTTTGAATCTGGTTTTGTCAATGTATTCCCTTATTCTAAAAATTAAAATAAGCTCTACTATAGTTTTTTATTATCTTTTTAATCTTATAATCTAATAAAATCTATATATCACTTTAATAGATCCAAAATAACAATTATTATTAAATCATTACTTTTCTCTAAGGAAAACTGAAAGGTCCATATCATTTGTTAATAAAACTTTACTTTTACTAATTTAGAGGGCAAAAATATCTTTTTTATGAATTCCTCTAATTTTATATCTTGACGGATCAATTTATCTAAAGATATATATTCAATAGCGTTAAAACCAATATATTGATGATATATTTCTTGTTTTTTAATTACCTCCATCAGATCTAAATCGGCATTATCTCTGAAATGAGCTGAGTCAGTGTAATGGTATAATGCTCCATTTTGTTGTGGGATTGCTGCTTTTGAAAAATGTTTCATATCTAGTCTAGCGAATCTAAAGGAAGCTTCATCAGATGTGTTTTCACTTACTTTAAAATGAATACCATTTTTTTTGGACAAGCCTATACAGGCATCGCTTATCTCTCTCAAAACTCTTATCCCGAGATTGAATGCATCAGAACTCTCGTGTAGCTCGGAATTCGTTAAACATTTGACAGCTTCATTTAAACCTATAAAACTTAATGAGAGGCATTGATTTTCCAAAGAAAAGATTTTCTGATTGTTGATTATCCCATTAAGTAATGGTAAGTGGTTTGCCATTAACCTTTTTTTGATAATATCATGTTTTTTTAGTAATATGTTTGATGATAATTTTATTTTAGCTTGGAGTATTTCTATAAAATCTTCCTCATGTTTACTGAGATAGGCACAACGAGGAAGGTTAAGACAAACTTCTTGAAGGACCCCATGATTATAATATGTGGAGGAATGAAGTTCTTTATTACTGTTTTCATTAAATTTAGAATTATGTAAATTTATGAGAAATGGCGTTCTCATCAAAGAAATCTCATTCATTATTTTATGATATTCCGAATAAAATTCATTAAACAATGATTCACTCATACATACGTCGTGTTTTGGAGTGAGAAATGGCTTTTTATTGTCATCACCTTCTATAAAATTAAGAGTGAAATTTTCAAATACTTTTGAACTTTGCTCTTGAAAATCTTCATAATACCCTTGAATATTGCCAAATGGACCAACAGAAGGAGTTTGTAATAAATTCTTGGCGATAGATGGGTGAGTTATAATGGAGGTCGGAGGGATCGTCCGACCAGATATAGCAGAGAATAAATTCATTTCATAAATTAACTTTTTTATAATTGGTTTCAACTCCTGATCATTCAATTCATCAATATACGGAGCTAAGAAAATATTAATATTGTTATAACCTTGACTACTAGAAACCTCATTTTGGGCTAAAATTAACCACTTTATTAAATGATCACAAGCTTCCTTCAAGTTTTTGGCTGGTTTTAAATTGCAACATGAGATATAACTTTTTAATGGGGGTAATCCATTTTCTAAAATTATACGGGGATCCCATATTTGGGTCATTGGCCGTAAATCAAAATATCGTAATTTATTAATATGGATATCCCCGTATAAATGAGCTTTTGATTCCTCGTTTGTGAGAATTCTTAAATGCGTGTATTCTTCAGAAATTCGATTTGACGCCCAATGATGTATTTTTTCAGGATTCATTATCATTTTTGGGTATTTTTCATGTCCCTTCTCAATTATTTCTTCGTAGTCCATTAATGGCATACCGATTCTGGTATATAATTTACGTTCATCTTCATAGTGCTGTTCAGAAAGTATTGAGCAAACTATCTCTCTAATATGGGGTCCAGAAAGAAATTTTATTCCAGAACTAATGATTCTACGTACTACAAGCTCCGTGATCTTTTTAGCTTTATCCTCACTTAATCCCGTTTCTTTTATAATACTATCATAAATTCTTGATGAATTGAAGTCTGTCAAATCACCTTCAGTTCGAAAGACTTTGGGTAATAAGTCCATAATTGAAATATTATATTCAAAAATCCTTAAAAAAAACTATTATTAATGGATTAAATGAGGAATTTACTGTACAATTTTCAACTGATTATAGAATTTCTTAACTCTCTGTAGATTATTTTACTTATTATATTTCTTTTTTCAACAATGACAAATTTATACTCATATTCTTCGTTACATCAGTTTTTTAGTGAAATATATCACATCCTAAGAGAAGTCGACAAAAATCTTGTTGAAATTTGGTGTGAAATTCCAAATATTCCTTTTATAAAGAATTTCAGTAAATATGACCTTCTAGATTTCATAGAAAAGTTTAAGTTCATTTCTATCAAAAAGGGAAACTATATCCATTATATTGTTATTAATAAGGTGTCGTTTATTATTGATTGCATCAATATTTTAAAATTTGATATTAAGCGGTTATCTGAAATCCTAGATTATAATGGATTTGAGACACTTGTAAAAGAGATTTTATCTAGAAATAACTATCACTCGACAATTAACTTCAGATTTTCAGATAAATCGGGGAGTAAATCAGATAAGATAAAAAAAAACTATGAAATTGATGTGATTGGAATTAGTGCTAGATATATCCTTGTAATTGATGCCAAACAATGGAAACATAGAGATACATATAGTGCATTAAATAAGGCAGCGAATAAACAATATCAAAGGATGGTAGTGCTAAAAAAAAATCCACTAGTTTTCAGAAAGCTGATTATCAAAATTTTAGGGAAACCACCAAATCTTTTAAACCGTTCACCTTTTATTTTGATTCCAACAATGGTTACACTTGAAGATAATAATATAAAATTAAACGATAATCAAGTTCCACTTGTTTCGATTTATGAATTAAATGCATTTTTACTTGAATTGCCAAAGAATTTACATTACTTTAAGACAATTCAAATTGAAAATAAGGAGTTATTTTTCTAATCCTAAGTATTTTTTCACTTGTTTTTTTATAAGATTAATAGCGATAGAAATAATACCGCTCTTAACTTGGGGATGAGAAAACAAGATTAAAATCATATCTTTCAAATTAGAATTCTCTAAATCAAGATAAGCTAAGTCTAGTATACCTTCAGTACCTTTCACTGATATTGATTTTAAAGTTCCAGCGCTTAAACCCTCGATAATATCGGAACTTATCGTTGAAATATTAATACCTATAGTACCAAATAATGACTCTGATATTCTGCTTGAAATTGCTGAAGCTAGCATTGTTCCATCTGTTTTTATTATAGCTGAAGCTTCTATCCGTGAATCCAAGGTTATTAGCTCCTTTAGGATCTCATTCATCGAAGCAGGGGGTAATTTAGACACTGGATCTTTTTTTGAAGTCGTTTTTAGTTCTTTATTTTCAGTTTTTGGTAAAGTAATTTTTTTGGATAGAAATCCAAGAACCTCTGACATATCTTTCTCTAATTTCCTTTGTTTTATTATTGCTATATTTGAATCAAGATCTGTTGGTGGAAGTGGAGAAATAGAGGGTTTAGGTTTTTTAACATCGACTTCAAGAACTGATTTTTTAAGTTCTGTAAATGCATCGGAGATAACATCTTCTGATTTAGGCGGGAAAGAACTAATATCTTTTTTGGGGGAAATTATACTGCTCTGGAATGGTTTAGGAGTTATTTCCTGTAAAGCAGGTTTCTTTTTTTCATGAATATCCTGCTTGGTCTCAGACTCTAATTCTAAGGAAGAATTCAATTCGGCATCCACACCTGATTCTAAAGGTATTTCACTGAGGTTTGATAAATCGTTTTGAATCGGTGCTATTTGTACTGTAGGTTCTTCAACTTTTGGAGTGGAAGTATCCTTTTTTAATTTTTTTTCCTTACTCGTTTTTACTTTTTTGGTTCTAGAAGATCTAGTCGAAATAGGAAGTAATGCCCCACATGTTCTACAGATGCGAGTGGTTGTTTCATTATTAGTTGTCCCACAGTTCTTACAAATTATTATTAGTAATTCTCCCCCAGTTTGATATTCACTCTAATCCTATAGTAAATTTATAAAATTCTTGATTAATAGTTTTATGGTGTTTAATTTATTAATAGAAATTTGATTTTATTAATATTAGTAAGACAATACATTAAGAGAATCTTAATAATGCTCCTAATTTTAAGCGTATTAGTTCTCTTATAATTATTTATATAGGATCTCCTTTAATATTAATGCAAATGTTTCAAAGTCTTCTTTATGAAAGACAGGTTCATCTTTGAGGAGGAGTAAGTAATAAGGGGCAGATTCTTTTTTTAAAGTAATTTGCTTGAATATAAAATTTTTTCCAAATCTCTGTACGATCATCCTATCTTCAAACCTATTCTCTTGTACTCCAGTATATTGGAGATTATCACTAAGTGTTAAGAAAAACGGGGTACTAGCAGTGAGGATATGTTTGGTTTCATCATTTTTATAATAGGAACCAATTATTAGAGAGTTATCATCAATAACTACAACGCCCCCTGAATTTACTTTTTTCGCAAATTCTACGATAGTTTTTTCAATTAATTCAGATTTGGGATATAAGCTTAATAATATTTCTGACATTGCACTGATAATTGATGAAAAGTCATATATTGAAGTATCATAAAAAAATATATTCTTATAATCAGTAGCACTTCTTACTTGTTCTTTTAACTCCACTTTAATACTTTCCATTTCATTCAAAGCTGATCTTTTCAATGCTGGATCGTATTTATGCAAAAATACATAAACAGGAGGTTCAATACCTAGTTTATAAAACTGAGCAATCACATCTTTAAAATAACTTAATGCTTCAGGTATTCGTGGCTTATTTTGAATATCTATAACGTATATTGCAATTTCAGTTCCATCAAAATATTTATCTGGATTTTTAAGATATGAAATTCTATAGGCCGTTTGTCCCCCTAGATCCCATTCACTTATTTCTTTCCCCATGAAATCGAAGATTCTTCTCTGTGCTCCTCTTGTAGGAGACAATATCGCAATTTTAGAGAATTCTCTTTGAAGAGATAAAATGATACTTGTCTTACCAGCATCATCAAGCCCTGTAAATAAAATTTTTGAAGATTCTGGCTCAACTTCTTCTTCATCTTTCTTTAAATACAAGATTGATTGTTTTAGATTTTTCTCCAAAATTCAATTTCACCTATATTCATATAAATAGAAAATTACAAATATATTCTTTATCAAAATAAAAAATTATACGATAATTTAATTAGATTACGGATTAATAATTGTTTTGGAGGAATAATTTAAAATCAGTATAATCCGAAATCTCTACTGACGTTTGAGTTTCCTTTTTATTCTGAATATTCTTCAATGATTCTGGGAGCGAAGGTATTACATTTATTAATGATTTAATCTCATCGGGAAATTTAGCGGGATCTGCTGTTTCAAAACACACCGCCTTATACTTAGCATCCTCGTTATTTTCTTTTCTATATTTTTCCAAACTTGCCCAACCTACAGCTCCATGTGGATCCAAAATTTTCTTGAACTTGGTATAAAATTGTTTTATTGTATCCTTTGTCAAATCATCAGAAATTGAGTAGGAAATAATATCTTTTCTTATTTGACTCATATTTGGACTTTTAATTATTATTCCGTTTTCATCGATCTGACCTTGGTATAAATCAAAAACCCGAGCTAAATTTGAAGGGTGTCCAACATTCATAGCACTGCTTATACATTTCTTTGATGGCTCAATTTTATTATATTTCCCAGTTTCAAGGAATTTAGGAAATGCATCATTTTCATTTACAGCGGAAATGAATTTTTTGACTGGCAATCCCATTTTTGACGCAATTAATCCACCCATAAGGTTCCCAAAATTACCCGAAGGAACCGAAAAAATTACTTCTTCACCAAAATTATCAATGATACGTGAATAGCTATAGAAATAATAAAGTGTCTGAGGAATTAATCTTCCAATATTTATTGAATTTGCAGAAGTAAGTTTAATATGTTTTAAATTAGGATCATTGAAAGTTCTTTTAACAATTCGCTGACAATCATCAAACTTGCCGTCAATTCCAATAGCGAGAATATTTCTTCCGAGCGTAGTCATTTGTTTTCGTTGTAAACTACTAATTTCATCCTTGGGAAATAAAATGATAACCTTTATTCTTTTCAAATCAAAAAAAGCTTGAGCAACTGCACCACCGGTGTCTCCTGATGTAGCTGTTAAAATAACCCGTTCTTCTTCCTCTATATTTAAAAAAAATTCCATTATTCTGGCAAGAGTACGTGCCCCGAAATCTTTAAAACTAGCAGTTGGTCCCTTGTCTAAGTAGCAAATATAATCATTTCGGCGGACGCGTTCAATAGGTACAGTAAAATCTAGAGACTCAGAAAGAATAATCTTGAGATCGTTTTTTAGTATAACATTACCTAAGAATTTTGTGATAACCTTATTTCCAATAATACTCAACGTTTCATTTTTAAAATTATAAATATCTTCAGCAGATAATACAGGAATCTCATCTAACATATATAATCCTTTATCTAAAGCTTGTCCTCTTAAAACAGCTGTTTTAAAATCAACTGGTGGAGTGAGATAATTCGTAGAATGATAATTAATCATAGACATTGAAAATTTATTATTACTTTATAGTAAAAATTGGTTAAGGATCAATAATAGTTTATTGAAATAATTTTTAAATAAACGCAATTTTTATATCTGAAAGTTATGAAGAGGATAAGAAGATGAATGACAAAAATGAAAATGCGTCTATTGATGAGAAAGCACATATGGTTGGACCTTATACTATAGATATATCTGAAATCAATATGGAAGGTAAAATTTTAGACATAGGTGGAGGAGGAGAGGGAATTATTGGACAACTTAAAAAGGAAAAAGTAATTGCCATAGACAAGAAAAAATCTGAGTTAGAAGAGGCTAAAGATACTGGTTATTTAAAAATAATAATGGATGCGAAAGATCTGAAGTTTTTAGATGATACTTTTGATACAGTTACTGCCTTTTTTTCATTAATGTATGTTCCTGCTAAAGATCATAAAATAATTTTTCAGGAGATTAGACGAGTATTAAAAGAAGGTGGAGAATTTCTACTTTGGGATGTTAATATGCCAGAGAAGTCAAATCAATCTAAAAATTTTTTTGGTATTTACCTTAACGTTCAAATCTCTGATAAATTAATTGAAACTGGTTATGCAGTGCGTTGGATTAGAAGGAAAGACGCAAAGTATTACAAAGAAATAGCTCAAAATATAGGATTTGAAATTATAGAACAAAAAATTGAAAAGGATATATTTTTCATTCGGTTTAAGATTTGAGATTGCTTATATAAATTGAATGAACTGATTCAAAAAATTAAAAACTTTATAAATTTCCTAATAAGTCATTGATTTTATTAATAGCTTCTTCTGGAGTTTTAACCCCATAGATTTTATCATTCCTTCTATCATCTATTTGTTGATTGGCAATTTTAGATGACCATCCCTGGACATTGGTCAAGGCCACAATCGGTTTATTATATATCCATGCGAAACTAATTTCGGATAATGTTCCTGCTTTACCACTAATAGCAAGACATATATCTCCTGTGAGTACAACAACAATATTTCTTGCTTGGGAAAATGGACATGGGATTACAATATCCACATATTTGTTCGCCATATTTTTAACAGGTTGAGGTACAATTCCAATGGTTAAACCGCCTTCTTCCTTAGCACCTTTACAAACAGCTTCCATTACACCAGTTAATCCCCCACATGCCACAATATATTTGTTCTTTGCCAGCAATCGTCCAATTTTAATTGTTTTTTCCTCAATATCCTTATCAATTTCACTTGCGCCTATTACTGAAACAGTAGCTTTATATTTATTTTTGAAATTATACATCATTAATCAGAAGATCTCCTACATTTTATTATGCTCAATAAATCATTTATAAGAGCTGAGGCTGCTTCAGGACCTCCTGCTCCCCTTCCCATTAAAATAATCGAACCAGCATATTTAGTTTCCAATTCAATTACATTTGAATTGCCACTTATATTTAGAGGCGAATAGTTTTCAATTAAACGTGGTTCAACTAATAGCATATTATTTTCTGCTATTGCTAAATGTTTTATAACAAGACCATCAGATTTTGCAAGATCTATTGCGTGGGGGGTAATTTTTGTAATTCCCTCTACCCTAACATCGTGTATATTTTTTGACCAACCTAGTAATTCGTTAGCTAATATTACTATCTTTCCAGCAGCATCAAACCCTTCAATATCTAAGCTAGGATCTGATTCGGCATACCCTAATTCTTGAGCTTCACTTAGAGCTAAAGAAAAATCAACACCTTCCGCTGACATTCTACTTAAGATAAAATTATTCGTACCATTTAATATTGCTTTAATAGATAGGATTTCGTTTCCCATTAGTTGTTCTTTAATCCCCAAGGAAGGAACACAACTTGCAACCGTAGCGTCATATTTCACTAGCCTATTATTTTTTTCTGCAGTATTTTTAATTTTTTCATACTCTAAATAAAATGGTCCTTTATTTGAAGATATAACATCCATATTATTATTAAGAGCTTTTATGATGTGAGTTAAACCAGGTTCCCCTGTTTTTGAATTTGTAGGTGTTGCTTCAATACAAATATCCGCCTTGATTGATGATAACAGGTCTATTGCGGTAACATTTGCATTCCAATATGGCAAATTTCTGAAGTTTGAACCTGCATCCAGTACTTGTTTTATATCTATTCCGTTATCATTAATTAAAGCTCCGCCATATTCAAATATTGAAGTAACGATTATGTTTAAATTAAATTTTTCTTTAAGAATATCCCGTTTATTATGAATTAACTGAAGAAAATTAGTACCTACTATACCCTTCCCAATTAAACATATTTTAACATTCATATTTCTT
>JBHLOF010000097.1:9706-15279 GCA_048940805.1 Promethearchaeota archaeon
TTAAAAATATGATTTTTCTAGCTTGTAATCAAAAATAATTGTTTTTCCTCACAAATTTCTTTTAATTCATCTATTATTTCCCGTTTAGTCATATCTTCAGGGAATTCAATTTTAAGTTTTACGTTACTTATTTCCTTTAATTCCGTAAATTTAGCTTGTAACTCTGAAATAGTAATTCTTTTAGAAGCTAATCTTTTTATTGTGTCTAATACATCTGTATCAAAAACATGACCCGTTAAAAGTACGGTAATTTCCTTTTTTCCTACGCCATAAGTGATATTATCGATTTGAATATCCTTCTGCCTTAACTCCTTCCTAATATTTTGTAAACTAACATCTCTTATATCTTCACTCAATTCGAATGAGATACTAACAGGTATCATATCATTTATTTTTTTATCATGGAAGTGAAGTATTCCGTAAATATTTCCACCATTTTTTGAAATTGGTTTAATTAATTCAACTAGACTTCCGGGAGTGTCTGGTAATTTTACTTCCAGATTAATCATGATATAATTCATACTCCTTTAAAATCGGATTACATCAAGGGCTTCGGAACCATTATTTATTCTCAAAAGATTTTGATCATTAATAATTTTACCTATGACATTTGCATTCATTTCAAATTCTTGGAAAATTTCGATAATTTTCTTGTAATTTGAATTTGGAGCTGTTAATACAAATGAGGTTGTTAGATACATTTGAAGATAAGTTTCAAGATCATATCCTTCATTTATCAACTTTGGTGGGATAGTTATTTTATTGATGTTTACATCCGCTCCAATTTTTGAATATTTTATTAATTGTAAAATAGTTCCAAATATACCCCCATTTGAAATGTCTTTTGAAGAATTTACTAAGTGCATCTTCGCAATTTTATTCATAGAGTGTCGTTTTCTTAAAACTGTTCCAGAATCTTTAAATGTCGTTGTGTCATAATAATATTTACTCGCCTTTCCTACTTTTCCATCAAAATCTACAACAAGTATTATACTATCTCCTACTTTGGCATTACCCGCTGAGATATAATCTTCTTTCTTTATCTCACCAATCATAGTAGAACTTAATTCATAACATTTTCCATGAATATTGGTATGTCCTCTTATTATGGGTACTTTAAATTTGTTTGATCCTGCACATATTCCTTTTAATATTTCTTCACAAGATTCAGGATTCTTTACCGAAATTATTATACTCGCTGCAAGTGGAGAACCCCCACATGCATATATATCATCAACACTCACTAATATTGAACTATAACCAGCACCATAAGCGAAATTCTCAATATAAGCTGTTTTTATCCTATCTGTAGTGACAAGAATATATTTATCATCATGTTTTATCGTAGCTGCATCTTCTCCAATATCAGTAAAAATTTTTGTACTTTTAAATGAATTTTTATCAATATACTGAACTATTGGGCTAATCTCTTTTTTTTCGATAATATTCTGATTGTACTTAATGCTATTAGCAATCTTTTTAAGTGTCATCTATGAAATTAATATAAAGCTATTAATAATTAAGTTTGCTTAATTTATCTAAGGAATTTAAAAATTTATTACAAACAAAATACATGTTTAAACAATGGAAAACCTTTTTGAGTCTTCTTTAATTAAGGGGTTTATTTTTAGTGCATATGGGGAATTAGGACCTCAGCCTGTTTATACATGGCCAAAATATTACAGTGAAATGGAATTAAAAGAAATAAAAAGAGAGGAACAGAAAGCTTTAATCTTATCCCTAAGAGATGTTACTCAAATCTCAATTAAGAATCTTAGCTTATTCATTAGTGATCGGGAATATTCTGGAGAAGAAAAGGAGGAAACTCAAAATACAAGCTATTTTGCAATTTTACCTTATCCCGATTTTAAAGCAACATCCCTTACATATTTTCACTACATTGAAAGCAAGTCCTTTAACCAACCCGTCGCAACCGCATTTTCGATTTTGGTCGATGAATATAGTAGAAGCTTTTTATACAATAATATTAATAGAATAAAACCTATTGTTTCTGAATTTTTTCATAAATTTGATTTAGAATTATTAGAAAATTACCCTCCACAACAGATTGTAGAACCATTTTTCATCGATTTGTTTGAAAAGCTATTTGAGGTTGAAAAAAATCCATCAACACCAATAACATCTCATAGGAAATTGAAACTAATTTTTGCAGGATTAGATGATTCTGGAAAAACAAGTTTTTTGTTGAGTGTTGATCGTAAATATAGCAAATTAATCGGATTAAAACCAACAACTGGTGCAAGTATTAAATCTATTGAAGCTTTAGGAGCTACAATATTCTTATGGGACTTAGGAGGACAGCTAAAATTTAGAAAAAAATACATTGATAAAGCAGAGATATATTTATATGAAGCAGATTTAATATTTTATTTCATTGATATAAAAAACGAGAGTCGATTTGAGGAAACTATTGAATATCTTCTAAGCATTAAAAAAGTCTTAGACGAATTCAATCAAAATACCCCAATTGTTTACATTCTTTCTAAAGGGGATTCTGATATAATAAATTCTGGTGAAATTAAGAATAATATTGAAGTTATAAAAAAACAACTGGAAAAGTATACTCTAGATGACTTACCAGAAATTTATATTACAAGTATCTTCCAGATATTTACTATACTCAGAGCTTTCTCTTCTGGTATTTCAAAATTAAGTCCCAATAGGAATTTAATAAATCATAATCTTAAGAATTTTTCATTAAATACTAAAACCTATTTAACATTATTACTCAGTGAGGATGGATTAGTACTTGCAGATTTCTATTCTCCTAAAGCTAGGAAGTTAACAAAAATCCAAGAATCGCAAGAACTTGTTAATGTATTTGAAGTTACCGCACCCCAATTTGCTGTTTTGTATAAAATTTTCTCTAGATTCAAAGCTTTGCAAGAAGAAGAAGCTGTTTTTAAAGTTTCTGAATCAGTGATCCTTTTTAAAAAAATTAAAGTTGGTGATAATGATATGTTCACTTTATTTCTCATAGACAGTGAGAAAAGAAAAGAAAAAATTAAATCTAAGCTACCAAGCTTCTTGGATCAAACAAAACAATTATTATTACGTTATATAGCATGAAATTAGAATATTACATTCAGAGGAGTCTCTTCTGAGATTTCCTTTCTTAAAATTCTCTTTCTATAATAGGAATTGACACCAGAAATTAAAGATATTGGTGGTACTATACATTTTGCGAACTTTATTGGCCCAAATAAGATGAAATCACTTGGAGCAGATGCACAATAAGTCATAATGGAAGCTATGGCGCCACATCGCGTAATGTTTCCATACTTTTTAATATAATCCCACCCAAAAATCGCATTTGAAGGAGCAAAACCCGTTGGTAATCCAAGTTTGGTTTTGACTAAATTTGAAGTCTCGAAATTTATTGCAATTGAAGGTAAATCCAATACCGCAGAATCCACCAAAATATTTTCAAGATTTGCTTTAAGAGCTTTTGGAATAAGAGTGTCTACTAATAATTTTAGTTTCTGGTGGGGAAAAATATATCGACTACCGAAAGTTAATAAAATAGCATTTTTAGCACCAATATTTTTCAGTCTTTCAAGGCTCTCCTCTGTAGTGGAGTCATCAATACTATTTAATATTGATCTGTCTAATAGTCCAATCTCCTTTAATCCTTCCATTGCAGGTATGCGAGAAGAGTCATTTAATCCGTCGACTAAAAAGGGATATTCAACTGTATCTGCCACATATTCGCATTCTTTAATAAGAGCTTCTGGATAAGCACCTACTACATCGATTATTCCCTGCATTTTTGTATCTTCAATTATATCCGTATATTCATTTAGCTCAGCTTCCACGATTTTTTTATCTATAGCTCCCGTCTTCTCATTTAAGAGAGCTGAGTGACTTGAGTAAAACACTGTGCCTACCATCGCTATAGGATTTTCTCCAGGATTCCCCCCTATTCTAGTTTTCCCAATTTGTGCTACCTTTTGCTCTTTTTCAAAATTTAACATAATACCAAGAAAGAATCGCTTCTTAAAATTTTAATCAAAAATAATGAAGATATTTCTATTTTTCAATTCTGGTCTTTTGAAATGGTTTTTCTTGCATTAGTAATTCGATAAAGTTCGAAATTTTATCAGAAGGTATTTTTAAATATATCCCCTCTACTTCATAACCAAAATCTTCTGACCATTTTGAAATATCCTTAGAAAAAGTCTTTTTATCCATCCTGAGTACCTTCCTCATCAATTTCAGTTCAGCTTTGTTTGTTTTACTAACTGTTTCCTTTACTTTTTCTTTACGCTTTTGTTTAATGGGTTCACTAACTAGTGTTCCAACATATATTATAGAGATTATAAACTCAGGTATCCACCTATGCATAAGAAGAACAATTATCGCTGCTATAAATGAGCTTGCCGCACTAATAGAGAAATGAATATCAACCCAAGCATATCCAATATTATACAATTCGATTTGAATGAGCATACGTATGATATTAACAACATAAAATATCAAGGATGACAAAATAAGAGATTTCGTTTTTCGCCATAAAATATCTCTCTTCGTTTCAGGATCCTGACTATGTGGAGTAAAAATAATGACTCCTGCAAATACACAAATTGCCTGAATTCCCGTACAGAAAGTTTCAAATGATATGCTAGCTAAACCGGGATTTGAAAAGTTAAAAGCCCAGGGATACCTTTCCAATGGATTATATTCAGCAGTCACACCCATATTGAATATTAAATTTAGAAAAAAGACTGTTTGCTTTACTACCACTTCATGAAGCCAGTAATTTATCTTCATATCAAAAAATAAATATATTAAATATGCAGATATGGGGGCTCCAACGGCTAATAAGATTAATGACCTAATAGAAAAGATATATTTTCTTTCGTTAAATTCAATCACAGGTTTCTTGAACTTCGGAAATGTATATTTTTTAACCAACGTTATTTTCCTCTCTATTTTTTGGTTTTTTAGTGATATAATAAAATCTATCTATTATTACATAGTTTAGAATAATGAGGAGCGGAATCATTACAAAACCGAAAACGGAACCATTTTGGGTTTCTAATTGTGGGATAGTAATTCCGATACTAAATGCAAACAATAAGTTTAATGTCAAAAGAATCCAAATATACAGCTTCTTGACTAGTACTTGCTTCATATTATTGTAAGTATAAATATATAATAAAAAAACAAATTAATAATAATAAAAAACCTTTATTAGAAGGTCAAAAATTGTTGTTATTTATTTTTTCCCCTTATTTATATTAGTTTACGTCTTTAAAAGAAGTAAAAATAAGCTTTAACAGCATCTTATGTAAAAAAGTATAATTAAATAAGATGTTAACTTAATATCTTAATAGAATTTTGAGATTAAACTGATTTTGTGAAGTCCAAGTATGGTTCTTGAAATAAAACCAAAAGAGGAAAAAAACAGTTTAACATATATAATACAGAATTTCGTAGTGAAAGCGAGGTTGCCAATTGAGGATAAGTTGGATTTAACATTATTAGATAAAGAATTAAACAATTCACAATATAATTCAAATCGTTTTCCAGGACTTTTTATTAGATTTAAA
>JBHLOF010000098.1:0-15201 GCA_048940805.1 Promethearchaeota archaeon
CGAGAACTTGGTTTGATTGAAGCTCTGGCATTATATCTAAATGGGTGGACAGAAATAGCCGTCGCCTTAGGAATACCGAGAAGCTACACTCCTCAAGGAAACTTGAGGAGAATAAGCGAACCTATTAGAAACTATGTGCTCAAGCGCTGGGGATCTGCTTATGGTAAATTTGAAGATTTTGTTCGATACCTTAAGAGATATGTTCTTGAAGGAAGAAATCAGTGATCCCGTATACGGTAGGAATTTAAATATTAAAATTTTTTCTCTATTAATATATGAGTGAAAAAACAGAAGATATTATTAATTTTAGGGGAGATCCGCTCTTACAGTCTGATGCTGTCGTTATTCAAGAGTTAGAATCACTCTTAGGTGAACGGTTTAGATTAGTGAGAAAAATTCAGATGGGTGTTGGATTAGGTTTCACAACAGAAAATTTCAGAGTGAGTGGTATTGGAATTTATAAAAAGAAATTGGCTACTCTTCCAGATTCTATTGCTAACTTAAAAATGTTGAAAAAATTGCATGTAATTGGAATTTTATCGGTTTTCAATAAAGATGTTGGATTAAAAGAACTCCCTGATTCAATTGGAGATTTGATGATGTTAAAAGAGCTAAATTTGTATGGTAATTGGCTGGTAAAGCTCCCTGACTCAATAGGACAGTTATCAAATTTGAAATTTTTGGATTTATCAAGTAATGATTTGGATACATTACCAGAATCATTTTGGAATCTCAAGTCTTTGGAAGATTTGAGATTACGGGG
Organism: Promethearchaeota archaeon; assembly: GCA_048940805.1. Taxonomy (GTDB): domain Archaea; phylum Asgardarchaeota; class Lokiarchaeia; order Sigyniarchaeales; family SOKP01; genus Loki-b32. Next base: position 764 of record JBHLOF010000098.1, read on the forward strand.
AAATTTATTAAAATTACTTCCGGAATCTATTAGAAACTTTAAGAAACTTAGTTTATTACAAATCGCAAGCAATAAAATAGCGAAATTGCCTGATTCAATCGGAAAATTAATTTCTTTAGAGGAATTATACCTTACAGATAATCAATTAGTTTCTCTTCCTGATACTATAGGAAATCTAAACTCGCTTCTAGTTTTAGCTTTAAGCAATAATAATTTAACTTCTCTACCTGATACGATTGGTAAATTGAGTTCATTGGTAAAATTAGACTTAAGTGCTAATAAAATTCGGACTCTTCCCGAATCTATTGGTGATCTCAGATCGCTTCAGCAGCTTCTTCTTTATGACATTCCGTTGACATCGATTCCTAAATCAATTGAGAAATTGAAACGACAAGGTACACGGATTTCCGATCTATATATTCGAGATTATATCAAAGATTAAATTTCTCATAAAAAATAAAAGAAAAAAGGATAATAAAGGAAAAAAGTTTAATCTTGTAGCTTTTGTAATAATTCTTCAATTTCGGCTTGTATTACTTCGGGCTTCTTTGCCGTTTTGCCTTCTATCGCGAGTTGCCTCTCTATAATTGGGCGATGGAGAGTGTTCATGGCACAGAAAGGTATTTCGCGGACTTTCGTGGGATCGTCGGGATCTATAACACCATAATGCACGAGACAGCGACACACTCTATCAAGGTCGAAATTGTATGAATCTTGGAAGTGCATGCTCGATATTAACAGATTACGTGTATGTAAAAAGTTCGCAGCAGAAGTAAAGTTGGGATTCATCACCAACCGCGCAAACCCTTGATAAGTCTTACTGGTTAGCAATTTGCCCGGATCTTTTATATAACGTGCTGCTCCCGCAAAGTAGTAGGCTTTTATGATTTGACGGTATCCTAAGTCGGTCATATCGTCAACGAATTCGCCTATTTTTGAAAATAGTTTGCCGAAATCATCGAGATTAACTCCTTTTAACAGGCCAGTAGGCTTTGGAACTTCGCGCTCCTGAACCATATCCCATACTTTGTTTGACCATTTAATTAATCCATTAACCTCGAAGTATTTCTCGATTGCTTCCCATTCTCCCTTGTCGTTAATTACTACTATTGTACAAAAGCCACAATCGCTGTGCGACGTCATGCTAAATGCAGGCATCTCGTCGAACCAAGCAAGCAACTGAGTCATCTTTGCGGTCGTAGCAATTGGATAAAATTGTCCGATTGCGCCGCCCGTGTGTTTGTTTATTGCCTCTTTTAGATCGGAAGTTGTGTATCGGATATCCATTAATTCTTCAAAACTGATACGACCAGTTAATGCTACAGGTTGGAATATAACCCCAGAAACAACATCAGAGTTCTCCTTTGCATAATCTAAAATATTTCCAATTTCATGATCATTTACTCCTTTAGCAACAGTTGGTACTAATACAATTCCAAAAAATCCAATATTTCGAGCGTTTTCAACTACTTTCTTTTTAAGAGGCCATAAGTTCACCCCTCGTATCTTTTTCCATACTTCAGGGGCATCAGTAGCATCAAATTGAAGGTATATAGCATTCATCCCTGCTTCTTTGCATTTTCTCATGAATTCAGGATCTTTCCCAAATCTGACACCGTTAGTTGTCACCATAAGTTCAGTAAATCCTAGCTCTTTTCCTTTCCGAATAATTTCAGGAAGATCGTCTCTTACCGTTGGTTCTCCTCCCGAAAGTTGTAGCAAGACGGCGGGAACGGGCTTCATTGATCTGAAATGCTTCATAATTTGTACAATTTGTTCAAATGTTGGTTCAACAACATAACCTTTTGCACTCGCATTCGCAAAACAAATAGGACAAGTAAGATTACATCGATTTGTAATGTCTATTAGACAAATATTTGGCGCACTTTTATGATTGGTGCATAAACCACAATCATAAGGGCATCCCTTATTCACCTCTTTAATACCTGAAGAGACTGATTCTGGTTTTGTGGTATTGTCTACCGTAGAACCTATATCGGTGGTAAACTGTTGTTGCCATTTATAATCTTCTGGGTTAATGGACAATTTATCTTGAAAATCACCATGTTCCTTACATGTCTTTTGCATCATCACCCAATTCGTCTCGGGATCAACAACTATTTCAGCTGGTATATGTTTCATGCATTCTGGGCAGAGAGAAGTTGTTTTTCTGATAATTTCATACTGTTTTTTTACTTTTTTAGTTGGTTGAGTCTCTAGTTCTGTCATAAGAATTCTTATTATTTAATTAAATTAGTATTTTAATAAACAATTAAATGATTTAAATTTTTTAATAATATCTATATTAGTATCAGTATTATTAAAAAAGCGTAAAGTTTTTAATAAAATTGAAAATTTGACTCCTTTTTTTAACGCTTATCGCCTTTTAACCTCTAATTTATTAGATTATACATAATTGTGAAAAATTCTTTGAATTTCCCCAGTTTTAATGATATATAACAGCTAAAAAAAATTGTAACTTTTTTTGTTAAACATTTAAAATTGAAAGGGTGCCTCCTGCCAACGGACGCAATAAGCGTCAAAAATACAATAGGGGGAGGAGGGCGAAATCAGAGTGTAAAAATTCATTTTACACTACCAAAAGACAAAAATCCAGGGTGTAGGCAGGAGGCATAATTTTTATCAATTTTAACTTCAATTTTCGTTGTAAAAATTTGTATGAATGAAAAATAGTTTTAGGTTGTTTTAAACATGCTTAAACCAAGAAAAATTTTCATGCTAAAGATAGTATATGATTAGAGACTTATAAAGTAAATCTAATAACAGAATATTAGAAGGTCCTAGGGAATGATTAGTTATTTATCTAAAGAAATGTTAAAAGATTATATTATTAAAGAAGTAAACATCAAAGAAAAGGGTGTTTTAGCAATCAATGACCGATAATAAGAAGAAACAGAGAGTAGGACGCCCAGAACCCGAATTTAAATTTGGTATTGGAACTGTGGTTTGGGTTGTCATAGGCTTTTTAGTTTCTTGGGGTAATATGTTTGTTATTTTAAATTCGATGCAGATTTGGTCATACCTAACTGTGATATTTACAACAATTATACCTGGGGTGATTGTTGGGTTGAAAGATCGATATTGGGGTTATGGATATATGGGAGGTTTTGCGATTGCAGGTATACCGTTTTCATTTCTTAATCCCCCTTATGGTGACCTTTTTATTGGGTGGTATACATTTTTTACAGCTTTATTTATATTTCTTATAATATTGCTTATTTTTTGGACTGGCTGGAGATCTATTTCTTCAATTAAGAGAGTAGAGGAGTAAAAAAAGATCTACTGATAAAAAAGAAAATAATTTAAAAGAAAGCATTAAGCTTATGATAATGAAGGTACTGCTTCGATATGAACATCTATTACATTTGCTACAGACATAAATTTAGTTTGAATGTCACTTGCAGACAATTCACCAGAATCAATAACGTCCCCTATGAGATAAGTCTCATAGAAGCATTTCTCCATTTCGTAGCAAAGACCCGTCGTGTGAAGTATCTCCTTGCTAAGATTTAGTTCATTTAGTACATTAGAAATTCCTTTAACAAGATCGGGGGAGAACTCCTTTAGTTTGATGAGTATTTTTTTAATATTATTATTCCTGGTCGGAAAGCAACTTATTTTCACAACATCCTCTCGTGAAATGAAAATTAATAAGTAATAATCAGATTCCAAAATCTCGTCTTTAATTTCAGTTGGGAATATTGGATTATTCTCTAATTCATTCTTAGTTATGATTAGACCTAAAGATATTTTATTTTTTTGAGCATCATTGTCGGTTTCCATATTAATCAACAACTTAAGAGTAATTAAGGGTAATAGTTCAGTGAAAATATATAATTTTTATGATTTAATTTATTTTTCACATTCTGAATATAATACTAAGATATTATTAGTATTTTATATTTAAATCAGTTTTTTGTAAATTGATATATTTATTTAAAATTCTTATACAATCTGAAAAATTTTTGTTTTAATGTTTTATTATGTCTTTCTATGAAAAAGATACTAGAAGTTTTGGATTTGATATAAAAAAAATAAATTCTCAAGATAGTCTTTTTCATGCAATTTACTTTTTAGATTATGAAACGGGTTCATTACTAGTAAGTAATAGGTTTTCAAATAAGTTGAGCTTTTTAAAAGATGACCTAATTTGTAGCTTTTTAAATGCAATTAACTTGTTTATTAATGAATTGAAAGAAGAAGGAAATGAAGAACTTCAAGAAATCAACTTCAAAAACACGAGAATTCTATATGAAAGAGAGGGAAGGTTATTAGTTATAGCAGTTACTAAAAAAAATGACGTAACCATAGAACGTGGGGTTGTTAGGGAAATTTTGGAGGATTTTTATATACGCTTTAAAAACTATATAAATTCTTTCAATGGAGCAATCCCCCCAAAAATAGTAGATTATAAAAAAAGGCTCCAATGTATGGATTTGAATACTGCGTTTAAATTCAATACAGGAATTTAAATAAAAAATTTAAAGATTAAGGTTCTTCTTCATCATCATCTTTTTTAATCTTTTCAACTTCGGATTCGAATTTTTCTACGATATTTTTTGCTTTTGTTTTAATTTCGATTTGACGGTCATTAATCTCCTTTTGTGTTTCAATTTTTTTAGCTTGTTCTTCAACAGTCCTACTTATTTTTTCACTAACGCTTTTTAAATCAGGATGGATCGCAATGCGCTGTTCGTCTTTTTCACGCTGTTTCTCAATAAGAAAAGCCTTTTCTCCTATTGAACCTTCGATTTTTTTCGCTACACTTTTAAGATCTGGATGGATTTCGCTACGTTGTTCTTCTAATTCCCGCTGTTTCTCAAAGCGAAAAGCTTTCTCTCCAATTGCACTCTCAATCTTTTCTCCTGCTCCTTTAAGATCAGGATGGATGCGAGCACGTTGTTCATCTGATTCTCGTCTTTTCTCAAAATAATAGGCTTTTTCTCCAATTGAACTCTCGATCTTTTCTCCTACACCTTTAAGATCGGGATGAATTTCAGTGCGTTGTTCGTGTAATTCTCGTTGTTTTTCAATGCGAAAAGCTTTCTCTCCAATTGAACTCTCAATCTTTTCTCCTAATTCTTTAAGATCGGGATGAATAACAGCACGTTGTTCATTCATTTCCCGTTGCCTTACAACACGAAAAACTTTTTCTCCAATGGAGCTCTCAATCTTTTCTCCTACGCCTTTAAGATCGGGATGAATTTCAGTGCGTTGTTCGTCTAATTCTCGTTGTTTTTCAATACGAAAAGCTTTCTCTCCAATGGAACCCTCAATCTTTTGCCCTACCCCTTTGAGATCGGGATGAATTTCAGTGCGTTGTTCGTGTAATTCTCGTTGTTTCTCAATCCGAAAGGCTTTCTCCCCAACTGAACTTTCTATTTTCTCTGCAAGTCCTTTAAGATCGAGATGGATCCCAGCACGTTGCTCGTTTAGTTCGCGTTGTTTCTCAACTCGAAATGCCTTCTCACCAATAGATTGTTCTATTTTTTTTGCAGTTCCAACGATATCTGGTTTTATTTCTCTTAATTTGGTAAAACTATCTTTTTGCCGATCTACATAAAATGCTTTCTCTTCTATAGATGGTTCTATTTTTTCTGCTATACCAGGAAGATCTGGTTTTAATTCTTTCAGTTGAGCGAAAGCTTCTTTTTGGCGATCAATCATAAATGCTTTTTCATCGATTAAATCCGCAATATGTTCCCTACCTTCTTGAAAAGATTTCTTTCTTTCTTCCTCAATATTTTTTAAATAAATTTCTCTTTCTTCTTTCTCTTTTTTGTATAGATCATCTACCAGTCTTTTTTGTTTTTCTAGTTCTTCTTTTGTTGGAGGTTTTTCATTTTCACCCATACTTTTCACTCCTTAATACCATAAAACCATTTCTAAAATAATAGTAAAATTGGTATTTATTTCTTTTTAGATTCACGACTGAAATGTTGTTCTGAAAATTCTGTTAAATATGGAATCAATAATACTATCTTCATTATTTAATAGGAATTGGCTCAACTGATTCATTAGAAATTTGCTCCGTTAAGCTTAGCATGGTTAACTTAAGATTTAGCATCTCATTTGCTTCTATCTTTAATTTTTGAGCCACTTCAGATGCCTTTGAAATCTGGTACTTTGAAATTATGTTATCTAACTCAGTTATTAACCTCACTTTTAGTTGTTCTTGATTATTTAAATTGATATCTTGCAATTTTAACCAAGAATCGATCTCTTTTTTAATTTGTAGTTCAAAATTACTAGATAAGTCATATGAAACTTCCACTTGCTCAATAAGTTTCAAATTGTTTATATAATCTTGATCATTATACATAGGTTTAATGAGTAATCCTAGATTCATGATAAGTGGTTGGATTTCCAGTTTTTCTAATGAGTCTGCTAAAAATTCGAATACTTGATCCTTTTGGGTGAGATTTGAATAATTAATATATTCTTGAATAAAGTGCATTATTGCGTTTTTAGTTAATAACTCGTGAAAGTCAAAAATTGATTCAGGTTTGATTTCTAGTGTGTTAATTATGCATTTAAAAAGTGAACTCATAAAAGGTTTAATATCTTGAAACATTGAAAATTTATTTACAAAATTTAAGATATCCCCGACAATTTCTAATTTATTCTCAATTGGTTCATTTATAAGAAATGAATTAACGATATTCTCCAAATCGTAGTTATCATCAGAGATTGATAAAATTTGCTTTATCTCAGAATAAACAGAACTAAGATTCACAATAATTTTATTCGTTATTTATCTTTAAAAAAATTTCTTTTATTTTTCAAGATGAATAGTAAAAATCTGTAAAAATAGAGTATAAAGAGAATTATTAAGAAATTTCTATTACTTCTATTTATTTATAGCAAATTTTTTAAAGCTCTTTTCATGATATATATCAATCAATGAGATATTCTGAGAATTAGGGGAAGAGTTATCGCAGAGAAATTTGTCGAAAGGTTTGAAAACGCAGTAAAAACTGGATTTATAAGTGCCTTAATCTTAATTCTTCTTGAAAAAAATCCTTCATATGGATATAAAATTGGTAAAGAAATTGAAAGACGTACCTTAGGAATATGGGATCCACCATCTTCGACAATCTATACCGTGTTAAAAACTATGACAGAGAGGGGATTAATTACATTTACCGAGAAGCAAGTAGATGGGAGAAATAGAAAAATCTACAATGTTACCAAGAAAGGGGAGGAAACCCTTAAACTTATGCTTGAAAAACAAAATGTTATTGATGAATCAATTGAAACATTAAAAACTGCTATGCTTGGCGATGAGAAGGGCGTGATACCAAAGGGTTTCCATAAGCTTGGTCCTTTCAATTTGATAATGGATAGGATAGATAAAAAGTCTGCGAAAGAAAAGTTAGAATTTCTAGAAATTCAAAAATTACGGATTTCCCAGGATATTAGCAGACTAAAAGAAAGGTTTCAAAAAATTGAAGAAAGTATTAATGAAATTAAACGAAAGATGGAAGGTTAAAATAAATGAATTCGTTGCAGATGATTTTTAAATATTGGTTGAAATCAAAGAGATATTTCATTCTTGAATTTTTCTATTTGTTAGTTTCTACTGTTTTTTACATGAACACCCCAATATTTTTAGGCAGGATGGTCGGGGGCCTTGCTTCCAGTCAACCTATTTTGACGTTTTTACTAAATTTTTGCTTTGTCATATTGTTTGCATCATTAAGATACATAACGAACAGAGCAGCTCGAATTAGAGGTGCGGAAGTTTCCTCAAGAGCAGTTTACCATCTTCGTACTGATATAAGTAATGCTATTTATCGGCAATCATACTCATATTTTGATAAAACTGAAACTGGTCAATTAATATCACGAGCCACTAGTGATATAGAAGAAACTCAAATGATATTTGGAATGGGATTAACCTTAGGAATTCAATCCACACTTCAAATCGGGGGTGTTATTATTGGATTTCTATTATTTAACCTTGAACTATCATTTATTTTGATTATTACAATCAGTCTTTCCCTTTTTTTATCATTTTATATAGCAAAAAAACTAAAGCCCATTTTTTTAGAAACAAGAGAAAGTTTTGGTGAATTAACTAACACTATAAGAGAAAATATAGTTGGAGCTCAAGTGGTGCGCATGTTTAGCACTCAAAATAAGGAGCGACAGAAATTTGCGAGAAATAATAAAAGATTTTATAATGCTAGCGTTGATTCTGTAAAATATAATTCATTTTACATTCCTGCAATTTTTGTTGTTATTGGATTTATGAATGTAATTACTCTTGTTATTGGAGGTTTTGCTTTCATTAATGGAACAATGGGATTAGATACTATAGTTACTCTCCAATCGTACATCATTGCTCTTAGTTTTCCATTAATGATGTTTGGTCAGATAATGTTAGCCTATATACAAGCTGATGCAGCACTTACTCGGGTAAGAGAAGTTTTGGAATCAACTCCTGATATAAACGATCTACCTAGTGCTATTCCGATTTTCTCTTTAAAAGGGGATATTGTATTCGAGAACGTATCTTTTGGTTATACTCCAGAGCATAGAATACTCAAAGATGTGTCATTTAATCTCCCTAATGGAAAAACTATAGCAATTTTAGGAACAACTGGATCAGGAAAATCTACAATTATAAATTTAATTCCCCGTTTTTATGAAGTTAATGAAGGGAGTATAAAAATTGATGATAGAGATATACGTGAATATAAAGTGAAAGATCTCCGTAAAAATATCGGAATTGTTTCTCAAGAAACTTATCTTTTTAATAAAAGTATAGCGGAGAACATTGCATATGGAAAAGAGGATGCTACTCAGGAAGAAATAGAGGAGGTATCTAAAATAGCAAAATTGCATGATTTTATTCTCTCTTTACCTGAAGGATATAAGTCAATTGTGGGTGAAAGAGGTACTAGATTATCAGGAGGGCAAAAACAACGTTTATCTATTGCACGAGCATTGCTAATAAAACCCAAAATCTTAATCCTTGATGATTCTACAAGTTCAGTGGATGTTGAAACTGAATATAAAATTCAAAAAGATTTATTAAAAATGATGAGGGGTACTACAACCATAATTATCACTCAAAGAATTTCAACTATAAGAGGAGCTGATTATATACTAATTTTAGATCAAGGTAGAGTCGTTGGACTCGGAGATCATGATGAACTGATTGAATCGAACGTTTTATACAAACAAATTTATCAAACTCTTTATTCAAAACAAAAATCAAAAATTAAAATAGAAGAAGGTACTAATTGAGTGGTGAAAATTTTGAAGAATGACTATGATGAGGAAGAAGAGGAGGAAGAACAACAAGAAATAATTCAACCTCGCGCAGCAATGGGTCATAGATTTATGATGGATTTTGAATCTTCAGAATTAGAGCATTCAAGAGGAACTTTATGGAGATGGTTATTCTCATATTTAAAACCATTTCGAGAGAAATTATTTCTATATATTATTTTACTCTTTTTAGGTACAATTTTAAGTTCAATTACTCCAATGATTTCAGCGAATATTATTGATAAAGGGCTCATTGCGGGAAATACACGGTTCATTTTAATGTTGAGTGGTGTATACCTGAGTTTATTAATTTTTATGTCAATAGCAAATTTTTATTCACAATATGGTATCGGTAAGATATCTCAGCGAATTACGTTTGACATTAGAAATGATCTTTTCCATAAACTGCAAGATACGTCTCTTTCCTATTTTGATCAACGTTCATCAGGTGATGTCATGTCAATTGCAACTAATGATGTTACTCTCCTAAATCAGTTAGTAGGAGGACAATTCGTTCAAATTATCTCGAGCATAATCTCAATTGGGTTTACGATCTTATTCATGTTTTTATTGAGTCCATTTTTAGCTTTAGTTAGTTTACCAGTTTTCCCTATTTTTCTTCTTTTAACAGGAGTTTTTAGAAAAATGTCTATAGGTTTATTCAAAGAGTCTAGAAAAACGATCGGGAAAGTTACATCTTCGATTCAGGAAAACATTGCTGGTGCTAAAGTAGTTCAAGCATATGGGCAAGAGAAAAAAGCTTCATTTGAATTTGATAAAGCGAATAAAGCAAACTATAATGCAATGATGAGAATCCGGAAGTATATGGCAACAATATTTCCTTTAATAAATTTAATAACAACAATTCTAACAGCAGGCATAATGATAGCGGGGGGATTTGTAATACTTGGTAACGTTTCTATTTTTGGCATTACGGTTACTGTAGGAGTATTGAGTGCCTATATTACTATGTTAGGTCAATTTTTCAGACCGTTTATGTCGTTAATGCAAATTCAACAAGTAATAAATTCAGCAATGGCAGCAAGCGATCGAATATATTCACTATTGGAAGAAAAAGTGGAGATTCCAGATCTTGAAAATCCATTATTTTTCAACGAAGTAAAAGGCGCAATTGAATTCAAAAACATGAGTTTTGGTTATATTTTAGAGGATGAATCTGTTGAAATGGTTGAGCAACCGGTAATACCCTTGATGCCCAATCATTCAAGCAAGGGACAGCATCCAATGATGGAACGAGCACTAGAATTCATTAGCTCCTTTCCTGAACCATATTCATCTTTTATCAAGAAGAATATGATGTTAATGCCACCAGATTTAACACGAAAACTAATGTTTAGCTTAATGGGATCAAAACTTGAAGAAATTCCAGATAAAATCGATGGATTTCTTGGAGAGTTAAGCTATGCAGTACCTGGGACTGAATTTGCCAAGAATCACCCCGATTACAAGACTTCTTTTGAATTAAAACCTCCAGATTTTCAAAGGAAGAGAAATGAAATAGAAACGTCATCTTTTTCAATGGAGGAGATGATACCTAAAGAGGGAATCATGATGATGGTGAAGTTTCTCGAAAGATCATTACGTTCTAATGCCCCTCTCCAACAGGGAAGTGGAATGGGTGGTGAAGGAGGAGGTATGATGGCTGGTGGAATGAGTAGTATGTCTCCCCAATTAATGATTGAGATGTTGGCAGATATGCCATTCCCTCCTGAAATTTATGATGAGATACCTAAGATTGTAAAAAATGCTATAAGCGAACAAAAAACACTTCTCCAACATAAACAAACTAAAGGATATGTGTTACAAGATCTTTCATTAAATATACCTGCAGGTACTACTTTAGCAATTGTGGGAGAAACTGGGGCGGGTAAGACTACTTTAGTTAAATTGATAGCACGTTTCTATGATGTTAATAAAGGAAAAATTACAATCGATGGAATAGATATACGAGATGTTCGTAAAAAAGATTTACGAGATCTTATTGGCCTCGTTCCTCAAGACGCGTTTCTTTTCACAGGAACAATTAAAGAAAATCTTCTTTATGCATTCGAAAATCCAACTTCTGAGGATGAAGAAAAAATGATTGAAATATCAAAATTTTTAGGTTTACATAATTTTATTGACACTCTTCATAAAAAATATGACACAAAGTTAAAAGAGAATGCTTCTAATATTTCAATAGGACAGCGGCAATTAATTGCTTTCGCTAGGGCTTTAATTACTGACCCAAAAATCCTAATTTTAGATGAAGCTACCTCATCAGTAGACCCTTATACTGAATCTCTAATCCAAGATGCTTTGAATAAAGCTAGAAAGGGACGAACAACAATAATTATAGCACATCGTCTTTCTACTATAAAAAATGCAAATCTCATAATTGTTCTTGATTCTAATAATAAACGCATAGTAGAGCAAGGTAAACATGAGAGTTTATTAGCATTAAATGGTAAATACAAGCGATTATTAGACATGCAACATCATGATATTGCAATGGATAATTAATTCTTCTTTTCGAAAAGATACTCTGATAATTTTTTCAATAAACTAATTTAAAATCTATTATTTTTAGATATAAACCATCACTTATATTGGTAGATTAATTATCCCGTATTTTGAGTATTCTGGAAAAAAGATTTTCTATCAAGTCAAAAGCAATGATTCTCAACGAGGTCTCATATTTATTCATGGATCTGGAGGAAATTCAGATATTTGGAAAGAACAGTTTAAACTTAATATTGCCTATAATCTTTATGCACTTGATTTACCCTCTCATAACAAATCTGAAGAATTTTCAGAACATAGTCTTGAATTATATATCGATGTTCTTAGGAAATTCATTAAACAATTAGATTTAAAAGAGATTATCTTAGCTGGGCATTCATTAGGTGGAGCAGTAATCCAATCTTACTATTTTAAATATCCAAGCGAAGTAAAGGCTTTATTTTTGATTGGAACTGGGGGGAGATTACGAGTTTTACCATCAACACTAGAAACAGTGAAAAAGGACTTCCCATTATTTTTAGAGACGATGGATAATAATGTAAAAAAAGAATTTCTGAAAACGGCTCCCAATGTTTGTTATGATGATTTTAAGATTTGCGATGAATTTGACACTCTTGATAAGACTGCCCAAATAGAAATTCCCTGTTTAATTCTAGTAGGTAGAGAAGATATCATGACTCCTGTTAAATATTCAGAATTTTTCTATAAAAAGATAAAAAATTCTGAATTAGTAATAATCGATAATGCAGGGCATCTTGTAATGATAGAACAACCTAAAAAATTAAATCAGGCGATTGAAAATTATATAAAAAATTGTCTTTAACTAGGAGTATATAATATAATTATTTGTTCCCAATTCCAAAAAGAAGTCCTTGATGGACAAAAACTTTTGTTTCCCTTACCCCAGCAGATATTAATTTCTTCCTAAGTTCTTCCTCAGTGAAAAAACTTAGATCTTTATAGATATCTTTTACCCATTTAGTAAAGACGTTTAGAATTCCATGGTTAATGGCTGGAATAGGAATATAACCATATAAAATAACAAATCCGTTATTTTTAGTAATTCTTACTGCTTCTTTAAGAATATTTTCTCTAGAAATTCCATAAAGATTATCATTTTTATGATCAAATGGAATAATCACAGCATCAAAAAAATTATCAGATTCTCGGATTGTCTCATCGAATAATGAAGAATACTGAGTGTTTTCTAATCCGAATTTTGTGACATTTTCATATACTTCTTTTGTTGATAATATGAATAAATTGTTTGTTATCATAGACATTGTTTTAGCAAATTCAACATCTAAGACATCACCAAACCATACATAAAGCATGGTACTAAATTTTTTACTTTGTACTGATTCAACTGCTTCTTGTATAGTACGAGGTAAAGTTTTGTTTTGCTCAAATTCTAGTAATCCAAATTTAACAATATGCTTTAGCACTGTGGTATTTAAAATTCTCGTATATTCTGTTGCTTCCACAGAAGCGACTTTATCTTTACTATCATAATTAAATTTAACTAATCCTTTGCTTTCTAGATTGTCTAAACTGTAATAAAAACTTGAACTTGAAAATTTTTTTTTACTCTTAAGAAATCGATAAAATTTCTGAGCATCCTCAGGAAGATCATTTAAATTAATTTGATTAACTACTTTTTTTTGTTCAGTTCGAAGGAAATGTGAAATTTCATTAAAAAGATTGTGTCTTACGATTGGCCTTCCATGTCTTAATAATTTCTGTAGCATTAATAGTTCAACAATAGAAAGATTCCCAATATCCTTTATTGAGATATTTTCAAGTTGTAGCAGTTCTTCATTTCTATTTGTCATTTCCTTCGGATTCCTTCCTCTGATAACCTATTATTTCATATAGCAAATTATTCTTATAAAAAAAAGAATAACAAATTTAGAATTTTAAATTCAAAACCTCCTTTACTCTGCACGTGATCCTACTAGTTTTGTCCATACTTTCGGGGATGCCAGTATAATAACTAATAATGTGCTAATCATAGGGGCAAGAAGGAACATAGAAAATCCTCCTCCAAAGGGTGAAAATACACCAGAGGGATAACCAATAGCGATTTCTAAGATTCCAGCACCCAGACCAAGTTTTCTTACCCACTCCTTAGGATTTATAGCAATACCTACCGTTACTATACCCCATGCAATAGCAGCACCCCAATTTAAGCGTTGAGCAGCTATAAAGAGTGCTACAATTGGCTGATCATTAAGAACTACTAGACGATTAGTAGAGGCAACGCCATTCATAAAAGTTAAAACCCATGCCATTCCTGTAATTAACCCAAGTAGCGTAGTCTTTAACGATAATCTCCCAACGGTTCCCATTAGAAGGAAAAATATAATTAGGTTGGGTAAAAACAATATAGCGAAGAGTGGTGGTAAATTAGTAACTAACAACGGTATAATCGGCCAGAAGCTAGCTTGTAATGCAAGAACATTAGCTGTTATAGCGATTTTAAAAGTGTGTTTATCATCTGAGATGAATCCAATAGCACTTAGAGCATACATTACACCCGCAATTATTCCCATATCAGAGATCACAGGAAAAATAAATACCACTACAGTTGCACAACCAGCAGCGGAACCCCCGAT
>JBHLOF010000192.1:0-3561 GCA_048940805.1 Promethearchaeota archaeon
TTTGATGAATGCATTGCATAAAAAACAGACTAGTATTATCTATTCTAAAACCCCTTACTTAGATCCTGGAATTCATAAGAAATCAATTTAAAAATTATAAACGCGATCTTGAATATTATTATAAATTTCCTTTGTCATGGGACTAAACTTAGATTCATTCGGTAGGATTACAAACATGGGATCATCTATTTTGTCAAAATCAAATCCTTCTTTCTTCAATTTTACTTTCTTAAGTTTAAACGTTGCTGTGGTTGTTAATTCTGATTTGAACCGAAGAAAAATAGGGACTCCATAAGGTGGTAGGTTTTGATTTAGAAGATGAGCTAGTTCATTCAAATTAAATCCCTGTAATGGAGTACTTGGTACAATTGCAGCCATTCCAGCACGGCCATCAGTACCAGGTATTTTCACTCCATAAACAGTTGAAAATAATATCTGGTCAAAATCGTTCATAATTTTTTCTATTTCAGTTGTTGATATATTATGCCCTTTCCAACGAAAAGTATCTCCAAGACGATCTACAAATTGGCTATGAAAATTCCCTAGATCTTTCATTAGATCTCCTGTATTAAACCATCTATCTCCCTCTTTAAAAACATTGTGGAAAATTTTTGACTCAGTTGCCTTCTTATCAGTATAACCTCTAAATACTGCAGTACCTGCAATTTCGAATAACAATAATCCATTCTCACCAGGTTTAACACGTTGCATATATCCTTTTTCATTTACTACAGGTTTCTCTTCTTCATGATCATACTTAACAATGGCATAGGGACTCATACAATAACCAACAGTACAATCGAAATCTAAGAAATTCGCAAAACCACTAACAGCTTCGGTTGAGGAGTAATATTCTTTAATTTTATCGATATTAAATCTTGTTTTAAAATCCATCCAAATTTCTGGACGAAGTCCCGCTCCAATTATCTTTCTTACGGGATTATCAGAATCATTAGGTTTGGGAGGTTGGTTAATTAAATATCTACATAATTCTCCGATATAATTAAAAACTGTGGCATTATATCGACGGGTTTCGTCCCAGAACCTGCTAACACTAAACTTGCGACCTAAGGCTAATGCTGCTCCACCACCAAATGCTGCTGCCCAACCTGCACCTAAAGAATTTGAATGAAAGAGTGGGAGCGTAACATACATAGTATCCTCAGGAGTTAGTTCTAACAACATCTTACCAAATGAATAATAACCAGTTAGGAGTGTAACGTGAGCAAATTTTGTAGCTTTCGGAAAACCTGTTGTACCTGATGTAAAAATATAAGTTATAGTATCGGATGGTTTCACATTTAGTGTAGTAGAAGGATTTATTTCAGGAAAATTGCTTACGTGTTGGGAGAGATCAATAAAATCTTCAGGGGTTGTTATTAAACCTTTATCTGGCAAAAAGCAAAGATTTTGATCCTTAGAAAATTCGAGTTCTGCTTTTACCTTATTAAATTTATTGAAGCAATTTTCACCAACTATAATCATCTTCCCAGGAGTAAGCTTAAAAGAATTAATTAAAGAAGATTCACGGAGATCGATATTGATCAAAGAGGTTATTGCCCCAATTTTACCGAGAGCCGTTATAATTATTAAATATTCGGGTCGATTGGTCATCATTAATTCAATAACATCCCCCTTTTCTATTCCTATTGAGATAAAAAAATTGGCATATCTGTTCACCCATTCATTAAACTCATTATACGTAAAAGTTTGTTCTTCAAATTTGATTGCAATCTTGTCAGTAAACTCTTCTGCATTTTTTTCTACAAGTGTCCCCCATGAGATTTTATCTTCATTGACCATTTTTACAAAATCTGCTAAAAGCTTTCCATGTTTCATAAAAAATTGTGTGGATCTAGTCTTAAATTCCTCATTTGGGATAAGATCCGACTCTTTTGACTCTGGGATTTCTAACATTTTGATAATTTCTCTCCTTATTAGTTATGTATATGAGAAGATGGTTTTCAATACTTCTACAGTAAGAAGTTGTTATATTTATACCTTATGCGTATATGATTTTCTTTTCTTTTAAATTTGAAATTTGATAGCGCTGCAACTACATCATTTGGAAGATGTTCTTAAGTCAAAACAAAATCAAAGGTACTTGAAAATAATATATTATAAAAATTCATTTGCAAACACCTTCTATAGATTAAGAAACCAGACGGTTTTTACTTAATTTATAACATGAAGATTTAATTATTACAATCAAGTAGGAAAGATCAATAATATTGCAATTAAAATATGAGATGATGATAGATGAGTCTAGTATGCAGTAATTGTGGGAGACGAGTTGAAACTGTTCCGATGCAATGTGCTCAAAGTATTACATTGAACGACGAAAACAACAAATGGGAATGTGAAATGGGTAGATGTGGAGTAGTAACGTTTGATAAATTTCTTTGTGAGAATTGCTGTATCAATAATAGCATCATGGAAATATTCTATGGATTTGAGACTCTAGCAGAACAAAACTTGGAATTTCGTGAAGAATTAGAAAGATTAAAAACAAATATCGTACAAATAACCCACTCTAATCCAGATTTTAAATATTGGGTTCAATTTGGGAATGGTAAATTTAAATGTGGTAAGGGAGAAATAGAAGGAGCAACAATTACTATAAATTGCTTACAGAATGTCATGCGCGATATACTCGCAGGAACAAGATTCGCTTTTAGCGAGTTTGTAGACGGCAATCTTAAAATTGAAGGAGATCTTCAATATGCGGTTGTTTATTTTGATATGTTGGGATTAGCTGCAGAAATTAATAATGAAGAGGTGGTAGTTTATAATGAATAGGACATTTGTATGGGGTCATAGAGGTGCTGGTTTCATTGGGATACAAAATAGTTACCCTTCATTTAAAAATGCAGTTGAGATGGGAGTTGACGGATTCAAAACCGAAGCACAATTATCTAAAGACCGCGAAATCTTTTTAACCTTTCAGCGAAGTTTCAAAATAAATGGGGAAGAAATACCAATCTATGAATTAAATAGTGATGAAGTAAGGAATTTTAAATTAGATAATACCGAACCAATCCTCACTCTTCCAGAGTTGTTTAATAAATTTAAAAATTATGACCTTAAATACAATTTTGATATTAGAGTACCTGAAGTTGGAATAAGAATAATTGAAATCGCAAGAGAGTTTGACTTAATTGATAAAATTGAGATAGCTAAAACCTCAATCGATTCTTTTCTGCTACCTGAGATATTTGGAAAAATAAGGTACTTCGATAAAAACGTGACATTAATTAACACTATTTTCCTAAAGCATTTCAATATCAAAGAGGAACATCTGGAATTAGAAAATATGAAGAGTTTAAATATACAGGGGATTAATGTGAATTATAATATGGCAACTTACGAGCTATTTAAAACTGTCAAAGATCATGGATTTAAATTTTATATTTGGGGTGTTCTTTTTAAGAGATCTATGCAAAAATTCTTAAAAATGAATTACAATGGACAATATGTTGACGCGATGTTCTCAAATTTTCCTGATCGATTGGTTCAATTAAGAAATGAAATTCAAAATCATGGAAAGCCCAAATTAGAAGT
>JBHLOF010000193.1:0-3499 GCA_048940805.1 Promethearchaeota archaeon
TACTTGATAAAATTCGTCAAGAAGAAGAGAAAAGAAATATACGAAAAGTGAGAGCACTCTCAGAATTCTCAGCAATGTACAGGTCAAATATTTATGAAATCATCAAAGACTTCATAATTAAATATAGAGAAGAAATACCAAGTATAGATATAAAAGACTATATCATAGAGTTTCTTCATGAATCTGTTGATGCTTTAAATACATTACGTCATATTACTAATCCTGACGAAGAAAATGTAGAAAATACATACCTATTCCGGCTTGTAAAATTCATTGAAGGTAAGTTATTTCCAAGGGGAGCGAATTTGAAAATTATATACGAAAAGCTATTAAACAATGCGCCAGATTACTATGAATGTCAACGACATTTACTTCAACCCCATACTTACTATAGAGAAAAACTTGAAAGCCCAGATTATTTTGAAATTCCGGGAATGTCTCCTAAAATATATCAAATTATTAATAACATAACATCACTCTACAATTTAGACCCGAATTTTGGAGAATTTCCTGAAAGAGAGAATTATGAACTACCAATGATATTAAAAAATGATGTCTTTTTACCCTATATTGATTCAGTTGCTAATGCTGAGGAAGAAGCTGCGGAAAAGGTTGCTGAGCGTATAGGCCTACGTTTAATTGATGAAATTTTTTTAGCTCCACAAGAAGATTTCGTTGATATGTTACTTGATAATAACTATTTACGAGAGAACAAACAATCAGACGGAACCATAAGATTATTACCTCAATTTAGTAATGAAACACTAGTACTTTTTTATTTAGCATTTGCATCTCAAAGACGTGGTTTTCTATCAAAAGAGTTTGTAAATTGGATTTCGATGAATTTTGCTTTTATGATTTATATGGGCATTTTGAAATGGAAAATGTCCGATCAGAACATTTTTTATGCAATTTTCAAAGATTTACAGACTAATGAAAAGGTTCTTCCTTATTTAATGAAACTTGTCTGTTTTCCTAATTATCTAGGAGTTGATAAGATGAAAATAAGAGATTCAGTTCAGTATCGCAAGGAGATCTTTAATTTTATTGGTTCCCAAATTGATAATCTCAAGGAATTTATTAATGATATAGCAAATTACTGTAAAAAATTTGATAAAGAAAGAAAAAATTAATATTATACAAAATAGATGATTATAATCTAATGTTAAGAATAAAATAATAAAAATAATTGATAAGATCATGTCTAAACAACCCACTCCTTATTACTGCACCATATGTAAGAAAAAACATTACAGAGGAAAAACTTACGATGCTCACCTTCAATATAAAAAAGGGGAATCAAGTACAGAATCCATGATCACTATAGAAAGGGATGATCGGGATGATGCAATGATTACTTATACTGATGATGTGGTAAAAGAAAGATTAGGTAAATATGGTGCTGTCTATTTTTCAGAAGATATAAAAGAATCTGTAGAAGATATATTAGGTAATGAAATTAAAAAAGAAATTTTGGATGATTTCTTTAAAGCCTTAATGAAATACGAGGACTTTGTAGAACAACTAAAAAATACAAAATTAACTCCTAATTTAACTGTACTTCTATATGGCCCTCCAGGTACAGGTAAAACTTCCTTAACTAGAGGCTTTGCTAAGAGATATGACATCCCAATATGCATTGTAGAATCTGATAGGCTGGTTTCTCCTTTATTGGGAGATACAATTAAGAATATTAGGGGTGTTGTGGAATTAGCAGCAGAAATCTCAAAAGAAAGAGGCGCTTTTATACTATTTTTCGATGAAATTGATGCTATTGGCTCAGAAAGGTCGAATATCCACGAGGTTGGAGAAATCAAAAGAGCTGTGATTTCTTTTTTACAAGTTATAGATAGAGTTAATTACGAGGGAGTCCCGTTAGCTATATTTGGTGCCACGAATCATCAACACCAGCTTGATTCCGCTATTTGGCGTCGATTTACATTCCATTTCGAATTTGATTTCCCTGATTATCACTTACGTAAAAAAATCATTGAATCATTTGTTAATAAGATAAAGAATGCAAAAATTGGAGTAGATGATTTAATCTTTACAAAATTGAATAATGAATACAAGGAAATTCAGGATATTGTAAATGAGATGGAAACAAAACTCGGAAAAACAATTTCTGAATTTGATATGAGTGTTCTGTGGGATGAAATTAAAAAAAAGAGCAGAATAGACGGGCTTATAAAATTAACATTTGGGTATTCTGGATCAGATATTGAGAGAGGGACAAGAGTCGCCTTATTGAAAGCACTAAGTACAGAAATACTTACCTACGACATTTTTTATGAGTCTTTAAAATTAGTTGGTGGTACAGCTACTCATGTTGATAGACAAGAGATTTTAAGTAGTAATAAAATATATTCTAAACAGGTAAAGAATAGTGGGAATAGGAATAAAATATCTGCTTCACCTCCAGAGATTTAGCAAAAATTAAAGATTACTTGACTAAATAAACAAAATTATGGAAAATCAATTATTCAATCTTGAGAAAATCAAGGATTTAACCTCCATTATTGACATTCTTCAAGCAAAAATTCATCTTTTATCTGAAATCTCGATGGAGATAAAAAATTATCGAGAATATGTACTCCTTAGTTTTACAGAAAAGAGGTTTATTTCTCAAATTGAAGATATATCAGAGCTGGTGAATCTAACAACGTTAAATCTTGAGAAAATCGGAAAACATAATATCAATATATTTCTAAACCTTCAAGAACGGTTATTTCAAAAGTATAAAAAAAAATTCAAGGAAAAGTTAATAAAATTAAATCTCAATCAAGAATTATTGAGAAAAATTGGTTTGAAATTAATTGAGAATAAACAAATTAGTAAGACTTTACATAAGATCTCTTACACACCATCAATAGAAGATATTGAATGGTTGGAAATTTTAGAAGCCTTAAATGAAAACTCAATTTTTTTGCGAATTATAAAAAATGCTAAAATCTATTATAAAAAAATTACTCATAGAAAGCTTGAAATAGAACTAAGTAAAATACCTAAAGATACTGGAGAAACACTAATAACAGAATTCGAAAAGGTATTTTTAGAAAATCCTTATATCACCTTTAAGGAATTTTTAGACCACATCGAGGAGGAATCAACCCAAAAAGATTTAATAGCAAGAAAAGATAAGGTTTTAAGGGCAAAGGAAGAAGAAGAGTTAGAGCGGTTAAAAAAAAAGCAAGAAGAACAGAAAGAAACTTATGAAGATTACTTAAAGCTCTCTGATAGTGAGTTTGAGAGAAAAATCCGTAAGAAGTCTAGAGAAAAGTTAAAAAATGTTTCGAAAGCTAAAGAAAGAAAGGAAATTGAATTTAGTGATGAAGTATCTGAAAAAATTGAGAAATTTAAATCCAAATTTGACAAAAGTTTTGAAGAAAAATATTTAATTCAAAAGGATGATGAGCAAGATCCTATCGATTTAATTAGGGAGAGAAGAAGAAAAAAGAAAAAAGAATATAAGAAATATAAAGATCATTTTGACGATTCT
>JBHLOF010000099.1:0-14394 GCA_048940805.1 Promethearchaeota archaeon
CAGACACATCTGAGCCTAATTGTTTTATAAAAATATCTGGAGTTAAATCTTTTGAATTAAATAGTTTAAATACCTCAAAAGGAGGTGTTCCTAACCGAGTTAATTTATGTCTTACTTCTTCTAAACCATTTTCTAATAAAACTGCGTTTATATATTCTCGCATTAATGGAGCAGTTAAATATTCAATATTTGTTTTATCTAATCGTTCTTCAACCTCTCGAGCTATTTTTCTAGCCAAAAATCGCTCTAACTCTCCTTCATTTATTAGGTATTCCTCAATTTTGCTTGAATCAAAGTTTTCCTTCGAATATTTTGAAGTTCTAATCATTCTAGTTTTTGATTTGTCTAGTAGGATTTGTTCAATCGATAGTATATTCTCCAAAATTCCTTTTCCAAGTGTAGTAATATAATATCCATATTCAGTAGAATTAATCAGCTCGCATTTCTTAAGTTCATTTAGATGGAATGAAAAGTTTGGAGAAGAAAAATCACCTTCGAGAACTTCCTTCTGGAGTTTTGAAAACGATATTTGATCTTGAGAATTATTTAATTTTTTTAAAATGTCAATCCTAACCTTTTGACCCAATGTTTTTAATTGTTTTTCTAAAAAATTTTGATTTTTGTCGGAACCCAATTTATTTATTAACCCTATCCTGTTTCTTCAATTCTGTTTAACTAAATAATATGATTAACAGTTATATAAGAATTTAGGATTTTTCTTATCTTTCAATGAATTTGGATAATACGTGGGTGATACCAAACTAGTATTTTAAAGAATTAATTCCAAGGCCAAATTTTTTTCTAAGAAAAGAAGGCACAATTTTTTATTTCATTATTTCAACTATAAAATTTGGACTCCATATTAGTTATAATTAAGTTAAAAATTAGATATATTATCTGTAAAAATTTAATAAAACGTATCTATAATGACGAATGAAAACCAAACTTCTCAACTGGTTTTAGTTGAAAAAGAAAAAGAGACAATATTGAAAAGCGAAGAGCATTTCTTCCAAATAGATTTCTTAAAGACTTTAATGATCTTTTTAGTGATATTTGATCACGTGGTTTCATGGGGGATAAAGGGTGAGATAGGTGTTGCACTTTGGGAGAGAATATGTATCCCAGTATTTTTAGTAATAATGGGATTTAATATGGGTGTTTCTTTTCAAAGAAAAGGAGCTTTATCTTTAAGAACATTGTACTCGTGGAGCTATTTTAAAAGTAAGATCTTGAGGTATATTGTACCATTTCTAGTTTTATATGGATTTTCTACATTAATAGGATTAATTGTGTATGGATTTGATATTACTGCTATGTGGTATTTTCAATATTATCCAAATCACGGATTTATTCAGTTATTTACAGGGATTTTACCCTTCTGGGGTCCTGGTAATTGGTTTATACCTGTAATATTTGGTTCAATTTTGCTATTCCCATTACTTTATTGGGCTTTTACAAAAAAACCAATTTTAACATTGATTCTATGTTTCGTCGTAGAAATAGCACTACAATTAATAGTATTTCTCTTAATTGGTCAAATCACTTCTTGGGAAGAAGTATATATTCTTAATTTATTTATGACTAGTTTTCCTTTCTATCTGTCTGCTATTGGATTAGGTTTATGGTTGTCTTTTAATAGAAAGCCATTTACTAAACGTAACATATTCCTTTGGGTTTTATTTTCAATAAGTCTAACCTATCTTATTTTATATCAATTCTTTTATTTTCGGTTCCGGATTAATGGTGTTCCCCTTATTAGAGGAGATTATAATTTCTTGGTTTTTCCATATTCAGCTGTTCTAGTTTTATTCGCAATTATGGTTTTACCTAAGAAGTCAAATAACAAAATTTCACGTGTGATTTCATTAATCAGTAAATCAACATATCATATTTTACTTACTCAAATATTCGGTTATGGGTTAATCTTTTCAATAAGGGGCACACATTATCTTATTGATACAGGATTCACGTTTTTGGAGGTTTTATACTTAATCTATGGTTGGATTATATTCATTTCCTTTGGTGTTATTTGGTATAAATTTGACCAAGAAAAAAAACTACTTAGACGGATATTATATTATGTAAATTTCTTCCTAATTTTTGTAATATTAGTGCACTTCATGTACAATATAGTGAACATTACAGTAAATCCGCCTAGACTTGAATGGATGCCTCTTCCTATGGTTTTAATTTTAATTTATGGAGGTGTGGCACTAGTTCTTACATTATTTTTTAAAATACATTTTAGAACAACAACTTTAGCTCTCTGGACCTCCTTTTTAGTATACCTTTTCTTTGTTACTATTCTATACATCGCAATTCTTCCTTCTACTGTATTTATAATCCCCAACCTAAGTATTGCAGTATTCCTAATTTTTGTAATAATTGGAACAATCTTAGATTATACATTTAGGAAGTAAATTATAAACAAATTTTCTTTTTTTAATTTTTTACTTTAATTAAAAGAAATGAATAGAATTGGTTTAGTAATAAATTCCAGGTTTTTATTTAATCTTTTTACCGCATTTATAACAATATTTTCGAATACCTATATTTCGTTCGTTGCATGATGGGCATATAACACCTTCTCTGATGCTTTGCTCATTCTCTTTAATTGTGTCGATAATACTTTTGAAAGTATTACTATAATGCTCTTTAGGACTTAGATTCTCTAAATAATTATTTTCTGGCAACCAATTTTTGTTTTTTATTGCTTTAATTGATAATTACCTCTTATACAGAAAATAAAGCGATATATCTTAATTAATAGAATTTTGTGTTATTTAATAAAATAAAATGGTAAATTTTTGAAGTAAGTGATCCTCAATATACCCGTTCTATAGATCTTATGATTGTATGTATTACACTCAGAAACTTCATTTAGGATTTCTATGATATAATTAGCTAATTAATACTTTATAATTATCTTTTTGAAAAACATTTATATTAGAAGGATCTGGGAAATATTTTCTTAGTGTATACTCATATGGGATAATATTATTAATCACAATCATTAACTTCCCTTCTTTTTTGAGTAATAAATTTGTTAATTGTAGAAATGTTTTGAATTCTTCTTTCTTAATATGAGTTGGGGGATTCGCAACGATTAGATCAACAGAATTCGGAGTAATGGTTGATTTTTTTAATCCATCCATCTCATGGACAACCGAATTGGTAATTTGGTGGATATCTATATTTCTCTTCAATAAAAAAAGACTGATTAAATCGCTTTCAACAAAATGGATTTTTTCTAACCCGAATATTTTTGCCAAAATTATCCCGATTACACCCATTCCTGAAAAATAATCTATTACCTCAGCCTGTTGTAATTTTAAGTCATTTCTATGAAGAATTGTATCAATTAAAAAATCAGTTCCAGCATCAATTTTTTCTTTGCTAAAAACACCATCAGAACTGAAAAACTCAAATTCCCCATATTCCTTTACATAATTTATTTTAAAAATATGATCTTTAAAATCTGAATTTCTTATATTAGACGGGTTAAGTTGATGGACGATTAAAAAAAACCAATTTTGATATTTTGCTAAAAAGTAGTCAATTTTGTTTTTTTCTGCCCATTTTAAGATTACATCATATTGTTTTCTATTATTAACTATTAATAATAAATCAGTTGGTCGATTTAACAAAATGGATAACTGGTGTAAAGCATAATCTACTAAACTTAAGGATAAGGAATTTGGAAAAAACACCAAAATTTTAGTAATACTCTCATCGGAAGATTTACTTGTTAACCCGAAGAAATCTACATTAATTTGGATATTTCCCTCTGAAATCTTACTTAAGATAATTTGATTATCTAAGATGTTGGAATGTATTCTAAAGCTTGGAACAGAAACATAAATTCGATTAGGAAAGAAGGATAAGAATTTTTCTAAATTTTGTACATTGCTAATAATGGGTAGAAAGATTTTATCAGTAGGATGAATAGGAAATATTCTTTTGATTTTTTTAAGAGTTTTCGTTGTAAATAGTGCGTTAGTCATTTAAATCTAAATTTAGGTTAATTTGAATATCAAATAGATAAATTATTGCATTAAAGAAAAAGTTATATTATAAAAAGAGGATCAATTAACCATTTATCGTGCTGAAACAGCAATTCTTTCTATTTCATCTTTTCGCTTTACAGCGCGAGATTCTTGACTATTAGAAGCTGCAAGTAATAACTCCTGAGCTAAATTTTCTTCGAATGTTCCTTCATTAGAATGGGAACGGGTTCCAATAGCTTGAGCTAGATATTTGATTGCTAAGTCAACTCGGCGCTGGGGCGCGATATCTACTGCTGAAGCATAACTTATCCCTCCCATCGCAATTTTGGTCGTTTCTTCTCTCGGAGCTGTATTTACAATAGCATCAACTACGACTTGGATTGGGTTTTCTCCGCTTTTTAACTCGATTAGGGTAAAAGCATTTTTTAGACTTCTCAACAATTTTGCTTTTTTACCAGAATTGTATGAACTTTTATGGCCTTTAATTCGACTTCCTATAAATCCAGGAGATAGTAATCTATTTGTAAAACGTTCAATAATAGAAACCTTGGATGATTTCCAAAATTTGCGATGTTCGTGTCTTCCAGCAGAATGGGGGATGATGATAGGTTTTAAGTTTATATAATTCTCAAGAGTAATATCTCTAATTTCGAGGTTGTCATAAGACCATTTATTAAAAAGTTTTACATCTTTCTTTGTTTTACTCATATTGAATACCTCAGTGTTTAGCGTAATGGTTTTTCTTTCTTTCCTGTTAACAAAGCATCAAGAGAAACCCCGTTTACTTTCACGACTTTGTAACGCACTCCGGGGAGATCTCCAACACTACGTCCCTTAGCGCCACCGATTCCTTCGAGAATAACTCGATCATGCTCTTCTATAAAATTAAGAGCTCCATCACCAGGCAAAAATGCTGTTACTCCTTTCCCATTTTTCTTTAGTTGAACTCGTACACATTTACGTATAGCGGAATTCGGCTGTTTACTTTCTCGTCCAACCTTTTGAAGAACGATTCCCAGAGCTTGGCAAGATCCTTCAAGAGGATCTACGCGTCTTTTTAATTTCAGCTTTCTTCTTTTGTATTTTGTTTTTGACCATTGGAATTTTTTTCTATTGGCTTTAAGTTTCCTTGCTGAGTAAAGTCCTTTTGGCACTTATTACATCACCAAAACTAATTTAGTAATACTAAGAAAAAATACATTCTAGAACTTAAAATTTATGTAAATGAATAGAGAGTTAAATGTTTTTAGTGTTGATAATGACATTATCAACCTCAAAATATCTTAAAACTAGTTCCTTAATTTTCCTTATCATTGATCCATCTTTCCCTATAGCCTTTCCACGATCTTGAGGTCGCACAGTGATAATAACTGTTTTCTTTTGATTTCTGCTCTCTTTAATTTCAATGTCTTGAACAACTATGGAATTTTTGGTAGTTTGTAAGATATTCTGGATAAAGTGATTTAGGTCTTCTGAAAAGGCTATTACATCGATCTTTTTATTAAGTTTTGATTTTAAATCCTTAACGTGTTCACCAGCTTTCCCTATTGCTTTTCCTACATCTTCTTCCTTTACCAAAAA
Organism: Promethearchaeota archaeon; assembly: GCA_048940805.1. Classification (GTDB taxonomy): domain Archaea; phylum Asgardarchaeota; class Lokiarchaeia; order Sigyniarchaeales; family SOKP01; genus Loki-b32. The sequence goes on from JBHLOF010000099.1 coordinate 5,589, forward strand.
AACAATTACTTCAGAACTATTCTCTTGATTTCGAAATATAAGACAATCTTTGATAATTGCACCTGAAATATTGTTAAACAATGAAATAAGTTCCATGGATTCCCTATCAATCTTTATATTTTTTTTTAACATTTGAGATATCTTCTATTATGTGTAATTAAACTCATTAAGTTCTTAATGTCAAGAGGTCTGAATCTCCTTCTTGAACAACACCGATGATGGATATCATATAAGGTTTCGCACAAGCTAGCCCGAGATCCCAACTGGAACCCTTATATCTATGAACATAGATTTTGTCCTTCATGAGGGAATTGTGATAATCTAATTTGTCTTCCAGATCAGCAGGACAATTATTTGCTATGATAATCATCTTAAAGGGTTCACTTCTTAGATGTTTAAGCACTTGTTTTTTACCAAATAAGAACTTTCCTGTGTTCATTGCCACTTTTATATTAGTATCAATATCAAATTCTTTCTTTTTCTTACGAGACAGATCAAGTTTCTCTGAAACGTTTTTAGTTTTCTTCTTTACCATGATCTTTTCAGTAGGTATCTATATATTCTAGGAATACTATTATTATAATTTTTAAGTTTTTGTTGGTGGTTTATTTTAAGTTTTTTAAAAGAGTTTTATTTCTTCTTCTGTTTTAAAATTTCTAAATTCGCATCTAAGTCAAACATAACGTTAACGCGTCCAGTGCCTATAGGAGAGATCTGTCCTACTATAACATTTTCTGGAATTCCAAGTAAGCGTTCCTCTTCTCCATAAAGTCCTGCATCAAGTAATTGATTGACTGTTACTTCAAAAGCAGCTCGTGCAAAAACACTGGATTTTGAGCCAGAAATTCCGTGTCTTCCTATAGATTGAATTGAACCCGAATAACACATAAGGTCTGCTAAAATGAGTAGGTGTCTTAAATCAACGTCCAAACTTTGTTGTTCAAGTACTTTTTGGGATTCGAGGATTATCATTTGACGAGCAGCTTCAATACCATATAGTTTCTCTATTTCATGAATGTGGTTCGAAAGAGTTCTAGAGTCATCCACTCCATCAATCTGTATTACACCTTGCAAGTTAGTACCTTCAGTTTTAATAACCCATTCATTTCCATCATCTGAGGGGGTTAATAATCCTCTTTTTACTCCTCTTATGCCTTTCACTACCTTTTTCAGAATTTTTTCTCTTAATTTTTGTAAACTTTGTAAATCTTCTATACCTGGATCAATAATGATGGAGTTTCCTTCACGTTTTATTGTACCTTTTTTCTTATAACGTTTTAAAACTTCAGGGATATCATCGATATCGATACCCTTTCTTTCACAAATTTCTGGTACTAGATTAACTACAATCTGCCAATTAACAAAATCTAAATCTACATCAGAAATTATCTGTTCTATCCTAATTTGTTCAATACGATTATGAACTTGGATGGCTTTTTCCTCAGTCTCCTTATAACCATCAACTAAATATACCTCCATAGCAGGTGTTGATGGAAATCTTCTAGCATCTACAATTTCAATTAGTCGAGGTAATCCTTGTGTGACAGAAAATTCTTCTACTCCCGCATAATGAAATGTCCTCAATGTCATTTGTGTTCCTGGTTCACCAATTGATTGAGCAGCTACCGTGCCTACTGGTTCTGATGTCTCCACAAGTGCGTTATTAAAATTTATAAAAATCTTATTTAAAAGGTATTCTAGCTGCTCAGGCTCGAGTTCTTCATCCTTCAATTTTTCTCTAATTTTTTCAATTAGATCATCAGGAATTCCATCTTCTCTTAGTAGTTCCAATTGTTCTTCTAAATATTGTTTGTTTATTTTTACCATTTTCTTCCTATCACAGTTTTCTGTTTAGTAAAATTATCCTAATTTTTCTTTCTTCCAATCTATATACGCTTTTGTTTCTTTTCCTCTCCAGACGGCATTTTTCCCCGTTTCTTCCTCAAACTGCTCAATTAATTCTTTGTCATCAATAGTTTCCACCTTTTTTTTAGGCTTCGGTATCGTTGCTTTTTTCGGTTTTTCTTCTTTTTCTTCGGGTGGTTTCTTGACTTTTGGAGCAGCTTTTTTGGTAGTGGGTGCTTCTTTTAGTTCATCACGTATTTTATCTACATCCAACGCTTTTGCTTTAAGCATGAGAACATCTAAATTTACAGCTGCACCATGATCAGTATGCATAGCATCAATCCCATCATCACCAAATTTAAATTGGATAATATTCTTATCGGAATTCCTTACAGTGCCATCATTTTCTACAACCATATCCTGTAATGCATTGACTAATCTTCTTTGCATATATCCACTTTGAGAAGTCCTAACTGCGGTATCAACCAAACCTTCCCTTCCACCCATAGCGTGAAAGAAAAATTCGATCGGTTTTAATCCATCACGATAAGATGATGATACAAATCCTCTAGATTTTGGTGAAAGATCATCTACTTTAAAATGCGGTAGAGTCCTACTGCTATAACCTCTATTTATTCTCTCACCTCTTATTACCTGTTGTCCAACAACAGCCGACATTTGTCCTAGGTTTAGAATATTCCCCCTTGCTCCAGATTTAGTCATAATAACAGAATGTGCTTCATCTCCTATGAATTCGGAAGCAGATTGCTCTGCCTTCATCCTAGCTTCTGTTAATACTTGTCGTATTCTTAACTCTAAGGTTTCTCTCATTGATCGCCCAGGAGCTCTTTTAAGAACATCAGTATCATTATCATAAAAAGCTCTGATGAGTTTTTTGGATTCAATATTTGCTTCCTCCAAAATATCTTGGATTACATCATAAGCGTGTCCATGAATATATACCTCATCTAAACCCATAGTGATTCCGTTCTGCCTAATTACATACAACAACATTTTGGTAGCGCTATCTAAGAATTCCCTCCCACGAGCATTTCCATGGTCTTTAACAATTCTTGCCAAAATACTATTCGGTTGCATTGCACCAAATGAATTTTCGTCTATAGTTCCCGTTATCAATTTTCCATTTTTTATTACGACATATGCATCGTAAGGACAGTCTTCTTCTTCACATACTTCACATTTCTTACAAAATTTGGATTTTACTTTAATATTCAAATCATCAGGGAATAAACTACTAAATATTTCTTTCCCAGAATACATGTATTCAGGTTCTGTTATTTCTGGAGTTAAATTATCTAGGCTAAAATCAGGATTGTTATTAAATATGCCTCCAAGATACAATAATGTTAAAGTATCTTTTTTATTATAGAGAGATTTTTTACTTGTAAATTGAAAAACACTTGATATGAAATCATGACGACCACCTAATATTGGACCTCCAAATCGAGGAGATAATATATGATTTTGTACTTTTAGAAGTAATTCCGCTTCTGTTCGAGCTTCCTCACTTTGAGGCACATGCAAATTCATTTCGTCACCATCAAAATCAGCGTTGTAGGGAGGGCATACAGTTAGATTTAGTCTGAAAGTTCTTCCATCCATAATTTTAACTTCATGTGCCATAATCGACATCCTATGTAAAGATGGTTGACGATTAAATAATACTAAATCTCCATTATTCAGATGACGTTCGACGGTAAATCCCGGTGCTAACATATCAGCAATAATTTTACGGTTTTTTACATATCTTAGATCGATTCTTCTGCGATCATTCCGGATTATATAATTCGCCCCTGGATGACGGAAGGGCCCATTTAGAACCATTTCTTTCATTTCTTCAATATTCCAATCATTTACATTCGTAGGGATTGTCAAAATTTTCGCAATTTCTGTAGGAACACCTACTTCATTAATGCTTATATAAGGATTCGGTGAAATTACGCTTCTGGCAGAAAAATCCACTCGTTTCCCACTTAAATTACTTCTAAATCTGCCTTCCTTACCTTTTAACCGCTGAGTTAATGTTCTGAGTGCTCTACCAGATCGATGCCTTGCGGGAGGTATGCCAGAAACTTGATTATCAAAATAAGTGGTAATATGATACTGGAGAAGTTCCCAAAGATCTTCAACTATAAGATGTGGTGCACCGGCATCTATGTTTTCTCTTAACCTTTGGTTAATTCTTATAACATCTACTAATTTATGAGTTAGATCATCCTCTGACCTTATACCACTATCTAAAGTTATTGAGGGTCTAGCGCAAACTGGAGGGATTGGTAGTACTGTAAATACCACCCATTCAAGTCGAGCATTTTCAGGTGAAATACCTAAGATTCTAAGGTCTATATCCGTCATCTTTTTTAATCGCTCTAAAATTTCAATGGGGGTTAATCTACGAGAACCTTTCCCTTCTTCTTCTTCATAAAAAGTCGTTGGTTTTTCAATGATTATTTTTTTCTTCTTTCCACCACAATATGGACAAATTTTGGTCTTCCGAGCACGTTTAAACACAATTTTAGCAGCGTCTTCATCTCCCTCAAAGAAGATTTTTCTATGTTTGATTTGTTCTTGTCTGAATTGTTCCTTTTCCTCATCTGTGAGCATCAATCGAGAACATTCAGGACAGATAGATCTTAGAACTTTAAGAACTTTTTTGGCATATCCTACATGAATGACAGGTCTCGCTAGTTCAATATGCCCAAAATGACCCATGCAATTACTAACTAAATTACCACAGGTTTGACAACGTTGTCCTGGCTCAATTGTCCCTAAACGTTGATCCATTAATCCAGATGGTATAGGTAACCCATCCTCATCATAGGTGTCAGCTGTAATAATACGAGCTGCAGACATTTTTCTTATCTCATCTGGGCTTAGAAGTCCAAATTTAATTTTTTCTATCATTTTTGTTCTTGAAAAAGTATAGCTCATATGCTATTTACCTCTACATCCATTTTGGTGTATAATTTCCTCAAAGAAGAAGAACTCATTAAAAAAAACATCCTCTATATTGATTGTAAATTGCTGATTTTAAAAAATAAGATAGTGATTCTTCCACTGTATGTATAATATGATAGCAAATAATAAAAATTTTATCATTTTTAGCGTTTTTAATTTTACATATACTGTTATCCTTTAATTTTACTAGCAAAAAAGATATATCTGGTAAGATTTTGTAATATAAGCAATAAAACGGAGAAATATTCAAAAGATAATCTGTTGCTCGTTCATTTTTAAACAGTACAGAATTATCCGTTATCTTTTTTATCTTGCTGATATTTAAAAGAGTTTAATTTTTGGATATAATTTACTTAATTAATAATGAAAGTAATGGATTTTTTCAGAAGAAAGATTATACTTATTATCATACAGATTCTGATTTTAAGTTTATTTATTTATATCTTTCATTATAGTGTTATTATAGATTTTGACAGTGAAATTTCAATCCCTCAATCACAAATTATACAGTTCCTAGCAAATTATGTACTATTCAGAAGTCCTTCTGGTATGGTTTTCATTTACATCAGCTGGGTGATAATTTCCTTGATTCCTGACTTTTTTCTCTACAATTTTAAGAAAGCCTACTCAACCAATTTAACCAATTTCTTCTTTCCTAATTTCTTTGTTTATACATTTTTATATCAACATTCACCAAATTACTTTCATGTTAATTTCTTATTTCATCTAGTGCATACAATCTTAATCGGTTTGATAATTACCTTAATTTCGTTATTGATTTATGTAGCATTAAAGAAGATTAGGAAAGATAAAATTGACACTCAATTAGATGATTTGCAAAGTATAGCAAATAATATAAAGTCCTATTGCCCAAATTGTGGAATTGAATTTGATTCGATTCCTACATTTTGTTATAATTGTAATTCAAAAATTATTATAAATCCAGAGGAAAATGCCAAATAAAAGTAAACAACCATTAGAATATTTGTTTAAACCTAGAAATGTTGTAATTTATAGGGTAACAGATTCAGTAGGTAATTTTTTACAGGGATTTAAGAGACAAAATTTTGATTTTAATAACATTTATCTGATCTCCTCCAAACTTGAGGAATTTATGGGGTTAAAATGTTATAAATCTATAGAGGAAATTCCCGTAGATACAATTGATTTGTTAATTTTATCTATTAGACGAGATTTATTAGTTCAATCATTACAGGAAATTCTTTCAAAGAAAGAAGTTAAATTTATTGACATCTTTACTGCGGGGACAGGAGAATTTGATGATAAGGGTGTAGAAATCGAAAGAAAGGTAAAGAAAATATTAGATGAATATGAGAATACTAGAAGTATTGGTCCAAATTGTATGGGTATTTATAGTCCCCGTGGTAAAACAGCCTATTATTCATCTTTTCCCGTCGAATTGGGAAATATTGGTTTAATTTTTCAATCTGGAGACCTGCATTCAAAAACTATTAAATTTGGATCTCGTAGGTATAACTTACGATTCTCAGTTGGAGTAAGTATTGGAAATTGTGTAGATCTTCAAATTTCTGATCTTTTAGAATATTTAGACAATGATGAAGAGACTGATGTGATTTGCGTATATTTTGAAGGAATTTCTCCACTTCATAAGACCGAAGGAAAAAGATTGTTAGAAGTTTTAAAATCTATGAAAAAGCCAGTACTATTTATGAGAGGTGGGAAAACTGAAAGAGGTCAAACCGCAGTTTTATCACATACGGGTTCTATGGCGACAAAAGATAAAATTTGGAATGCTTTATTTAAACAAACGCCTACTATCGAGGTTCCTTCTTCTTTGGATGAATTAATCGATTATGCTTATCTCTTTTCTTCTTATATTAAACGGTTTAAAAGGTTAGAAAAGGAGGTTGTATATCCTATGAATAGACGTACTTTGATCATACTATGGTCTGGTGGTTTCGGGATTTTGGCAACCGACTATTTAATAGAGATCGGACTTGAAGTTCCACATTTTAAAGGCGAAGCTCTAAATAAGCTGAAGAATATTTTTGATATAAGAGTAGGAAGCCTGGCCAATCCTCTAGATCTGCCTTTTGTAACCTATCAAAAAGAACTTGCAGAGGTCACTAAAGCAGCATCAGATGAGGATATTAATTTAGTATTGCTTGAAACTGATGCTTGGAAAGATATTGAAGGAAAACGTTTTAAAGGGTACTATCAAAACTTACTTGATATCAGAAATTATGTTGAAAACCAAGATAAAGTATTCATGATAATATTACATCAATACCCTAGTGAATCTCGAAAGATATTTATAGAAATGCTTCTTAAAGATAATTTCCTTGTTTACCCCTCTCTTGAGGCAGCAGCTAAATCATTTTTAAAATTATATGAATATGGGAAGAAAATCACTGCATTAGGGAAAATTAATAAATAATTACCCAAATTTTATTTCTTAATTTTAAATTAGTGTAAACACAAAACAATTTATGTTCTCTTTAATTTTCATCATCAATGTTAGGTGAATTTATCGCGATCTTGGCGGTGTTAACGTTTGTTGGATCCAATGTTATTTTTCGACAAACAGAACACGAGGTTAGCCCTGTTTTTATCAACTTTTTTCGCACAACCGTTGGTACCATTACATACATTGTTATCATTTTAATTATTAATCAATTTAATCTTATTTTCATTATTCCGGGGGGATTATGGCTACTTCTAATCTCGAGTTTTTTCTGTGGTCAGGTTATTGGTGATACTGCGTATTTTGTTGCCCAGAAGGAATTAGGTACTACTATAGCTCTTGCTGTATCAATGACTTTTCCACTTTTTACATTCATTTTATCGTTAATATTCCTTGGTCGCGCTTTTAATCTTAACTTGATTTTAGCATTAATCCTAATCAGTATCGGAATTATCATCATCGGAAAGTCTAAAATAAACTCAGAAAATACCAATCTCTTAGAACCATCTCTTTCAGAAAAAAATTTAAAATATAAACGGGATACTCTTTCTAGGGGTGATGTTATTAAAGCAATAGGATTTTGTCTCATTGCATCTTTAGGATGGGCTGTAGGAGCTGTTTCAATTGAGTTTGCTACGGTTCAGATAGATTTGATTATCCAGATAAATGAGTTGACTTCTCTTATTGGGAATGTAATACGATTTCCTTTTGCAGCACTTATCTTAGGATCAATGGTATTACGTGAAAGTTATTTAAAAAAATCTAGCAATAATCACCACGGTGATAAGAAAAGTGTTCGCACTTGGATGTTATTATTAGTAGCATCAATAATAGGCACCTCCATAGGTGCATATCTTTATACTGAAGCTGTACATTTAGCAGGAGCAAATATTATGGCATTGGTAGCCAGTGCCAGTCCTCTTTTTGCACTCCCTATAACCTACTTAGTAAATAAAGAAAAGATTTCTAAATTTGGATTTATTGGGGTAGTGTTGACGATAATTGGGGTGACATTTGTCCTTATATAAAGCTATTCAAGTTTTATTGAAAAAATTCTTCAAATTGTTTCATTTCATTAGAAATTTCTTTTAGTTTGGATAATTCATCTCCAGATAAGGGTTTTTCTTCATAAACATTATAAAGCTTTAATTTAAGATTTTTTCTTACTTGATTTTCAATTCGATTTATTTTTTGCCTAGTTGCAAAATATTTAATCATTTTAAATTTTAGTTTCGTGATTTTTTTTTCCCACTCTCGAGTAAATTCACTGTTTTGAATCTCTTCTAAAATTTGTTGCATTTTTGTACGAAGAGGGAGCTTCCTAAAACGTATACCTCGACTCATTGCTCCATATTGACTAGTATTGGAATGAAAATCAACCTGCTTTATTAATCCTACTTCAGCCATTTTTTTGTAAGTATATGCCATTTCCCCACTCATATACATCTCAACTAATACTGCCTCAGGGGGATAACCTGCATCAATTAAGGTGTATATACTGGACAATAAGACTCTTCCAAAAGCAGGCCCAAATGC
>JBHLOF010000012.1:0-56483 GCA_048940805.1 Promethearchaeota archaeon
GAAGATAGTCTCTTTAATTAAATCAAAAGAAAAGATAATGCATGTTGTAAAAATAGAAACTGATGACAATTTCTACACTATTCTTCCATTGGATCCATTACATTCGGGGGGTTTGGGTTTAAAAAGTTCGAAAAAAAATTCGATTAAATTACTTGAGAGTCTTAATAAAGCGAAAGCTCAAATTGAGCAATCGAAGAGAACTTTTTGTCCGAATTGTGGAGAAAATTTAAAACCTGACTCGGATTTCTGTGGTAATTGTGGCCAAAAATTATCTTAACTTGAAGTAAAGAAATAAAATTTTTTATTTATCTATTCTATATTTTGTCCACACTTAGTACAAAACTTAGTTCCTTGATCTTGCAAGGTTCCACAATGGGGACAATTGAATTGCTTAACTTCATGTATTATTTCCCGTGGGGGTGGTTGAGTAGTAATTCCAGGTCCCTCAGTAACATATCCATATTTCTTTTGCAACTCCTTCTTTTTAATCCATCTCACTGGATGAATATAACCAAATATCCAGCATAAAATAAAGCAAAATAAAAATATCAGAAGAACTATAATAAATGGATTCTGAAGTATATTTGGACCAAAAAATAATGAAAGTAAACCCACTACACCAGCCCAGATTAACAATGATAAAATCGATAATCCCCACTCTCTCTTAGTTCTAACTATTTGAGACACCTGTGATTTTAATAAAAATTGTCATCGTCTTTTGGTGCTAAAATAACAAAAAATATATTTTTGTTATCTTCATATTGAAAATGACGGTTAATTTTAAATATAGGGAGGATAAATTTCCTTAAAAGTCTTTTGCACTATCTTTTCGATACTAATAATTTTGGTTATTTTACATATAATTGACTTAATTTTTTCAAAGGAATTTTCATGGAACTCAGACGTTGAATTTACCTTTTCTGCAATATTTAACTAATTCTTCAGTAAAAATTATTGGTAAAACTTAGTATTTTCAGGCGTTTCCTAAAAAAGAATGTTATTGCTATACCTACTCCCACCATACTAGCCATTGACAATCCAATAATAACGATCATGACAAAATTATTAGAATGAGGTCGTTCTGAAACCATTAATTTCACAAGAACCATATCAAGATCTCCTGACCCGTAACTATATGTTCCTCCCGCAACATAAATAATACCTGAGGAATTCACTGCTGATTCAAAGCTATAATCATCAAGTCCTCCGCCCCATGTATAATACCATTGCTCCACACCGTTTCTATTATATTTCACAAGAACCATATCAAGATCTCTTGACCCGTAACTATATGTTGCTCCCGCAACATATATGTTACTAGATGAATCCACTACCACTCCCCTGCCAAAATCACGAGTGCTTTCGCCCCATGTGTGACAAAATTGCTGTACGCCGTTTCTATTATATTTCACCAAAACTATATCATCACTTCCCGCCCCGAAACTTGTCGTATCTCCTACAAGATACGCATTACCTGACGAATCCACTGCTACTGCCTGGCCAAAATCCTGTATAGCCCCGCCCCATGTACGATTCCACAGCTGTACACCGTTCCCGTCATATTTCACCAGAACCATATCATAAAATCCTGCCCCGAAACTAAATGTTTCTCCCGCAAGATATATATTACCTGATGAATCGACTGCCACTCCCCTGCCAACATCACATTCACCTCCGCCCCATGTACAATTCCACTGCTGCACACCATTTCCATCATATTTCACTAGAACCATATCATCACTTCCCGCCCCGAAACTTGCTGTCTCTCCCGCAAGATATACATTACCTGGCGAATCGACTGCAACACCCCAACCGTAATCATAATCACCTCCACCCCATGTACGATTCCACAGCTGCACACCGTTCCCGTCATATTTTACCAAAACCATATCATAAAATCCTGCCCCGACGCTATCTGTAAACCCCGTAATATATATATTACATGACGAATCCACTGCAACTCCCCAGCAATGATCATAGCTACTTCCACCCCATGTACGATTCCACTGCTGCACACCATTTCCATCATATTTCACCAGAACCATATCATAATGTCCCGCCCCGAAACTTGTTGTTTCTCCCGCAAGATAAATATTACCAGATGAATCCACTGCCGTTCCCAAGCCACAATCATCATAAAATCCACCCCATGTATGATGCCATTCGCATACAACTAAATTGCTCGTATTCAAAGCGTATACAACATCCCTATCGTTCTTATCATCTTTTTCATTAGTGCTAATATTAGTTCCTTGTAATAAGAAACTAAAATACAAGATGAAAATAAATCCTACTAAACAGATTTTACTATACTTCGTTTTCCTTTATCTCCCTTTTTTGTACATGTTTGGATCATAGAATTATTAACCAGATTTTCTATTTATACTTTAGGAGGTTAGATCTACCAAATCCCAGGGAATTTCCCTTTCCATCTCAATTTCACAGAAAATTGGGACAAAAATTAAAAAATCTCATCTATAACTGTTTTGAGCGAGGGGGGCTTATTTAATTTTAAAACTTCACCAGTTTTGACCGATTTTTCTAAAGCTTGCCAAATTTCCGGATTTTCTCGAATCGCTTCTGTAAAACGCGTTAACTTCTGTAGAGCAGGATACGACTGTCCCTTAATGATATAGCATGCTAAAAATAGTTCTATAAATTCAATAAAATTGAATTTAATTAATTGTGAGATCCAATTTTATCTGTTTCAAGATTAGGGATATATTGAGAGACATTACCTCCTTTAGGAACAAAATCATAAAGAAAAAAAATTTGTAAGTGTATAATTATTGGAAATATTATAGAATAAGAAAAAAATGCAAAAATTAAGCAGGTATTGCTAATTTTCCTATAACTGGAAAAGCTTTAATAAATCTTTTTCCGAGAACTCCTATACATTTGGCTATAAAAGCTCCCTTTTTAATATCTCCTCTACGATAATCGTCCAAAACAACCTTGATTTGATCAAAATCGCTCCCTATCCTCTTTTTCAGATACTTTTCGAGATCTTCGATACCATCTATTAGATCAGAAATTTGCTCAGTGTATTGTTTAATTAGAACTGTATCGCTCTTAATCGAATCACATTTTACATTAATATCTCGTAATAAGTCAGTCAATTTTTCTACCCTCTCACTCATTCCTGTAATTTTTACTTGAGTCGTATCTTCTTGTTCATCCATGGTGAGAGATAGCGCAACCTCTTCTTTATCGTATCTACCTTGAGCAAAACCATCTAATGTCCGATGATTCCTACTTTGACTTTTTTTAAGTTGTTCAAGTAAAAAGAAATTATTTTGTAATAAAATGGTGGTGAGAGCTGTTTGAGTTGCTTCTATATCTAGACCACTGTCAATTACTAATTCTTTGGTATCCATATTTCTTATTTTTTTCTCGAAATCTTTCCTCGTAATATGCTGCGGTACTAATAGATTACATACATATTCTATTTCAAATGGTAGAACTTTTCTTGTCTCTTGAGTACCTGAAGGTGTTGTGTAAGTAAGTATGGCACCGATGGTATCCCCCACACAACTTTCTAAAGCCCTTAATTTGAAGGTGGGTGCTTCAAAAGATCTTGGTCTTAACACATCTATTTTATATCTATCATTTTCTATCTCTAAACACGAGGGGATTTGTGTTAAGAGGATTTGGATATTGGTTATCACAAATTTTGAATTGTTTATAATTTTCGGTTTATAGTAAAATACAGATTGATCTTCTTCTACTTTCCAATCCCCGCCTCTTAAAACCTCAATTTCATTTTTATTAAATTGTTCTCCCTCAAGTGCACCAGGTGTTTCAGCCCCTTGCTCAAATTCTAGACCTGCGACTCTGTCAAATTCCCGATTAGCTTTAACAAAAATTGAATCCAATTCATTCTCCGTAGCTTGTTTGATTATGGCATATAAAATAGTTTTAGCTTTAGTATACTCTTGGTTTTTAACTAACTTGGCAACATTCGTTAAATCCAATTCCAGTTCATGCTCAATAGATTCTATTTCTTTTGCTCGTCTTTCTTCGGAAATTTTCTCTTTACATAACTCTAGTTTTATACTTGCTTCTTTCATAATTTCCTCAAAATAATATGATTCAGCTTCTTTGAGAATAGACTCTAACTCTTTTTTCGCTTTTGTATATTGCTCTTTATCTAAAACCTTCTCAAGCTTAATTAGTCTTCTTTCAAGTTCATTAATTTTCTCTCGTTCATTAGTAGTAAGGAAATTCTCATCCAATAAATTCCAATTTTGGCTCATTGCAAGTTTACTTTTTTCTTTCTGACCTGTCTTTTTGTATACTTCAGCTAAATCATCCCAAGCCTTATCAAGATTTTTATCTAAACGTAATGCTCTTTTAAATGACTTGACTGCCCCACTATATAATTTCTTTTCGAGCAGGCATTGACCATATTCGAACCAATAATCCTTGTTTTCTGTATTAATCTCGCATGCCTGTCGATATTGCTGTACTGCCTGGTCAAAATTCTTTTCGCTGACATTTATTCGCGCAAGATTAACCCAAGGCTCGTCAAAGTCCTCTTTGTATTGTAAGCTTTTTTTGAATGCTTCAATTGCATCTTTATTTTTATTCATCTCCTTATAACTTAACCCAAGTTTGTGCCAGATTTCAGAATTCGTTGGATCTGCCTTTGTTAAATAATCAGTGAAATATGATTTAGCATTCTTAAAATCACCCATAGAGTAGTAAGCATCAGCAATTTTTTGTAAAAGCTCCTTATCATTAGGGTTCTTTTTTAATTCCTTTTTATTCTCTTTTATAATATCTTGGAGATCGTTCTTTCCTAGCAATTTAACTCCCTCTATTAATTGTTAACAATAGATTTATTAGACTCTTTCTATCAGTAAATCTATTTTTATGTTGATTTCAAATAATTATTATATTCAATTCATATTTAAGCTTTTCAATCTCGAAAATTGTTAAGCAGCTCAGCGATTATTAAGCATTTTTTTTCAATTCTCCAACAAACGAGACAATTACACCGGGAAGATGGTTCGTAGTTGATAAGTAGAGAATACGGCTAGGCAAATTTTTGCCACCCTGAGAGCGACCGTAGAACATCCCAACACCTCTGAATTTCAGTTAATGTACCTCTTTGGCTTCTCCCAAGCTTTACTCAACCGAATCATGAGAAAACTGGGGATAGCCTACCAAATCCCACCCCCCGTATGACTTATCCAATGGGGAAAATTTACCCTTATCAACCTTTTTTTACTTCATTTTTAGAATATATCTGTTTCTAACCCCTAAAACAAAAAAATTTAATTATTTGGGAGCGTTTTATTTATATATTGTTGGGGTCGTGGATTAGTGGAAGATCGTTCGCTTGGCATGCGAAAGGCCGCGGGTTCAATTCCCGCCGACTCCAATGACTTTTCCTGATTATCACATTAATTATTGAAAATTAATTGCGTTCTCTTTATGAGAAGATAATATATTGAAAAATTGGATGAAGATTCCAATCATTACCGAAGAAAGGTAAAAAGAAAAAAAGAGAAAAGCATTTGCTCACCAAACCAATCCAAAACTAAATCCAAATCCAAATTCCACTCACCTAATCTAGGAAAAAGAAGGAAAAAATTATTTTAAAATTTTTTTCCAATTGTAAAAACCGAAATTTCATGGAAGTCCAGCCCCAGGGTTTTCTACTCCCACAATTTCAATTTGCCCCGAGGATCGGTCACTTGTAGATGTTGTTACAAAGAGAGTACTTCGGTCAGGTCCTCCCAACATGCAAGCATAAGCCTGGGTGGAAACCTGGACTTCGTGAGTTATTTTACCACCCTCAAGAACCCGAAAAACTTTACTTCTTCCTGGAGATGCAAACCAGATTCCCCCTTCTGCATCAAGACATATTCCATCTGGTATCGTTCCCTGCATATTAGCCCAGATACGTCGGTTTTCTAGCAAACCATCATCTTTAATATCAAAAGCAGTCAATCTGCTTCCAAAGGTTTCTGCTACAATAAGAGTTTTATCGTCAGGAGTAATAACGGTTCCATTCGGGAAAGCCATATTATCCGCAACGACTTGAGCAATACCATCAGGTTTCACTAGAATAATTTCTGCTGGTTTGAATCGCTCTTTATTGTAATCAAATCCAAAATTTCCGATATAAGCCCTTCCTTGTTTATCCACAACCATGTCATTACATTTGAAAGTTACTAATGGTTTCAGATCAGCAACAATTTTGATGCCATCTGAATCAAGTCGTAATAGAAGTTCTTCATCCATAGAGACAATTAAAAGTCTTCCGTCAGGAAGCCAGCCGAGTCCAGAAGGAGAATCTTGCATTTCAAGAATTATTTCTGATGTTCCATTTAGATCGACCGTCATTACTTTTTTTAAATCCATATCAGAAAACCATAATTTCTCCTCGTGCCAACGAGGGCTTTCAGGAAATTTTAGACCTTCTAATAGGACCTCAGTCTTCAATAATTCTGGATCACTCATACCTTATAAAAATGTAAGAACTATTGATAAGAATTTCGAACACTAATGTATAATTGACATTTAAAAGATTTATAAATTTTAATCGTTGAATTTATAAAAAGATTGGTATGATTAATGCACATAAGCTATAGTAAAGGTTGTAAAAAGATGATAAAATATGGAAGAAATAGCGATTCAAACATTTGATTTAACTAAAAATTTCAAAGACTTAATAGCGGTTGATCATGTCTCATTCCAAGTAAAAAGAGGTGAGATTTTCGGATTATTAGGTCCCAACGGTGCGGGGAAGACTACTTTAATACGTATGTTATGTACTTTAGCGAACCCAACGGAAGGAAATGCGACAATTGCTGGTTATGATTTACGACATGATGAGGAGAAAATTCGGGAGAATATTGGATTAGTATCAGAAAAGATGATAATGTATGACATGCTAACACCCCGAGAAAACCTGAAACTTTTTGCCAAACTTTATAATATTCCAAAGAAAAGGCTTGAATCGCGGATTGATGAACTTTTAAAGTTAGTAAAAATGGATAAATGGGGAGATAAATTGATCAATACCTTTTCAACAGGGATGAAACAACGAATAAATGTAATCCGAGCTCTATTGAATGACCCCCCGATTTTGTTTTTAGATGAACCAACATTAGGACTAGATCCTCAATCAACAAGTGAGTTACGTACGTTTATAAAGGAGATAAATCTTAAAAATAACACTACTATTGTTCTGACGACTCACATGATGGTGGAAGCGGATTTATTATGCGACCAAATCGCAATTATAGATTATGGTAAAATAGTTGCTCTAGACACGTCTCAAAATCTAAAACGTAAGGTGGTTGGAACTGATGTTTTAGTAATAGAATTACAGATTGCAAATTTAAACAATGAGATGGTATCAATTCTTCAAAAACTTGGGGTTGTCCAACAATTAACAAGGATTTCTGATACTAAAATTAGAATCCAAGCAAAAGGGGATGATGCTTTTGATAATATAATCGATGTTGTTCGAAAAGAAAATGGAAAAATTACATATATCAAAGATTTGGAACCAACTCTAGAAGATGTCTTCTTACATATGACTGGACATGAAGTAAGAGATGAACCAAGTGAGAGCAATTCAAGTAACACTCGGCGTTTTCATCGACGACGAGCAAATAGAGTACGATAGGTGGTCGAAAAGTGAAAATAATTAGTACATTAAAGCATAGTTTTTGGATATGTTGGAAAGATTTACTTGAATTTAGAAGAAATAAATTGGGGTTGGTTTTGTTAATTTTGATGCCTTTATTTATGATGGTAATGACCGGTTACATATTTCCCTCTAATAATGCAATTAATAATATTCCAGTAGCCGTAGCTGATGAGGATATTGGTCCTTATGGTCCAATATTTTACGATAGTTTAAAATCTGCTAATAATGAGACACATATGATGGTGTTGAGTAATGCTTCAAATTATGATGATATCAAATTACAGATTCAAGAAGGACAAGTTAGTGCTGGTATTTGGATTGGGACGAATTTTTCCTCTGAATTATTATCAGGTCATCAAGGGATCATAACAGTTATATTAGATCAAACCAATCCGCAGATGTCTTTAATGATAGAGACAGCATTAAATGAATTAATCAGACAATTAGGGATACAATATGCCCTGTTTAATTTAGGTAATATCACTTATGCTGAAATAGTTCCATTTAATGCTACATTTAAAGGTATTTACCCAGGGAATCCTAGTTATTTTGAATTTATGGCTCCTGGTATTATGACAATGGTGGTAATGATGGCATTAATGACGGGATTACCTCATGCGATTTCATATGAGAAGGATATAGGTACCTTAGATGGGATGTTAACCGCTCCGATTAAGAAAATTTCAATTATATTAGGAAAATCACTTGCTCAAACTATCCGAGGATTAATCCAAGGCGTACTCGTCCTTATTTTGGCAGTATTATTATTCAGTGTTAGTATTAATGGGAGCTTATTGTTGGTATTTCTAGTCCTTTTTTTAAATGTATTTAGCTTTGTTGGACTTGGAATATTAATTACTTCATTCACAGGGAAAGAAGAGACAGCGACCATGATGATGATGACAATCATGTTTCCAATGATGTTCTTAAGCGGCGTATTTTTTCCAATTCAACAAATGCCAGTTTTCATGCAGGCAATTTCAAAACTTCTTCCATTAACATATGCTGCGGATGCAATGCGAAAAGTAATGATTTTAGGAGCAAATCTTACGGCGATATCGATGGATTTGATCTTTTTAACTGTTTTTGGGGGTGTTCTTTTATGGATTGCAATACCGTTGTTCAAAAAAGCAATGAAAAAATAATTAAAAAAATTGGTGAGAATAACTAAAAAATTTTTTTATATTGCTAAATAAATTCTTCTTTCCTTTTTAAGCACCTTTTATTGAGGTGAATTGAGGAAAAAAAGGAAATAATGAATTACTTAAATTTTACGTATTTAATTCCTCTATCATCAAGAATTTTATTTATTAATTCTCTAAATACTGATTCTACATTTTCTCCTGTTTTTGATGAACATTCGATATATTTATGGAATTTATATGATTTCATCATTTCTAATACTTCATCTTGTTCCCAAATCCTTTCTTGTTCAAGGTCTAGTTTGCTACCAACCATTATGAGAGGTACAGATCTAACTGATCTCCCAAATTCTGGAAGCCACTCCTTTAAAGAAATTAAACTTTCATGATTAGTTAGATCAAACATAAAAATTCCTCCCGCGGAACCTCGAGCATAAGATGATATCATAAATCTAAACCTTCTATGACCACCAAAATCCCATACTTGAAGTGTTATTTTTCCATTCTCTAACTCTATGATTTTAACATGTATTGATGCCCCAAGAGTTGCTTGTATCTTTTCATGAAATTCATTTGTGAGATAGCGATTTACCAATGTTGTCTTACCAACACCTGCATCCCCGAAAATACAAATCTTGTATGTTAATTCTAGTCCTGTTTGCATAATTCCTTCAATTTTAAGAAAGTTGTAAGTTTATATATTGATATTAAAGTAGTAGATCTAATTATGCTAACTCATTCGTATAAGCAATCACTTTTAAATATTCACTTTTTTGTCTATTTTTATTGAGAGTTTGAGAAGTAATGACTAATTTTTATACCTTATTCATATGAATGACTGCTCAAATTATCAATATTATTACAAAAGAGTAAAAATAGAAAAAAAGGAATTTATAAATTAAAATAAAATTTACAATTCAGGCGCCTCTAGTCCTATCAATCCCATAGCCTCAACAGCATCATAGGCAATATTAAGTATATATTCCCATCCTTCTATTTCATTAGAAAACATTAGAAATCTATTGTAAGCTATATCCATTGCTTCTTTAACTTTTCCTGGTTTGATAGAGGATACCGAGATACTATGCATTTTACCATTAGAAGGCCAAACTGCTGACTGTATGACAGGTCTTGCGATGGATCTATCTTCTGGGAATTTTTTCATTACTTCCTGATATACTTTACCTACCTTTTCTGATTGACTATTAGGCCACCAATGTTCTGTGACAAGATATACCATACTTTTCAACTCCTAATAAATTATTTCAAATTGGATTCATCTAAGCAGAATAATCAATGCTATATAAATATTTTACATTTTAGTGAAACTTATTATTTGGTAATAAAAATGTTGTCTATAAGGGATTCAAGTATTGGACTATCCTTCAATTCAAGAGTTTGACTTGTTTTAAAATGTTGTTCTAGAATTTGCCATAAGGAAGCATTTTTCTGCATTTCTTCAACAAATTTCTTAAGTTTTTGTCGTGCGATAAAAGTTTGTCCCTTGAATAAATAACAAATTGAAAAGCCTGCAACTTGTTCCATTAGAACTGTTTGGTTCCCAAACATGACACGATCAAGACCTTCAGCAAAGATTTCATCGCTTATTGAGTTAAAAGCGGTTAAAAAACCCCCAAAAAGTTCATCATCGAATTTCCATTCCTCAGAAAAAGAATAAGAGAATATGAGAACACCTCCTTCCGCAATTATCATTAGTAATATTGATTGTTCATCGACCGATTCTGAAGGTTCCACAGCTTTTTCACCTTGAAGACGTTCTAATACATCTTCGGTAGATGCCAATTCGATACGTTCTATCATAGGCACATTATTGGTCTTATATTTATCCCAGGTTTCTAGCTGTGAAAGTAATTTGTCATGTTCATTTGATATCTTCGACGCTAGTAATGTAAGACCATGTAGTTCAGCGATACGTTGAGCTTCTACCATCAGTCTTCTAGCCTCCTCAATATCCGTTTGAATTAACGCTAATTTTGCCTGCAATAATTTGGTTTCAGCTAACCAATGATAATTTCGCATTTCTTCTGACATTTTTAGCATTTTAGTTATGAGTGGAGTTATTTCGTCCAATATATCTGGATTATTATATATCGACAATTCCTCTAATAAAAGATCGCATAAATGCCCCATGTCAAATACTAAATTTTCCCTGCTAGCGCGGCGGGGATAATTATCTTCAATCAGTTGTTTAAACAGAGCCTGTGCTTCTACATGATCTCGCATTCTTGGACTTGTTTTCATCAAGAGGGCTTTTGAAAATAAATATTCATTAGATATATCAATCTTCTTTTGATCTTGGAGATCTGATAAACGAGAGAAATATTGGTTTGCATCTTCATGAAAGCCCTCCCCAGTGTATAACCAAATTAATCCCATAAGTGCCCTAGACATCTCAAAGAAATAGCCACCTTTTTCAGATAGGATTAAGACACGTTCAAAAGTTTCTTTTGCTAAATCTATCTTACCAATCACTCTATAACAGAATCCCAAATCGTTTAAGTTTTGAATTAATTGATCTCTAATGTTTAATTCTTCAGCAAGGTTGACTGCCTGCCGTCGATACTTTAAAACTTCATCCATTTCACTCTTGTAATAATGAATAACGGCCAAATTCCTTGATAGGTTGAGCTTACTGCGTCCTGTTATTTCTTTATTTGATAAACCTTCTTTGCAATGTTGTAATGATTCTTCATAATTTCCCTCAAAGAGATGTATGGTTGAGGTCAGAGCATAACATTCTGCGACTCCCCCAGGATTGTTTATTTCTTTATAAAGCTCTAATCCTTTCACTGCATAATCGAGAGCTTCATTTTGATGACCTTGCGACATTTTAATCCATCCTAGTAAGAGATATATTGCAGGCAGATTGAATTTTTTCCCATCTTTTTCTTTTTCTTTTTCAGCTAATTCCAGGCATTCCATTGCTGAAACTACTGCCTCGTCATAATGTCCCCTAAAAAGTAGGACCCAAGATTTTGTCAACATAAAATTTCTTCTAAGCACTCTTGTGATGGGATCTTCAGGGAGAGAATTCAGTTTTTCTTCAGCCAGTGAAACATAAGTATTGGCTTTATCGTGATCCCCGATAAATACTATATTTGCTTTTCCAATAAGTGCACTAACAGATTCAGATATTAATCCCAGATCTTGGCTTATTTGATATGCAACATCGAATGCCTGCAGAGCTTTCCTAGTTCGTTGCATAGACAGATAAACATCCCCCTTCATCAAAAGTGCTGAGAGTTTATCTTCTGACGAGAGCAATTCAGTCTTTTCAAATTTTTCGATGATTTCAATTGCTTCATCAAATTTGCCTTGATACATAAGGTCCCTTGCATGAACTAGCTCTTTTGAAACTAAAAGGGGTATAATGTTTCACTTTGCTGTTTATGGATTAAAAATAAGGAAGAAAGGTTTGCTTAAAAGCCTTTGGTACTTAAACAGCATATTCATAAAACATATCAAATTACATACTAAGTATACATTTTAAAATTATTGAGGAATATGGAAGATGGAACTGATTCAATTATTTGAAAATATCTTCTTATTTAAAGACTACGTCAATGTTTACGTTATCAAGGATGAAAATAAGGCAATCCTAATTGATTTTGGATCGGGAAGAATCTTGGATTTCCTTTCAGAAATAGATGCAACTAAGATTGAATATATATTCCATACTCATTATCATCGAGACCAATGTTTCGGAGATAATCTCGCTCTTCAACAAGGAATAAAAATCGCTGCTCCAAAGAGAGAAAGGAAACTCTTCACAGAAGCAGAAGAATTTTGGAAAAAGAAGTCTTATTATGACATTTATTCCTTAAAACCAACTTTTTTCGTTTCTACTTACAATATCCCTTTAGATCGAACGTTTGGTGATAATGAAGAATTTCAATGGGGACCATATAAATTTCGAATTATTGAAACTCGAGGCCATACAGCGAGAAGTGTCACGTATTTACTGGATCACTCTGTGGGAACATTAGCATTTACAGGAGATTTAATTCATTCTGGAGGTAAAGTTTTGAATTACTATGATTTAGAATATAGTTATACTGGTGATGGGGGAAGTATGGGTATAGGATTTTCATTAGAATCTTTTGAGAAACTCATGAAGTATAATCCATATGTTTTACTACCTTCTCATGGGACAACAATTAAGGAACCTACTAAAAATATTGAGATTTTAAAAGAAAAATTCAACCAAGTGACGTCAGCATTCCGACTTGACAAGATAATACCAATGGATGTAAATAATCCTATGGATGTCGTCGAGCAGCTTGATAAGAATGAAGATAAAAGTTTATTTCCTCATATTATTCGTAGAGGATTTGGTACTACATTCGTTCTATTGGGAAATCACCAAAATTGTATTCTTATTGATTTTCCGGGAGATGGGAAATTCTTTTCATATAACTATGAGCAAGTTAGTAAAATTTTGGAGGAAAAAGGTATTAAATCAATTGATTTTGTAATTCCAACACATTATCATGATGATCATATTGGTGGGATCCCTCTGTTGCAGCAAAAGTATAATATCCCCGTCTACGCTCTTGAAAATTTAGTGGATGTTATGTCGAATCCAACACACTACCGAATTGGGTGTTTGATAGATACACCGATTAAAGTGGATAGAGTACTAAAAGATGGCGAAACTTTTTCTTGGGATGATTATAAATTTCAGATATTCCATTTTCCAGGACAAACGGAATATCATATGGGTTTATTTACGAAAATTGACGGAAAGAGTGTATTTTTCGTAGGCGATAGTTTGCAACCTGATTTATTTAATGTACCCGAAACAAATAATAATTGTATTAACTTCTGTCAATTAGGCGATGGGGTCGGTTCTGTTAAATGTGCAGATATCTTGTTAAAATGTAATCCTGAGTATCTTGCTTCGAGTCATATGGGGTTTTTTAAGGCTAATCAAGTGATGTTGCAAAATTATAAGGACCATGTCTCAAAATATAAGTCCCTCATGACAGATCTTTTGGCTCAAGACGACCCAAATATGGGGTTCGATCCAAATTGGATACATTTTAAGCCAATTAGAATTATTGTTCAACCGGGCACTACGTGTAAAACGAATATAGTAATTAGAAATTATCTTGATAAAGAATCGACGGTGGAAATTGAACTAAACTTACCTGAAAGATGGGAAGCAGAATATAAAAACGTGATATCTATTATCAAGCCAAAAACTTTCTTAAAATTACCAATATCTATTAAGATTCCTAAAACAGAAGATCCTAATGGAAGGACAATAATCACAGCAAACATAAAATGGAATGGGAATGCTATTGGCCCGTTTCCAGACTTAATGATTGACCATGGCTTTACTCCTTCTGATTCTTGGACTGCTTGGACACCAGATAAGGGGACTGATTTACTTCAGTGGATCATTAATTATTACATGAGAGATCTTCAATTTTTTATTTAAATTAATTTTAAGCAGTTTTTCTCTAATATCATTAGTATTCTATTTTTACAAATTACTCTCAGATAAAATTACAGACCATAGATTAAAAGTTCTAGTTTTGCCGAATCTATAGTTTTATAATATAGTATTTTTTAGGTTATTAAAAGAAATAATAAATACATACTTTATTTTATGCTATCTATGAGAAAATCTCAAAAGAATATCGTTTTTCTGATAATATTTACTGCTTTCACGTTGTTTCAATTAATCCCAGTTTTGGGATTAGGAGAGAATAAGACTGTGTATCAATCTGATTCTTTATCAAATAATTTAAAATCTGTTTTTGATGATGAATTAAGAGGATCTCTATTAAAATTGGAGAAGAACTCTCTAATAGAAGGAGATTATTCGAGAGTTATCATTCTTTTTGAAGATGGGATAAGTAAAGAATATCGAATTGAATTAATTGAATCAATGTTTATGGATTATGTAATAATTGATAATTATGATCTTATTCCTGGGACATATATCAAAGTTTCTTCATTAGAACTAATATCAAATCAAGAATTATTGGATGCAGTAAAAGAAATCAAAAAAATATACAAATCGCAGGTTTATGAAAGTCCTTATATTATTGAAAATTCATTACAGTTAAATGCCTTAAATGCTGATTCGTACTCAAATTGGTGGGTAACAGCGGTGGGTGCGGATAATTTATCATATGATGGATCAGGTATAAGGGTTGCTGTAATAGATACGGGAATTTATAATCATCCTGCTTTGAATATTGTAGAGAATCAAAATTTCGTTACCAATGAGAATACCACAAATTATCAAGATAATGTAGGACATGGAACTCACGTAGCAGGAATTATTGGGGGAGATGGAACGGGTTCTGATGGAAAGTATCGAGGTATTGCTCCAGGAGTCTCTTTAATAAATGCTAGAGCCGGAAATGCAAGTGGATTGGAGGATGGTGATATTATAAGTGCTATTGAATGGAGTTCGAAGCCGCTCGGTTTAGGAGGTGCTGGAGCTGATATTATATCAATGAGTTTTGGGGAAGGTTTTCCTTATCCTTATATAAATGATTTAATGACAGATGCGATCACATCTGCTCAAGATTCTTATGGTGTGATTTTTGTGGCATCAGCGGGGAATTCTGGTCCCGATTATTTTACTGGGTCAACTCCCGCATCTGGGATCGATGTAATTTCTGTGGGAGCAAGTGATATTAATAATAATTTAGCTTCATTCAGTAGCTGGGGACCAACTTTTGGATACATTGGATATCCAGATGTAGTAGCTCCAGGAGTAAATATAATTTCGACTGAAGCCAAGGGATCAGATATTTCGAAAGAAGAACGCCTGACTGGAAATGTCTTTGATTTTGCTGGTGATGCTGATTATATTCCTTTAAGTGGGACAAGTATGTCTGCCCCTGTTGTTTCAGGTGCACTAGCAATATTAAAGGAAGCTTATCCAAATATTACTCCTGAAACTGCTCGAATAGCTTTATTGGAGGGCGCAAAAAAGCTAACAGGGGAAGGTGAGAATGAAATAGTAAAATCTGGGGCGGGATTAATTAATGTATCTGCTTCATTAAATTATTTAAATCAAATTTCACCGGATTATAATGATACAGCAAAGGTAATTCCGGACGAACTGCCAACAAAACCTTTTGATTTGATTAGATTTCCAGGAGATCGTCAAAAATTTAATTTAACTGTAATATCAGGTAAAGCTAATACGTATGATATAGAATCACCTGTCAATATTCCAGGAATTACTCTTAAATTGGAAAAACCATCGATATCATTTTCTGAGTCAGATATGGGATTTATCGAATTTGATATAGAAGTGAATAAAGATGCAGTTCCAGGTGTAAGAGATATTCAACTCAACTTAACAATTGGGGCAACCCTGTATGATACAATTAATATCCATCTAGATATTGAATTACCTGAATATCGAATCTTAATGGAGTCTTTCCATGGCCTAAACGATTGGTTTCCTGAGTTTTCATTTAACCAATTGGGATGGTATGAAGCAATGAGTGATATATATGAAATGAATATATCAATTGACTATGCCATGGAATATTGGACGCCCGATTATGATCGAAATAATAATAGTTCAATATTAACAGAAGAAAAATTGGCACAATATGATTTAGTTATATTACAGACTCCTATTTTACCATATAGTCCTTTAGAAGTGGAAAATTTAAAAAATTATTTTGATAATGGAGGAAACCTTCTTTTCTTTGGTACTCGATATCAAGATCTAGTGCTTGATAATATTAATAATTTGTTTACACAGTTAGGACTTGATATCTTAATTAATGAAGAAAACATAATGAATGATAGCTGGTTAGGAATAAGTACCACCGTTAGCTCTCAAAGTATTACAGACCTCAGTAATCCATTAATATTT
The DNA here is from genome assembly GCA_048940805.1 of Promethearchaeota archaeon. GTDB lineage: Archaea > Asgardarchaeota > Lokiarchaeia > Sigyniarchaeales > SOKP01 > Loki-b32. Next base: position 16,691 of record JBHLOF010000012.1, read on the forward strand.
GATAATGTAACTAGATTCCAATGGCTTTATGGGAATAGTTTCACAGTCTCAAATAATGCAGAATCTATTGCTGTTAAAGATGGGAAGACTTTAGTTGCCTTGTATAATGGTTCGACGTATGGGGAGGGGAATTTTTTGGCATTTGGAGATTTCCATTGGGCTTATAATGGGTATACCTCACAGATATATTCTCAAGATCATGCTAGATTGCTAAAAAACAGCCTAAAGTATTTATTGTCTGGAGATAGCGTCTCAATTAATATAGATGTTGGTTCTGAACGCACTTCAAATTCTTTAATAAATATGTCGGTATATATTAAGGATCAAATCTCTGAAGAACCCCTTACTACTCTAGATTATGATAATTTAAGTTTTACTATAGAAAATGGAGCTTTTACAGACGATATTATTCTAAACAGCTCGCTCTCAGATGATGGAATTTATTTCAATTATTCTTATAATCTTCCAACACCTAGTTATGTCCCTTACAACTTAACTATAAATTTAACCATAGGTACAAATTCAATTATTAAACATTCCAAATTGCTCTATTACGATAGTTCGAAAATTCCAATTATTAATAGTCTAGATGCAAACTTACCATCAATTACAAGGGCAAATAGTCAGACCATTGATTTAACTGCAAATCTCGATAAGTCTTCTTACGGGAATTTTGAAGCATATCTCTCGATATACTCATTTTCTTTCTTTAATTCCAAAAAATCAGTAAACAAAACATTAACATTTAATCATTTAATTGGAACTAACTACAGGAATGTATTCGATCCCCTCATTAGTGATCCCTCTGGATATGCAGTTTTCTATGTGATGCCTTCGAACGATAATTACACAAATCCGAATTCACCGAGAATCACTTTTCAAATAGAGAATAATCCACCTGAGATACTTAAAACGAGTTCTTCGTTTAGTTATGGGGCTAATAGAGATATTACCCTTGATGAAACTGAAGACCATGCATATTCAGCTACTCAAGGAACAAGTTTTAGCTTCTTCATAGACGTACAAGATACAGTAAATTATGAAGATAGCAAATCTAATATGAGAGTATTTATAAACATGTTTATGTCTTCATATAACGATAATAATTATCTTATATTTATCTTCCCAAGAACTTTGATAGTTACTGAACTAACCTATCAAGTTTTTTCAGAAGGTTATGAAGGAGTATTCATTTTACCTAATTCACTCGATTATAATACTTTAGAAGGTATTAAAACAGTGTCTACAGCTGCAGATTTTGATACCACTACTAATCAAGGATATTTAGGCATTTTATATATTACTGTATTTGACAGTGAAGGCGGTATAGACGACTTCCTAATTGTTTTATATATTTTAGGAGCGTATCCTGATTTTTCTTCGTTTATGTTCGTAATAATAGGTATTGTTGCGGTCGTGGGAATTGTGAGTATGGTTATTTATTATTCGGTAAGGAGAAAAAGACCTCGAGGTACCTTCGTAGAACCAGTGTATCAAGACTATTATTATCAAACCGCGACTGAAATCCCAGAAGAGGAATATATAACTCCTGAACCATTAGATCCGACCGGGACATCAATATATTGTCCTTTCTGTGGATTTTATGTGAGAACACCTAAGAGATACTGTCCAAATTGTGGAGAGTCTTTAATGTTTAACGTAGACAAAGATTAAGGCTTTTTTTCCATATCGTTAATTTTTTTATTTCTTCACCACAGTCTTAACTCTTCCATTTTCAAGTCCGATATATGCCTTAGAAGCCATATTAATAAACAATCCCGTATCAACCACTCCGGGAATCTTGAGAATTTTTAAGTTTAACTCCTCGGGGTTGTTTATCTTACCAAAATCTACATCAATAATGAAGTTGCCATTATCAGTAACAAGTGGTCCTGCTTTTGCTTGAGCCATTCTTAGTTTTGGAGTCCCTCCTAATGTTTCTAATTTTTTCATTATAGGCGTATAAGATATTGGAATAACTTCGATGGGAACACCTCTTTTCCAATTTATACCTAGAAATTCTGAGTTTTTCCTAAAATCCGCTACAATGATAAATTTTTTGGAATTAGAGGCGATAATTTTCTCTTGAACTAAGCACCCTCCACCACCCTTAATTAAATTTAAATTTTTGTCTATTTCATCTGCACCATCGATATCAAGATCTAATAAAGGATATTGATCTAATGAAACAAGGGTTAACCCATTCCCAACAATTAATTGATAAGATTGAAAAGAAGTAGGGATACATTTTAAATTTAGATTTTTGGTTTTGTTTAGTTCAGCAATTTTTTCTACAGCATAAACTACTGTAGAACCACTTCCTATTCCTAAAACCATTCCTGGTTTAACATTTTCCTCAACCGCTAAAATCGCTGCATTCTTTTTACCTTGTTCAATCAAATTTTCACTCAATTATCTCATCGCTTCATAATATTATTTTAATAAATTTAAAATTCTAATTGCTAAATGTGCTGCGTTATCTCCTCTATCAATCCCTACACAAGCTACAGGAACTCCAGGAGGTACCTGTACAATAGATAATAATGCATCCAGTCCTCCTAATTTAGCACTGACAGGAACACCTATTACTGGTTTGTCTGTTTTTGAAGCAATAACTCCTGGTAAAGCGGCCGATAATCCTGCAATTGCAATATAAATTAAGGAATCACAATTTTTTATATATTCATCTAATTTATCGGGATTTCGATGGGCTGATAGTATTTGAAGATCATAACTAATGTTTTGTTGTTTTAGAATCTTTTCAGCTTTCGTATAAACATCCTTATCTGAGGTACTCCCGGCTATAATTGATATAAGAGTTGGTTCATTACTGTCTAGGTTTGGTTTAGGCATATTTTAACTAAATTTCCTAGGAATAAAAATAATTCTAATAGTAACTTAATACTTTTCATTGAATTTTCGAAAAGATAAATTTGGAGTTAGAAAAAAACTCCTCTCGTTATCAAAAAGTTTAATATTTTTTTATACTTCCATCAAATATTATCAATAATTATATTTAAAAAAAAGTATGATAAAATTTCTAATTTAAAAAGGGATAAATATGGAATTAAAAGAAGTATGGTTAGTAGACTATGCCCGTACTGCCTTTTCTCGTTCTAGACCAGCTCAACCTGAAAGAGATGTATTTGGCGATTTACGAGGTGATGAACTACTGGGAACTCTTCTCCTCAAATTTTTTGAGGGGAGTCTTGCTGATAAAGGGATCACAAAAGATGATATTGATGAATTGACTGTTGGATCTGCTATGGGAGTTGGTGAAAATTGGACATATGGTGGTAGAAATCCTTTATTTCTAGGAGATTTCCCATTTAAGACATCATCCGTTTTCTTAGACAAGCAATGTGGTAGTGCTGGGGCAGGTATGCATATGGGTATAATGGAAATCATGACAGGATTTAGTAAATGTGTCTTATCTACAGGTATAGAACATATGACGCGTGTACCCATGCAAAACAACAATATAGCACCAAACCTGAATATAATAAACACGAAGAGTGAATGGTATCGTCCAAAGGTTGATTTCAGGACCACGAGCCAAATGCTTCAAACTGCTCAAAAGCTATATGAAGAAGAAATCCCGAATTTTACAAAAGAGGATTTAGATAAATTTGGGGTACGATCTCATAATTTGACCGTAGAAAATACTGAAAAAGGTTGGTTTAAAGGTGAAATCATTCCAGTCGAAGGACACGCTGAAGGCAACAAAGATGAAAAAGTAATGATTGATCGTGATATGGCAGCAAGAAAATCCACTCTAGAAGGAGTAGGTGGATTACGAAGATTATCAAGACCATTCTATTTAGAAAAGAATGGTGGTAAGGAAGGATATGAAAAGAGGGAAGGCACTCTAGAAGGTGTTATCACTGCAGGAAATTCTTCACCCCTTAATGCTGGTGCTACTGCCTGTATATTAATGGAAGCCGAAGAAGCGAAAAAGAGAGGGATTGAACCAATGGCTAGAATCGTCTCAATTGGTTTTGCAGGAGTAGATCCAACCGTTATGGGTAGGGGACCTGTACCTGCTAGCGAAATGGCTTTAAAATACGCTGGCTTAAGTGTAGATGATATTGCTTTTTGGGAAATAAACGAAGCTTTTACAGTTGTTGCCTTAAACTGTATGAAAGCATTCAATCTTCCTGAAGAAAAAGTAAATGTTATGGGGGGTGCTACAGCAATTGGACATCCTTTAGGTGCTACAATGGTAAGACTTCCAGGCACTCTTGCTCGAATATTAAAAGATAAAAAGGCAAAATATGGTATTGCAAACGCCTGTGTTGGCGGTGGCCAGGGTGTCGCAGTACTCCTTGAAAATTTAGACGCATAACCAGGTATAGAGCTTTTTATATTTTTTTTACATATTCTAATTTTTTTTAATTCTTTTATAAGATTATGAGCAATCTAAGAAATATTTAAATATTAGCTTATAACATTTAAACTTGCTAAAAAAAACACATATTCTTATATAATTTTAAAAATTGAGGTGAAATTAAATGCCAGTGTATAAATCCATACAGTTAGTAGGAACTTCAGAAAAGAATTGGGCTGATGCGGTAAAAAATTGTTACGAAGAAGCCAAAAAAACTCTACGTGGTATACGTAATATTCAAATTATTGAATCTGATGTTAAAGTTAAAGAAGATGTCGATAGGCTTATTTATCGCTGTCGAGTGCAAGTAAATTTTCAATTAGAACGATAAAAAAGATTTCTTACTCCTTTTTTTTTCCTTTAATTAAAGAGTATTTTTTATTAATTGATTGGTTAAATTTTAAATATTACGAGTAATATTAAGACTTTATAGTGTTTAACAAATTGATATCATGTTTCAGTCTAACCTCTTCGGGGATTTGTTTAGCAATCCCGTAGTTTGGCGTTATATCATAGTAGGTATAGTCGTGCTAGTTATAGTTATTGTTTGTTATAGCATTCACAATAAGTATATGAAGAAGTAAAAAAATCCCTCATATATCAATATCCTTTAGATTTTCTATCAATTTTGGTAGCGTTTCTTTATTTATAATTAAATAATCACCATCAATCTCAAATTGGTAATTCTTACCCCAATCTATTATCAAAGGTAATATCCTATCTTTTTCAATGTTTAGAAGTGTTTGGATCATCTCAATTTTTATCCGTTTTGACATCTCGAGCAAGGATTTCAATAATTTTATATTTTGTTTTTTCCTGAAATCTTCCCGACCTTTTTTTAAACTATCCAAATCAGAGAGAATTTGATTTCTTGCATTATATGCATACGGAAAATCGGGATCTATTTCTAGCGCGATCTCATAATATTTTAATGCTTCCTGTAAGTTTCCCTCTCTCTCATAAACCAATCCCATATTGTAAAAGCAATGTTTATAATCTGGTTTAAGTCTTATTGCTTCTTCATAGCATTGTTTTGCCTGTTCCATATTTTCTAAATTGAAATTAGCAATCCCAAGGTTATAATGTGCTCGATAATTTCTAGGGTCAATTTCTATAATTCTTTTAAAGATTTCCTGTGCTTTATCATATTGTAAGGTATATTCATCATTAAGATACCCCCCATAAGCAAATAGGGTTTTAATTAGGTTATGTTTGATATCTATTGATTGAGGGTTATCCTTGTATAATTTTTCAAGGATTTCTAGAGCATCATCATAATTTTGTTCACGAACTAATTTTTCTGCTTTTTCAATAAGCTCTTTTATTTTGTTAATCAAATTTTTGCAACAAACCTATGAATCTATTCGGATTTTTTAACTTCTCTATACTCTTTAGTAATTAAGAATCTTATTATTTCTGTTATATTTTTAATCCCATGGTAATCTTTAATAAAATCCAGTTTATCGAATACGTCCTTCTCTAAAGAGATATGGAACTCATGTTTATCATTATCCATTAGGTATTCTTTGGTTAGTTTGATTAAGAATTTTTCTAATCTCTGGATCTTTTATGGAAGTTTCTGGATAAAAAATGGATAGTTTTAAATATGAGGGAATACCTATTAGATAGGGAACGGAAAAAATACTAGCGATACATAATCGATTACTTAAGATTAAATCTATACTAGGAAAAAGAGAGCGATCCTAAACTCCATTAGGAAATTTGAAACAAAATTTCGTTAATTAAAGAAAATGATTCAATTATTATTCGCGATTTTAATTCTTATAGGTGGAATCGGTATTATTACTTATTCTAGCTTAATAGCTGTTAAAAATTCTGCTATTTTAGCTGCTGCCTTAGGAATATCACCTTTAGTGATTGGTGTAACCTTAGTTTCTATCGGTACGGATATTTCCGAAATCTTTAATTCAATTGTATCTTGTTCTTTAGGTCATGGGGATATAGATGTTGGGGATTCTGTAGGTTCAGATTTAACTCAACTTACATTGGTATTTGGTCTCTTACCATTAATAACAGGATTAATCTATGTTCATAGAAAAGATATTATTATATTGGGGGCGTGTGAAGTTTTATCGTTAATTGTAATATTCAGTATTGTTGAGAAGGGATACATTACTCGATTAAATGCTATATTAATGGTTGGTAGCTTAGGAATATATATTTGGTTAATATATAATGCAAATAAGGAGAGTATTCTCCAAAGAGTCGAGATGATTGAGAAAATTAAGGCACCAAAAAGTAAGAAATTTCATCTCCTTTTAGTTTTACTAGGATTTGGCGGTGTGACATTAGCAGCATATATGATCGTTGAATCAGTTATCTTTATATCAAGTTTATTAAATATTCATGAGTATATAATTAGTTTCTTTATAGTTGCGATTGGAACTTCCTTACCAGAATTAGCAGTAGATATTAACGCACTGAGGATGAAACAACATTCAATTGCTATTGGTGATATAGTGGGTTCTTGTATTGTAGATTCGACGCTTTCTATAGGCATTGGACAGGTTTTATTTCCCCAAGCAGTTACTGCATCGCTAGCAGTCCCTACAGTATTATATACATTAAGCTCAAGTTTAATAGTATTTGTTATAATCGCGATAAGAAGAAAAATTGACAAGAAAATGGGATTACTTTTTATAGGACTGTATTTTCTCTCCTATGTTTTCTTGTTTTCATTTTGGGCTCAAACTTAACCCATAATAAAGCTACATATCATGTTCATACCAAATAAATTTGGATTTATTGATTCCAATTTTGAGGAATACCGATCTTAATGCCCCATCCTCATCAGGACAAATAAAATAGGTCTTGTCTATTTTTAGGGTTCTTTTAATATATAATTGAATCTCACGAATGACCATTTCTTCTATACTCCTTTTAAATGAATCTTCTTTTTTTGTCAAAACTTGATGTATTAAAACTCTATCATTCCCCAAGTAATCCCTAAATAATGTATATGTGCCAAAACCTACTAATTTCCCATCTTCCTTAGCCACTATCATCGAATTTCGATATTGGAGATCAAGAGTTCTTTTATTTAGCTCTTCTTCAAATTTTTGCCAATGTGAGAAAAAATAGGACTTATTTTCAATAAAATCTTCAAATACCTCTTTTAAGGCTTCTTTATCACTTCTTGGGTCATATCTATCTATAATTATCATCTAATCACCAATAGAAATTTTTTCACTTAGGGTAAATGAATAGTTGTATAAGATTTTTTTCTAGAAGGATTTAATTATTATTTAATAAGAAGAATTTTTATGAATTTAATCCTTTTAACATTGATTGTTTATGAGTAAGAAAGCTAAAAAATTACTTATTCCCATTAAAAAATTAGGAAGTGATGTAATAATCCCAAAGCCTTCTAAATTTGGGGATGCGGGTGCAGATGCACGTATTGAAGGTTTTAAAAAGATAATTGTTGAAGGAGACAGAAGGGAATTAGTCGAAGTTAAATCGGACTCTTTTACACTAAAACCTCTTGAAAGAGTGGGTTGTTTATTAGGATTTGCTACGGCTATACCCAAAGGATTCTACTTTAAAGTTGTTCCAAGAAGCGGTTTGGCCTTGTGGGAAGGCTTATCCATTGTAAATTCACCGGGTACAATTGATTCTGGGTATCGAAATGAATGGATGGCAATTGTAGTGAACCTTTCAAATGAAGAAGTTATTTTGAAAAAGGGAGAGAGAATTTGTCAAATAATATTAGTAAAGACTGAAGAATATGAATTCATTGAAGCAGAGAATTTGCCCGGATCGGAAAGAGGATTAGGTGGATTTGGAAGTACTGGAAAAGATTAAATATCCGTAGATAAACCATAAGATTATGTCTGAACTTACTCAAGAAGAAATATTTATTATTGATAAGTTATTTCTAATCTTTTAATTAATATTGGATTAAAATTACCGTCTCTTTATATTTCCATTAACGATTCCACTAATTTTTTATATAAGATCTTTCTATAATCATTTGAGAAACGTAATAAAAACTGATAAATTTGCCGATTGAATTCTTTAATCCCCCTTCTGCGATCCTCGCATCTGGAACCAAACTAGGTGTAGAGCTAGGAGGCTCTAAAAGTATTGTAAGCATAGACGGTTTACATAATCTATACTCTGAAGGTTTAATTTTCAGTGAGTTAAGTTGGGGTGCGTTTTATCAAGATATTGAAGGTTTGGATGATCAGATCGATACGTTTTCTGTTCGGGAATATGATTCTGTTCGTGAAGATCCCGAAGCGTTGGTAAAAACAATAGTAGAAGCTATTTATAAAATTATGAATCAGAAGAAGCTTTTTTATGGCCTAGCTGATTTCGAAGTAGATGCTTTTCTTAATCAGAATACTATTATCCCTGGATTAAAATTAGACTACGAAATTGTAAACAAGTTACTTGAAGCACATAAAAAATCCAGAGATGAAAATCTATTTCCAAAAATTTTATCAGATGCGAAGGGAACGAATAAAATCAAATTAGAATTTCAAGGAGAAAAAAGGGTAAATCTTCATTTGAATGGTACTAAACTAGAAGATTATGCTGACACACTAAGAATGGCAAAAGGTTTCGCTACAGGTATAGTATGTACCAGTAGGGGGGCAGCCAATTTGTATATTATGAGTGACAATCTCGTGTATAAGGAGGATGTCATCCCTGAACTTTATATTGATGAAGAAAACCTTGAGATTATAGAAATGGGAATAGAAAGAGAATTATTATTCCCAATTAGTTGGTTTCGAATAGATCTTGGGATTAAATCATTAGAAACCTTGGAGCTTTGGGAAGATATTAAGGATGACCCCAAATTAACCAAAGCACTAGAATATTATGAACGGTATATATTGAGTTTAATCCAGAGAAAATTTCAAGTGATGGCTTCTACCATTGGTCAGGATGTTGGTGATGATTTTGATAATTTATCCCCAACAGAAAGAAGACAGGCTCTAAGAGATATGGCAGAAGCAATAAGAAAGTTGACGGATGAATACAAGAAATGACTATTCTTTTAAGATTCTAGGGGCTTTAAAAAATCCGTCTTTTTTATATTTTGTATTTTTTAAAGCTTCTTCATTTGAAAGAGATTTCTTAGGAATATCTTCTCTAAAAACATTGAATAGTCCATCAATAGGATGAGTTGTAGGTTCTACATTACTCGTATCAAGATCATCTAATTTTTTAAAATACTCGAGAATATCACCTAGTTGTTCTGATAAATTTTCTTTTTCTTCTTCGGATAAGTCTAACAATGCTAATTTAGAAAGGTGATCAATAGTTTCTTTTGAAAGTTTTTCTTTCTTTGCCATTATTCAGTTCAACTAATTAAAAATACTAATTAAGCTTATTCTTTTTTAATAATCCAACAAATATTTATAATTAAATTAAGATGTGTATCAATTAATTTTATATTAAATAAGAAGAAGAATTATTATACCCAATATTATAAGTTAATTATGACTGATACAGAAGATTTGCGAAATGAAATCCCACCTGAGGCTTTTATTGCTCTTGCCAGAAGGGGAATGGAAAAGATATCATTAGATCAATGTTTTTTGGAGAATTGTGATAATGAAGATCCCAGCTTATTAGAACCCTTTAAAAAAGAAGAATATGAAGATGACATGAAGAAAACCAAAGAGATTCATATAAAGTGTAAGAAATGTAACAGAGTTTTTATTCTTAAGCTTGAAACCATAAAGAAAGTAGCGAAATCGACAAAAGATAAGGAAGAGGAACCTTTATCAATGGGGATGGTCTATGCATTGGATGAGAACAAAAAAAATCTAGGCCATATCGGCTATTTTTAAATGATTTTTAATGTAAGTTAAAAATACTTCTTAATTTCTATTTTTTCTTATTTATTAACACCTATAAACTAGTATACTAACAATTTATGAAGGATAAAAAATAAATAATCGATCAGCTTTCTATCTAATATTGAATTTCGAAGGAGAATAGTGGATATGCCAACAAATTTAGGAGAAGAAGATCTGTTAAGGAAAAAAGTTTGGAAAATAATCAATTTAATCCAAGCAAACCAACTTTTCGTACATTATAAAGAATTGGCTATAAAATATTTACCCAAAAAAGGAAAAAAGATACAATCAAAAATCTTACCAGAAATATTGTCGTTATGTGTATTGAACGCAATAGTTCCCAATTCTGCCATGCTCTTAATTGGTGGACATGGTGGCGGTAAAACAACACTTATTAAACTTTTGGGGAGGATGTTTACCTCAGTTTCGCTTAATGATATTGAAAATTCAATTATTAGAGGTCATCCACAATTAACTGAGGAAAAACTCATTGGTACATTAAAACTAGGGAAATTAATGAAAGAAGGGGAGGAAGAGGTCGTTTGGAGACAATTTGTTACAAATTTCTGGAAAATTATAGATGAAGTAAACCGTTTGACCCCTTACGCTCAAGATATTTTGCTATCTCTGTTGGCTGAGGGAACTGTTAAATATTATGATTCAATCACATCAATCAGCAAATTTTGTCTTTTTGCTACAATAAATCCTAATGATGTAGGGACTTTTGAATTATCACAACCTTTTTTGGACCGGTTTGGCATATCTGTTCCTATTTCAATGCCAGCAAGTCATGATTTACAGTTAATTTTATCGGGGAAAGATGAGAAATATTCCGGTTTTGATGAATTAATCCAAGTCCCAAAAATTTTGAGCATTGACGAGTTAATGGAAATTTGGTATTATGTAAATAAAATCTCGTTCTCTCCTGAAGTAAATAATTATATCCATGCAATCATAAGAGAATTTACTCTATGTTCCAGAATTGATAAGGGTAATACAGAAGACATAAAGCCAAGTGCGGGACTCTGTACCGGTTGTCATTTCAATACAGCTCAGAATGTATGTAATAAAATTGACACAATTTTGAGTGTAAGAGTCGCAAAAGATTTACTAAGATACTCAAAAGCCCTTGCTTGGTTGTTAGGTATTAACATGATAGATGTGAATATTGTTAACACCGTAGCACCCTATATAATTTCACATCGAGTAGTTTTTGTAAGACGAGAATTAGATAAATCTCCCTACTTCGGAAATAAATACGAGTTTACCCATAATATTCTGAAATTGATACAAAAACGATTTAAAAATCGTGAAAAATGTTATCAAATTACGGAAAGGTTTCGCGAAGGGAATCCGAAGGAAAATGATTTAATAGAACTAAAAAAATTCGAAAAGAATGATTTAATTGTGAAATTTGATTTATTACCCTTCGTTAATTCAGTTAATAATAAGGAATATTCGCCATTAGCTCAAGAAATAAAAAGTGCTTCAAAAGCAGGAGATATAAAAAAGCTAGCTGAAATTAGAAACAATCTTCTGGAAAATATAGATTTTCCTAACCGAGGGGATTTAATTGAGTGGTGCAATAATGAATTATATAAACAAACAGTTACTGATTATGTAATTAAATACGCCTACTGGAAAGATGTTTGGGCAGATTTAGCAGCAGAATTTTCAAATTTAGATCAGCCATTACAAGATGCTTTTACCCAAAGACAGACAAAACAAATACGTACTGAAGATTTATTAATTGAGATAAACGTTACTGGGACTGAGGATGATTCTTTAGTAAATATTCAACTATCTGGGGGTGCAGACGCCTTAAAACTAAGAAGTTTGATGGATAATATCGATTATATTCAAAAACAAGAGTAGATAAAGAAAAATAAAATGGTCTATTCAAAGAGAAGAAGAATAAAAGCTTCTAAAGAATTATCAATAAAACAAAAGGAAATAATTGAACTCGCTAAGGACGCGTGGGCCTTGACATTAAAGGAGTTTTATTTTCCTCCCTTGAATGAACCGAACTATGTTTTTGATTATACTCATTTAGAAGGATTTTATATCGATCCAGAGAATAAATGGCAGATTACCATGAATCTTGCCAATACTCCATTATTTAGAGAGGATCAAGAATATATTGATTATTTTCACATAATCTCACTTCATGAAGTCTCACACTATGAAGTTATTCCATATGATGGTCTAATTCACGCAAAACTCCTAAATGCTGCTATGAAACATGTAAATCAATACTATGCCCCAATAATCGTAAATGTTTTTGCTGATTTAATAATTGATACAAAATTATATCAGAAGTACCCAGATTTGATATCATGGGAGATTGAAACTACTTATAAGCATCTTAAAGACAAGGGACCAATGAGTAACTTTTCTAAATTTCTATTTCGAGAGTATGAAAAACTCTGGAATGTTAATCTTTTGAATGATGAATCACTTAAGGAATTGGATTCATTAGCTGAAAAAGTCGCAAAAGTAGTTCTCAAAGATTTTGAAGATGAATCCAACTGGGAAAAAAAAGTTGAGGCGGTTGCAAGATATTTAAATAATTTAACGGAGGATACATTCGCATTATTAGGACCTAATAGCGTAATTGATAAAGGAAATGAAAGAAAAAAAGGTCCAGGAGGAAACTATATAGAAATTCCTAAAGATGTTTTAGAAGTTATGGATAATCCCCTTGAAAACAAAAATTCAGATAAACTTAAGGAAGGAAGCGAGGATGAATTAAGACAGAAAGCTGAAGAATTTGCCAAAAATGTTCCATATTCCGAATTTGGTGGTCCTGCGACCCAAGCTGGCATATTAACGGATGGCTCTGCATTAGCTACGTGGTATAGAGGATTAGCTAAAAATATGATTGAGATAAAGATATTAGAAGAAAAACCGGGTGGTCAATTACCAATCTATCCTGAGGTTTGGAGAATAGGGGATCGTATAGAAGATCTAGATATTGTACAAACTCTTTTGAATAGTCCCATAATTATCCCTAATCTAACTACAAGAAAATGGGCATTCAAGGAAGGCCCAGGTCATTTAGTAGAAAAGCAAATCCCAGATTTATTAATTGTTTTAGATTCGTCTGGTTCTATGGGATGGAATTATACTTCACGATCTGAAAGAGGGAGAGGACCATATCATGTCGCCACTGTAGCTGCTTTTGCTGCTCTTCATTATGCTGCAGGAAAAGGAGCTAAATTCAGTATTATTAATTTTTCAAACAGAGCAGATGTCTGTCAATGGACTTCAGATTATAGAAAAGCGGAGAAAATTCTATTAAGATATCAAGGTGGGGGTACGGTTTTACCAACTAAGCAATTAGCTCAACAATGTGATAAGGCTGAAAGAAAGGCGCTTGTGTTTATTATTACAGATTTTGGTATTTACAATTGGAGCAAAGCCAAGAAGTCCATGTTAGACTTGGTAAAAAAAGGTCATAAAATAGTCGGGTTTTTTATAGGTCCATCTAAAATACCAAAGGACAAGTTTGAAAACTTGCTAGATAAGGTCACCTTCTATAGCATACGAAATATAAAAGATTTAGTAAATTTAGTTATAACAGAGGTTAAGAAATATTATTTATGAACTAGTAGTCATCCAAATTTTTTAAATACTTAAAAAAGAAGCAATCTACCTTTATTAAATTGATAGTTTTTTTAAAAAATAATTCACAGACTATTATTAATTTCACGTAAATATAGTTTCATGAAATAACGTTGTGTATTACAATAGTTTAATCTATCCCTATCTGTAAGGTGCGAACATTTTTGTAGTACCCTTTGAATATCAGTAAGTAATTTAAAATTATCATATTTCGCCTTTTGAGGGAAATTTTGGGCTGATATTTTAATTGTATGTTTTGCCTTTATTTCATAGAATAAATTCTTAAGATTTATCACTGGTTCCGGTTCCGATAGGCTGGAAACTGCCTTTATTTTATGAAATAACTTCTCAAGATTTATCACTGGTTCTGGTTCCGATAGGCTGGAAACTGTCTTTATTTTATGAAATAACTTCTCAAGATTTAACACTGGTTCTGAATCTGATAAGTTGGTAATTGACATTATTTCTAAGTTCTCTTCAGAGTTAATTGATTTGGTATTAAGAAAATTACTGGGCCAACTAAAAGCTAAGTTACATAATCCTTTGTGTCTATATCTACAATTTTGACAATCATAAGAATTTTGATGAAATTTGATTTGACATTGATTTTGTATTTTTTTAATCATCGGGTCTATTCCCTGAAAATTTGTACTCATCATCTTCTTTATCCTACTTGTAAATTTTATTATCTAACCTTTTTTTTTCTTATGTGTCTCTGATAATAGCGGAGAAATATCCACATATATACTTAAGACATATCGTTCTTCTTTTGAAATTAAGTGATATCCTAGTAATATCCTCAACAAGGACAAAAATAAAAGATTATAAAAAATAGAATGCACTTAACTTAAACTAAAGAGCTGATAAGATACTATCAATATCAAGCCATCCGTTTAAAGCATGGATAATAATTCCTTGTTCGTCGATAATGAACTGTCCTGGACCCTGCTGCTCAAATCCCTCGTACTCGCCATGTACAAAACCGTGTTCTCTTACTTCTTTTAATTTTGAAGGTATTTGAGAAATAGCTTCTTTTGTCATAATTCCTAGTCCATATTCAGCGTATAATTCATCCTTTGAACTTGGGATGACAGGAAAATCAATATTCTCCTTTTGTATGTATTCTTTTGCAACTTTTTCGCCTGATTGAGTAATGTAGAGGATCTTAGCTCCCCTATCTTCTACTTCTTTCTTTCGATGCATTAAAATATTGAGATCTAATAAACATATAGGACATCCAAAATACCTCGAAAAGATTAAAACGATTTTTTGCCCCCTCAATTCTGATAAGTTGATAATTCCTGCGTTATAAGATTCCAATGTAAACACTGGCGCTAAATCTCCTTCATTAATTTCTTTAATCCCCATTCTTTTCACTTATGAATTAGTATATTTCTAAACACTTGTTTTGATATAAGACTTTTTACAGTCTTTCTTAGTTATTTAAAAATTCTCTTTCAAAAGCATAAATAAACTAATTAATTTAATTTTAATTAAATTAGATAACTGAAAAATAGTTTAGCAAAGAAAATCCATAGATATTTTAAAAAATAGAATTAATATTAATATTGTTAAAGACACTTTTTTATAACGTGAAAATTATGGTTAAAAAAGAATATGTATGTGAAAAAGGTAAAAAAAGTATAATAGTTATTGATGATCTATCAGTTGTGATCAATGAAGGAGCAACTCTCGTATTGGGGTTCGCAGGGATTGGACTTATTGGTCCTATAGTTGCAAATACTCTTATTGAACAACTAACAGATGTAAAAGAGATTGGTTTTGTAACTAGTGAATATCTTCCACCTATTAGTGTATTCTATGCTGGTGTATTAAAGCATCCTTTCAGGCTTCTTTACTCCCCACAACATAATTTAATTATTGGAATATGCGAAGTGCCTTTTCAAATTCCCAATGCTTACAATGATTTGTCAAAGACAATCTGTAATTGGGCTTTATCAGAGGATGTTAAAGCAAAGGAGATAGTCATTTTTCAAGGAATTCCCCAAAGAGGAATTATTGATGAATACCCCGTATATTATGCTGCTGAGGAGGAGATGATGGAACGTCTTGAAAAATACGGAATCGCAAAGGTAGAAAAAGGAATCATAGTAGGACCTGAAGCAACAGTATTAAATGAAGCGTTGACAAATAGACTTCAAGCTTATGCTCTTTTCACACCTGTATTAGAAATCCCAACACCGGAGGGTGCCGCTAGTATTTTAGAAGTGTTAAATAAAATTTATGATTTATCAATAGACACTGCTGCTCTAATAGAACAGGGAAAAGAAATAAAGGCTAAAATGTTAGAATTAGCACAAAAAGCCCAACAATACCAACAACAGCAACAATTGCCTGGTACTGGTAAAGAGTATACTCAATATTTTCAATAAATTTTGTCCATTTTTACTTTTTATTTCTATTTACGAAATCTTCCTTGTTTTTACTGTAATTATAAATTGAAAAAGGAAGATTAAAGAATCAAAAAATATTTGTTCTCATCATGAAATACGACAAGACACACGCAGCAGTTTGTGGACTTTATTGCCCTGCATGTACTGTATTTATTGCTTCTCAAGAGGATCCCGTACGTCTTAAATTCCTTGCTGATCTTTCTGGTATAACTCCAGAGGAAATGCGATGTAATGGTTGTAGATCTGATATACGAATTCCTTATTGTGATTCTTGTAAACTTTATCCTTGTGCAGAAGAAAAAGGAATTGATTTTTGCGGGGAATGTGATGAATATCCATGTGATGACTTAAAAGAATTTCAATCCCTTGCTCCCCATCGTTTAGAATTATGGGAAGCACATAAGCAAATAGTTAATGAGGGATATGAAAAATGGATGAAAGACATGAAAACCCATTATTCCTGTCAAGAGTGTGGCACTATTAATTCTGCTTATGATTTCCAATGCCGATCATGTGGGGCTAGACCAAGTAATAAATATGGTGAAAGACATAGTGAATTAGTTAAGGAGTTTCTAGATAAGCAACAAGGACAATAAACTATTAACAACAAATTAATAAAAAATTCTAATTTTTTATTTAAAAGTTCGAGATGAACATGTGATAAATTTTGGGAAGAATAAAAGAAAAATTTGTTCCAGTACAGATAAATCAGGAATTATGTGTAAGATGTGAAAGGTGTCTACGGGCTTGTCCCGCTAAAGCAATATATTTCAAGAATAGTATAAGGTTAATAGATTATTCCAAATGTAAAGCATGCTTAAATTGTGTTCAAGTCTGTCCACGTAATGCTGTTGAGGTAACATCAGTAGAATTTGAAGACCAAGTAGTGAGTCTGAAAATAGACCACGAAAAATGTTCAATGTGTGAAGAATGTCTCGATGATGAAGGAAATTTTTGTCCGAAAAACCTATTTTATAAGGATTTAGTTAAAAACAAAGAAAACCAAGAAATAGAGGGGATTAGATTCAAGTTTAGAGAAATAGCTAAATGTCAAGGATGCTTAAGATGTGCCAAGTTATGTCCTGAAAAAGCCATCAAACCAGTTAAATTTGAAACTTAACCTTCTAATTTTTTAATTTTTTTAACAAGGTCGTTTAAATATAAATTTCCCATACCCAATTTAACAGTGTGAGAGAAAAATAAGACCAGGGCGAATCTCATTTCTTGTATTTCAATATAATTTGAACAAATTTTTTGATTATTTTCCAATTCTAAATACATCTTCTTTAAATTACTGAGTTTTTTTTCACTTCTAACCTCAAATTCTTTTGTGATTGAAAATAAAGTATTAGTGGGTAGAGAAGAATAAAGTACAGCTCCATCGGTGGTAAACATGCCACTTCCTAAAATTTCTTTATCATCCACAGAATTTCTTAAAAGTTTGATAATCTCTTGGAAAAGAGGTTTCGAAGACAGGCTTAGTGTAGTTTCTTCTGCTTCAACTCCAGAAGATTCACCCCCTCCTTCATAAAATTCCATTTTGTAAAATTCAAAATCAACCTTTTGGTACCCTCGAACAATAAAATTTTTATCTACAAAAGATTGAAAGCTATGCTCACATACAACTCCAGATGGTATTGAAACGGTAGTTAACTGTTTCGCTTGGTTAATTATTTTAGAGGGTATTTTTAAATTCTTTGCGGATTTACATGTAGGACACACAACGTGGATATTTTCGAAAGTTTCTTCTGAAGTAGTATTATTTGCGTCAATCATGAAATCAATCGTGATGATATATATGTATATGATATAAATTTAACTTTTAATAACTTTTCATCGTAATTTTGAAAAAAATAAATATTTTACATTATAAAGCACATTCGGGATCATGATAGTGTAGTCTCGAGAAAGCTTCTTTTCTACTATTGCATGAAGAACATCTACCACAAGGTTTAACGTCATCATTATAACAGCTCCATGTTAGATCTAAAGGAACTTGTAATTCAATCGCAAGTTTTAGGACTTCAACTTTATTTTTATTTATCAAAGGAAGTAAAATTTTTATGACTGTTTTGTCTTTACTATGCTTCCCTTTATTAATCAACTTCTCTAAAGATTTAAAGTAACTTGGAGAAGCATCTGGAAATTTTTTAGGATCAGTTTTTATATGTCCACCTATAATATACTTACAACCATATATTTCAGCATAATAAGCCGCTATAGAGTAGAAAATAAGGTTTCGTGACGGAATAAATCCCTCTGGAGCGTTAACTGCACTTGGTGCCGGTTTACCCTCTAATCGTAAATCAATTGCCTCCTGCATAAAATCAATGGGAATTTCAATGATTTCTACACCCAGATTTTTTGAAAGAATAGATGAAGCGTTAATTTCTTTTTCAGGTCTATATCGATAGTTAAATGAAAGAGCAATAGGGTTATAACCTTGATTAATTGCCCAATAGAGTGCGGTTGCTGAATCAATTCCACCAGATATTAAAATTACTGCTCGATTCTCCTGATCAATCCATTCTGGGAACAATTTAGCAGATACTGCTGCTTTTATCGCTTCCTCTAAGCTGTTTAGTGTAAAATTGAGACTTTCTGATGCAATTTTAGCATCTGAGGTAATGTCACATCTCATTACATCAACCATATCTTTACAAATGTTGAGAGCTTCGGGAGCTTCTTCATAACTGAGATGCTGAATACGTGGGGGAGGTACATGAAATCCTAGAGTATTCATCATTTCAAAGACCTGATCAACTAACTCAACCATACTGATAATCTGTGGACCAACGAGATCATAAATCATATTATCTCTTCCTATTCCTTCAGCTGCGTTCAAAAAAGCGCAAACAGCATTTTCAACGAAAATGGGTTGCATTGGAATAGTTCCACTTCCCGCGATAATAACAGTTTGAGCCCAAATTTGAGTGACAAGCTCTGGAATGAGTTCATCATTTGGTCCTAAAATATATGAAGGTCTAAAAATAACATATGGGACTTCCCCTTGGGTGATTATTTGCTCAGCAGCGTTCTTTGAACGGAAATAATCATTTTTAGCCCAGTCTTCAATACCATATTGATCAACACCTAATCCCGAAGGGAATATTAAGCGCGAAATTTTCATCTCTGAAGCTGCTTCAACTAAAGTACGTGTTCCCTCAATATTGATTTTATCAAATAAATCGCTTGAACCACATACTACACCTCTGAAATGAATAACAGCTTTGCAACCAGCGATAGCTTTTTTAACTGACTCAAGATTGAAATTTTTAATAATCTTAATATCAACCCCAAGTAATTCTAATTCTTTTGCGGCTTCTTCTCGTCGTACAATACCTACAACTTGCCAGCCTCTTTTGATTGCGATTTTAATTGTGTGTTTTCCTAAATATCCATTTGCGCCAGTTATCACTAATTTTTTACTTTGCATAGTCTAGGTATTTCTAATCTAATATAAAAAGAAACACTCATACATTTTTTAAAATATTGATTATTTTTTATTGAAATTCTCATTTAAATGTTTTGAGATGAAATTTCTTCTTTAATCCTCTCCTCTTTATTGTTCTTATACATAAACTATAAAAATGGCGCAGAAAATCTACTAAACATATTAAATAATAAAATTTAAAATCTCGGTGGATTAATTTGAGTTTTAGTGTTGTTTTGGACTCACCAAGTATAAAATTTAGTGCTTGTCATTTTCTAAAAGAACCAAGTCAGTGTTCAAGGCTTCATGGTCATAATTATTATGTAGCAGTTGAAATCAGTCATAATTTAGATGAAAATCATTTTGTTGTAGACTTTTTAGAACTCAAGGAAAACTTATCATCAATAGTCGAACCTATGAACCACTACATTTTAATTCCCACTGAATCAAAAGATTTACAAATCCGAGAACAAAATGAATCTATTGAAATACTTACTTCTAACAAAAGATATGTTTTTCCCCGTAGTGATGTGTTATTTCTCCCTTTACAAGCAACTACTAGTGAACTTCTAGCAAAATATATCCATAATAAACTACAGGAAATCTATAGAGGCATGAAGATCACTGTAAAAGTAAAGGAGAGTACAAGTACTATGGCTATATATGAGGAATAGTTCTTTTGATTATCTTATTGAACATGTTCACAATTATATTTAATAGTTTTATAATTTATTAAAAATACAAATAAAAGCATAGATTTGTGTCCGTTTAATGATGAGTGCCAAAAATTACAAATTAGGTGTGTTTTACGGGACTACGCAAGAGACTGAGATGTTAACCCAAAAATTTGTGGGAAATCTCATAAACAACGAGGAATTTTGCAAAGCATGTGAAGTTTTAGAACAAAATGTTAAATGCGACAAATGTCGTGAACATTTAAAGAGTTTTGCCAACACTATCTATTTCTATGAAAAAGTTGGAGAAAATCTTCCGGACTTTATAGAAGAACCAGAAGAATTTCTACCCAAAAATCTGCCTTCTGTGGACTTCATAATGGTTGTAGGAATACACCAAGATTTATTATCGGGACTTCCCGAATATTTGAAAGATAAAAAAGTCAAAGCTGTAATAGTACCTATTGAAGACCCTAAATGGGTTCCAGCCGGGCTCCAAACGCAAGTTTTAAAGGAATTTGAAGAAAATGGCATTCAAGCTGCTTTTCCAAAACCATTCTGTGCACTTAATAACCAATTAGATGAATATAATAAGGTTGGATTCAATCTGACAAGAGATCATGATTATATCTATGAATTCATTGATTATTTCAAAATAGGAGTACCTATCGTTTCGTTTTTATTGAGTAAAGATAGTGAATCAATTGAAGATGTATGTGTATTGCATTCTGCGCCATGTGGTTCAAGTTATTATGTTTGTCAGCAGTTGAAAGGAAAATATTTTAAGAATGGTAAAAGCGGGGATTTATCATTGAATGAAAGAATAAGTAAAGCTCACCATGCTTATCCATGTAATGCCTCTATGGATCAAGATACTATCTTAAAAGATTCAATTCTTCATGTTGCGGGTTATTTGATTAGAAATGCTGTTAGAAGAGAATTGAATCTTGAAGAACAAGAAGGCGAAAAACTAGTATATGTTATAAAATGATTAAATTTTAAAAGTAAAAAGAGCTTAACTTTTTTTCATAGCGAATATTTATTTTCCTATAGTTTAATCAGATAGTTATTTAAACTTAAGAATTGAAAAGTTGTCAAGTCATATAATAAACTCAGAAAAGATTTTAGAAGATATTTCTATAGAAAAAATTCGCTCTATTCATGGGAAAGCAAAAATTTTAGAAAATTTTTCAACCTATCTTATGGATGAAAGCAAATTAGATGGAGATGCGGATTGGATTTTTTTTCCGAAGTCTGAGATTGAAATTGCTTCAATATTGAGATATGCGAGGAAGAATAATATCAAATTATGTATTAGTGCAGCTCGTACAGGAATTGTTGGCTCAAGTGTTCCTTCAGGGGGGTTAGTTTTAGCAACAGAAAATATGAAAGAAATAATTGGATTTGGATTTGACCAAAATAAAGGAAATTACTTCATTCGAGTAGAACCAGGTGTTACATTAAATGAATTAAACGATATAATATTGAAAAAGGAACTGGATACTGTCAGTGAGCTTACATTAAATGCAAAAAATAGTTTTAAAATTTCAAAATCATTATTTTATTATCCTATTGATCCTACAGAAATGTCTGCAACAATTGGTGGTAATGTAGCGACAAATGCCTCAGGAGCTAATTCTTTAAAATACGGACCTACGAGAGAATGGGTTAAAAGAATAAGGATTATGTTATCATCCGGAGAGATTTTAGATATCCCAAGAGGGAAATATTTTGCTTCAAAAGAAAATGAATTTATTCTTGTTCAATCAGATGGGGTTAAACTTCAATTCAAGATTCCTGATTATGTTTTCAACACCTCTCTTAAAAATGTTGCAGGAATTTACTCCAAACCTAATATGGATTTAATTGATCTTTTTATTGGCAGTGAAGGAATTTTAGGCATAATTACACAGATTGATATTTGGATTATAGAAAAACAAACTATTATCTCAAATGTTTTATTCTTTAATTCTGAAGAAGACTCAATTAATTTTACAGAAGAATTGGGTCAAAATAATATTGCTTCCCCAGAATTCATAGAATTCTTCTCGGAAGAAGCATTAGAACTCTTAAGAGAGGTTCAAAAAAAGGATCCCAGTATAATGAAAGTCCCTCAGATTCCTAAAGAAGCTAAAGCAGCAATTTTTTTTGATTTTTTATATACTGATGATAGTCTAGATACCAAATACATGGAAATAAACAAAATCTCAGAAAAATCTAATACTGATTTATCAAATGGTTGGTCAGGATATGAAAATCAAGATTTAACGCGATTCAAACACTTTAGGCACATCTTGCCTGAGATTATAAATACGATAATTGCTGAGCGGAAGCAAAATTTTCCAGAATTGCATAAGCTCGGAACTGATATGACTGTTCCTAAAAATAATTTTAGGAAGATGATGAGTTTTTATCATTCTGTATTAGATGATGCAGATTTAGATTATGTCATTTTTGGCCATATTGGTGATAGCCATGTACACGTTAATATCCTCCCTAAAAATATGGAAGAATTAAGATTAGGAGAAAAGATCTATGAAAAATTTGCCAAAAAAGCAGTTGAGTTTGGAGGAAGTATCTCTGGAGAACACGGTATTGGGAAAATTAAGAGGGAATATTTAAAAATAATGTATAGTCAAAGAGAACTCAATGAAATGCGCTTTCTAAAACGAAAATTAGATCCAAGTTTAATTTTAAATTATGGAAATATCATCAATTTTGATAATAACTAGGATCTCCCAAAAAAAACTATAGTACATAAAAATTTTATAGAAATCTCCTTCGTAGATGTCAATCATAAATCTTTGTTTTTATAACACATAAATGTTAAGTTCTAATGTATGGAGAAATAACTTATAATTAGGTGAGAATCAACTATCACAATAGAATGTTCGAGTGCGGTTTGTGAAGATTTGGATGAAGAACACGAGGAAGAATCTTTTTTTGAAGAAAATTTCTGGTATTTCTTGATACCCGCAGGAATTCTGCTCGCTATCTCAATTATTGTAGAACCAATTTTGGAATTAAGGGCTATAGATCAAATATTAGCAGTTATTTCAATCCTTTTATCTAGTCCTGGGGTAGTGAAAGAAGCAATTGAGGATATCAGAAATAAGAAAATCACTGCAAATTTATTAATGTTAATCGCGGGGGTTGCTTCATTTTTTATCCTTCATGGTCAAGAAGGTGCAACCGCGATACTTTTGTATGCAATAGCGGAAAGATTAGAGGAAATAACAGCTGATAAATCAAGGAATGCGATTAAAGAATTACTTGAATTGGCCCCAGACGAGGCTTTGTTAAAAACGGAGAGTGGTTATAGAAACGTCGCTTCTAAGGAAGTTAGTGTAGGGAATATTATTGGGATAAAACCCGGAATGAAAGTACCATTGGATGGAATTATTGTTAAAGGGAATTCCTATCTGGATGAAAGTGCGATAACGGGAGAGTCAGTCCCTGTATTCAAAAAAGAAGGTAAAGAAGTATTCGCAGCAAGCATTAACACTGATAGTTTTTTGGATGTAGAAGTCACCCGTGAAAGTAATAATACCATCGTAGCTCAGATTGCAGAAAGTGTTAAGATTGCCCAACAAAACAAAAGTAAACATGAAAGATTCATTGAAAAATTTGCAAAGTATTATACCCCAATAATTATTTTTTCATCCATCTTTGTAATGGTAATACCAATTTTATTTAATTTGAACTTTTATGATTGGTTTTACCGTGGATTAGTACTTTTGGTTGTTTCTTGTCCATGTGCTTTAACGTTATCAACGCCATTAGCAAATATCGCATCTTTGACAAAACTAGCAAGAGAAGGGATTTTAGTCAAAGGAAATAAATTCATTGAAAAGATAAGGGATATAGAAGTATTCGCTTTTGATAAAACTGGCACACTCACTGAGGGAAAACTGAAAATCTTCGACATTTTATCATATAACGGTGCTTCGAAACCAGATGTTATTAGTATAGCAGCCAGCTTAGAATCTCTTTCAGAACATCCAATTGGTAAAGCTATAGTTAAGCAAGCACATACTATGAAAATTAATTTTCAGAGCGTTGACGAGTTTGAAGTGATCAAGGGAAGAGGTATTAAAGGAAAAATCAATGGTGAATACTTTTATGTAGGGAGTCAATCATTTATTGAAGACCTAAACTATGAGTTACCTCTAAATGATATTAGTCAAATTGAAAGCTCTGGCACAATCCCAATATTACTTGGAAATTCGCAACATCTATTAGGAATCCTTTCAATTAGAGATGTATTAAGAATTTCCGCTCCAGTTCTTATAGATGGATTAAAGAGAAGAGGATTTGAAACAATTCTAATATCTGGAGATAATCAGAGGGTTTGTAATTCAATTGGAGCTTGTTTGGACATAGATCATGCTTATGGCGAACAATTACCAGATCAAAAACTCCAAGAAATCCAAAACCTTAAAGATAACCATAGAGGAGTAGCAATGGTTGGTGATGGAATAAATGATGCTCCTGCTTTAGCTCTTTCTGACTTAGGAATTGCGATAGGTGCTTCTGCTACAGATATTACACTTGAAACCGCGGATATAATTGTAATTAATGACGATCTTAAAAAGATTCTCACTTATATTGATATTGCAAAGAAGACAAATAAAAAAGTAAAACAAAATATATGGACCTCGATTTTAGTGAAGGTTTCTTTTGCTATTTTAACGGTAATTGGTTTCATGACACTCTGGATCGCCGTAGGGGTGGGCGATATGGGGATTTCAATCCTTATCCTCTTTAATAGTTTATCCATCTTTAGCTATAAATTCCAGTATAAGGAATACTCAACAGAACAAATAGATACCGAAGCCAAGCTTCTCATTTGTGAACATTGTGATACAAAAGATATTATACCACAACATCACGGAAGGGATATGGTTAAAATAGGTGAAAAGTTGGTTTGTTGGAAGAATATCCTAAGTAGTGATGAACTGGAAACTTGCAATGAGGAATTACCTCTACATTGCCCATATTGCGAAGAAAAATTAGAATTAAAATAGTTACTTTGAATAGGAACATTCAATCTGATAAGTTAACAAATCACAATACAGATGAGTTAAAACAAAATCTTAAGAGGAATAGGTGGTGTTTCAAAATTTTAAACATTATGAAGGAATTTCAAAAAATTTCCATATTCTAATGAAATTTATATTTGGCATTTTGTATTTTTCGTAAATCTTAGGGGTATCCAAACCGACCATTATAGATTTTATATTTTTATAACTAGCTATTTGCATAACGGGATGATAATCTTTTTCGCTACATACAATTCCAAATCCTTTAATCTTACATCGTTCTAGAATTTCTACGCCATTTGCGATCAAATAACTATCGATATCACTATTAACTCGTCCTTTAGGAATTTTTAAGATATGAAAAAATTCGTTCTTTCGGTTCTTAATGCAATAGTTGATTATAATTTTATTGGATAGTTGGAGATCATTATCCGGTTTTGAGAAATAATGAACTACATAATCATCTTGAGCTTTAAAAGAATGTTTAATAAATCCTATTAATAACTGATGAGTTCTTTCTAAAACAAGTTCAAAATTAAAAGGGATAATTTCTCTTAAAGATCGAATAAAATCGGGAAGATCGACCAAAATAACGAATTTGTCTTTATGGTATTTTAAAAATCGATTATAATCATTATATTTCATATTTAATAGTGGTATTTCCTCCATTTTAAAAGTATGATTTGGTAATTCTTTAAGGCCCATTTCAATTAAACTCTCCTTACTTATTTCAACACATCGCATTTTATTTATACTGTTTTCCCTTTTGTCATGATTATCCGTTTCAGAAATAGTTTCTTCATCATAGTTAATAAAAGGTGGTGGAGTACCCTCCCATTCATCTTGAAATATATTATAACTGTAGGGTTTTAAATGAGTTCCACAGTCATTCCCTGTACAACTAAATTTTAATAGTAACCCATGATTCCCATTATCTACAAGTTCACGATTGTAAGATTCTCCACAGGATTTGCATACAGTATTAAATAAATCCTCATACTGAATGTAACCTTTCATCAATGCGAATGGTGTATCTTTATACTCACATCTTACATTCCAGCATTGATATTTGTCATATTTTTCATTTGAATCTAATTTTTTCAACATAATGTTTTTGCAGAAAGGGCAATATACCCTCCTTTTTAGGCAATTTTTATCAATATCAATACTTTCAATCTCTGATTTTAATAAAAAATACATTTTCTTCTACCTAAACCCAACTGTTCTAGTCAAACTTACTGTGACATGAAACATATTGCAAGTTTATTTTATAAATGTTTACATTTTTATCAAAGATATATGCACTAGATCTCAAAAATGAATTAACCATATCTGCTGATAAAATCATTCAGGAAGCATAAGAAAAAATAAAAAGAACAGTTAATAAGCTCTATCAGAATGGTGATTGATAAATCAATGTCCCTTTTGTCAAGAGAAAATAGAATTGAATTGATCTAAACTCTTTTTCATTAAAATTTCTTGTTTTTAAATAAGAAAAGGTAAGAATTATCCCTTTTCAACTGGATTTATTAGATGTTAAGTATTTTAGATATTAAAAAACAGCGGGAATTGCCAAGTCTGGTCTAAGGCGGTGGACTCAGAATCCATTCTCGAAGGAGTTCGGGAGTTCAAATCTCCCTTCCCGCACTATGCTGAATATTAAGTAAAGATAATAATATAAGAAAAAAATTATATAGTATAATAAATAGAATACTGAAAAACCGACATTATGTCAGATGAACCACCAACTCAAGAGGAAAAGGAAAAGATCCTCGTTTTTCAATTTAACGATGAATTAAGTGAATATCAAGAATTGGAATTAGAGGGAGATATCCCATTATATGAATTATTAGATCCTGATTTTATTCTACTTTTTGTAGATCCGAAACGCTATAGAGTTTGGATTTGGCAAGGAAATAACACAACAACAAGGATGAAGTTTATTTCGGCAAAGATTGCTCCTAGTATAAGAGATCGATATGGAATTGCTTTCAAAATAACATCTGTTGATGAGGGAAATGAAACAGCAGGATTCAAAGCAATGATCGGGTTGGAAGAAGAAAAAGATCTTTCTGAAGCCCAAACTGGACCGGCCTATGAAGGTACAAAGGAGGACCTAGAATTACTTGCATCATTATCAAGAGAAAAGATCCTATTATTATTAGAAAAAGCTGGAGTGCCTGAAGGATATGAACGAAAAATGGTTATTGTAAAGAATAAAATATATGGTTATAAAGAATATGACAGAGTTTATTTAGATTCTGTTATCAAAGAAAAGCAACTCTTTCCGTTGAAAGAAGCTGTTGAGGATGGACCATATTTAGCTGAGAATTACACTCCTAGAATGCTCCTCTCTTACAATAATGTCGTCTTAACTGAACTTCTACAAAAAAGAGAGGAAGACAACAATTAGGAGCATTATTTACAATATTAAATGTGTAAAATATAATGAGTAGTACAAGGTATAGATCATCTAATAAATCAAGAGCGAAGATAAGGAAAGTACGAAGAAGAAAAGCACGATTGGCAATAACTATTATTATTTTACTTTTCCTTAGTATTGCTATAGGTATAATAGTGATTATAATTTCTACACCATTTTAAGACTGGTTTTAATGAGTGACTATAAAAGTCAAAATCTTTTATCTAATCGAATAAAATTAAAAATTGATACTGAAATTGAAGCTAAAGAAAGTAGATATAGTATTCTTGATTCTTTTAGTATTAATCACCATTCTCTCAGTCGATCTTTTACTCAATATTTCTCATCGTCAAGCTATTGAGAATATATCTAAATATCCCCCATTCCAAAACCTCGGAACGGGATTAATAATTACTTTTTGGGTTTGTTTTGTGGGAAATTTACTTCCTGTCCCTACCCCCTATACATTTGTTGTTTGTTTTTCTTCAGTACCATTCCTTCAGTTGAATTTGTTTATCCCTCTGTTAGTAGGTTTTATTGCATCCTTAGGATGTTTAATTGGTGAATCAGGAGGATATTTGGTTGGGAGAGGCGCTGCAGAAATAATATCAGTTGATCGAGTAGAAAAATTAAAGAATTATCAGCAATACTTGCTCAATCATCCAAAATTAGCACCTATTCTTATATTTATTTTCGGTATTACTCCATTAAACGATGATATGTTAACAATTCCTTTGGGGTTCATTAAATATGATTTCAAAAAGACTTTACTTTTTATTTGGTTAGGTAAATTTGGACTAATGCTTATCTTCTCATATAATTTATTCAATATTTGTCAGCTTATAGGGGGCGAAAATTGGATTCTAAGTATAGTTACCCTCTATTTCATTTTAATTACTGTTTATCTTATATTGAGGGTAGATTTTACTCAACTATTCAGAAAAAAGGTATCTAAAAAACCAAAATAATGATAAATTATTTATCATCAACTGAAATATCTCCTCCTGGTAGAGAAACACTTCCGGATGAGATCCCTTCAGCATCTTTATATTTATCTAAAGATCTTTTTTCAACATCTTTAATGTAATCCAAGAGCTGGGACTCAACCTGTTTATCCACTTCTGGAGGAATAAATGACTGAAGAATATGTTCTATCTTTTCGTGGGCTCGAGTAATTATATCTTTTGATCCCTTTTTTCGCCATGTAGATCTCCTATTTCTATCTATAAGGAGGGGGAGATATAATTCTTTCCTCATGAATTTCCGAGTGTGAGCTTCCCCCAAATAATTTACACCTTTTTTAGGATTGGAAACAACTTTTTTAATAACATCTAAGGCTATCGTTTCTTCGCTTACATCTATTCCTTCAACCAACCGTTTTGCAATACTTGCTAACTCATCATCAATTACTAGAAGTTCCAATGCTTCAACCAGAGTCTCTTCATATGTACCAGCACAAGTAATATAATTTATACCAGCTTGAACGGCAACTAGTAAAGTCTGTAACCTCTCAAAGCCACACTGAATATCAAGTACTTTTGAATCTGTTATACATCCAGGACCTCTTGATGGAATATTATAAAACCGAGCTAATTGAGCAGTTGCTGTAGTAATAAGGCCTGTTTCAATTGATCCCAATGCTGCATTCCCAGATTTCATATCCGTAACGGTTGAGACCGTTCCAAAAAATACTGGGGCACCCGGATTACAAAGTTGAGCTAAAATTATTCCTCCTAAAATTTCTGCATTGCATTGTGTCAAGAGTCCTGCTAGTGTAACCGGGGCAGTAGCACCAGCCAGAGCTTCAGAAGCTATGATAGTAGGTTGTTTATATTTCGCAAAAATCTCAAGACCATTAGTCATTAATTGTGGCAGATTTAACGGGCTGGTGGGATTTATAAAACCTACTAATCGTGCCTTATTCCTTAATTCTTCTTCACTTCCTACTATGATGGATACCATATTCATCATGTCTTGACTCGCTAATCTTCCAAAACAACCAAGCCCATAAGGTTTTCGAGTATTGTGCACCCATTGATAAATACAATGAGCATGTAGTGAAAGATAATTAATATCATTTGGCCATACATCAATATGAGAGCAATTTATATTTTTCAAAGAATCAACTATCCGAATCTGTTTAATTGTATCTGCAAGAACTGTCTTTCTCACACCACTCTTTTTGGATGGATCATATATCTTAACCGGAGTTCCAATAGTAGCAAATTGAGTTGTTGTAGTATTAACCTCGAAATTGAATTTCCCATCCGGTCCATATAGTTTGAAGGAAGACGGAACTTTCTTCAATTGTTCCTTGATAAGAGATTCTGGAATTCTAATAAACAAATCATTATCACTCAACTCTGCTCCATATTCTTTAAATACTTCCCTAGCTGAGGGTGAATCTACTTTAATTCCCAAATTTGAGAGCAATTCTATTGATGAAGAATTGATTATTTGTAGTTCATCACTAGTAAGAACCTTAATTTTTTTTAATTTCATACTATTCCTCCTCTATTTCTTATTAATACCAAGAAGTGTTTTTATTAATTTAACGGCTTCTATTGCATCATCCGCCCAACCATCAGCACCAATTTCCTCTGCATATTCTTTTGATGTTGGGGATCCACCAATAACAACTTTATATTTATCTCTTAAACCACGATCTTTCAATTCCTTTATTACCTCACTTTGAAAACCCATTGACATTGTTAATAAAGAAGAAAGCCCTATAACTTGGGCACCGAACTCTTCAGCTTTATCTACAAATGTCGATGCTGCTACTTCTTCTCCTAAATTAATTACCTCAAATCCGTTTGAAAAAAGAAAGCTGCCTACAAGATCTTTACCGATACTATGAACATCTCCCTCAACAGTTCCAATGATTATCTTTCCCAAAGTTTCCTTACTTTCGCCTGCTTCCTTTATAATGGGATCTAACACATCATCTACCGTATTTTTTACAACATTCGCAGAACCCACCAATTCAGGAAGGAAAATCTCTTCATCCTCAAATTGTTTTCCGATGTACTGCATTACAGATCCAATAATTTTCAATAGATCTGCTGCATTAAGCTGCTTTTTTTCAATAGAAGACCGACATATTTCTTTTAGTTTTTCTTCATCCCATTCAATAATAGCTTCTTTTATTGATTCTTCTAAAGACATTTCAATTTAAACCAAAAGTAGAGTTATTTTCAATTAAATAATTGAAAATTTGTAAAAAAGTTTATCTTAAAACTCATTATTGTAAATTTATAGCTAGTGAAATGTACATAAAATAATTAAGAATGTGAGATTTTTGTCAGAAGAAAAAAAATACTTTCAGGAATTAAATCGAAAAAATCGAGAAAATTGGGATAAATTAAAATTTGACACCCAACTTATGCGTGCTGGAGAAGATCCTTATCCCGAAACGTCACATAGTTTAAGAATACCACTATATGCTTCAAAATCTTATACTTATTCTTCTCTAAGTGAATTATCCAGAAAACATTATTATTATTCTAGAACAGAGAACCCAACTCTCTACGCTTTAGATAATAAATTAGCAACTCTTCATGGTGCAGAAAGCGCTTTATCAGTTGCATCTGGAATGGGAGCGGTTCATCTAGCATGCTCGAGTATTTTGCAACAACGTGTAGAACGTATTCGGCATAATAAGATCAATAATTTACTACCCCAATCCAATCCGGATAAAATCCCAACTATTTTGATTCATACTAACCAATATACCGGAGTTTATCGTCTTATTACCAAAATTTATCCGCAAATGGGTATTAATTTCAAAAGAATAAATTTTTGCAATATTGCAGAAATCAAGAAAGAAGTGAATGAAAATTCAAAAGCCATCTTACTTGAATCACCTACTAATCCTACAATTGATATTATTGATATTAAAGCGTGTGCAGATATCATTCATGAAGTTGGTGGTAAGTGTATTGTAGATAATACGTTTGCTTCCCCTGCCCTGCAGCAACCAATGAAATTTGGAGCAGATCTTGTAGTTGAAAGTCTTACAAAATATATTAATGGCCATGGAGACTGTCTAGGAGGAGCTATAATTGGTCCCAAATCCGAAATTCAAAATATTCGTTATTTTTGGTTAGAAACTCAAGGTCAAGTGTTAAGCCCATTTAATGCGTGGTTAATTTTGAGAGGAATTCGTACACTTGGTTTACGAATGACACAACATTCTTCAAATGCAATGAAAATAGCCAAGTTTCTAGAGGAACACCCAAAAGTAATAAAAGTTGTTTATCCCGGGTTAAAATCGCATCCAAACCATGAAATCGCAAAGAAACAAATGAAAGATTTTGGTGGAATGATCGGATTTGAGTTGGAATCAAGGGAAATTAGCAATGAATTTATAGAAAAATTAAAATTGATTAAGGTTGGAGTATCTCTGGGTGATACCACATCATTGATAGAATATACGTTTATGATGACAGGTATTGACCTTGCTTCATGGGAAAAAAAATCTATGGGAATTTCAGATTCTCATTTCAGATTTTCTGTGGGATTAGAAGATGCAGATGATTTAATAGCAGATTTAGAACAAGCTCTTAATCAATTGTGATCTTTTTATTTTATTGAAATTGAAGTAGAATCTCCATAAGCTGGTTTGTTTCTAATAGATCATGGATTTATTATAGAGAATGAAAATTACGAAAAATTAGAACGAATACAAGATTCTAATAATAATGTTGTTCTACATTTTATTATAAAATTTGTAAAAAAAGAAAATTTGGATATTCAAGAGATTAGGTTGTTCTAACTTTCTCTCCTTTTTCTTTATGTAATTCTATTAATTTGCCTTTTATCTCTTCAACCTTGGATTTGGTAAAAGGGTAGAAATAGAGACATATCAAGGTAATTACTAATGATATTGCAGGAAACCCATACATAAGCACCCTAAGAGCGATAATTTCCTCAATAGCTCCAGTTGGT
The DNA here is from genome assembly GCA_048940805.1 of Promethearchaeota archaeon. Classification (GTDB taxonomy): domain Archaea; phylum Asgardarchaeota; class Lokiarchaeia; order Sigyniarchaeales; family SOKP01; genus Loki-b32. Next base: position 49,471 of record JBHLOF010000012.1, read on the forward strand.
TGGTAGACTTCCCAATTTGTCTGAGTAAAAACAAATCCAACAGTAAGAATTGATAAAATCATTGCTAGTCTCATAAAAAAGTTCGTTACCCCAAAGAATGCTCCCTCACGTCTTACACCCGTTTTTAACTCATCTTCATCAATAACATCGGCAATGATCAGATAAATGAAATATAACATTCCTCCGAAGCCAAAACCCATAAGCAACGCAACTACAAGAGTAAACAAATATGAATTTATTATTAATAACGGAAATGAGCCAATTAAATAAGCAACAATCGAAACCGCATACGCTTTCTTACTCCCAAGTTTTAAATCTAACCATCGCCAGAAGGGGACAGTTAGTACACTCATTATGTATAATATCCCCATAATTAGTGAGGTTTCAAAGGGTGAGCTATTTAATACATTTTTACCAAATATTTGAACTACAGTACCTAGTAGGAGTAATACATATTCATATAAAAAGAACATCGCAGTATAAAGTACAAAAGCTTTATTCTTCAATGTGTATTTTAAACTTTCAATGAAACCTAGATTGCTCTTGTAATCTTGCTTAAATTCCTCACGTTCAATAACACCCCACTTCAAAGATATTAATAGCGATATCCCTACTATAATTGATGTCACGATACCATTTAATAAATAGCCATCTAGAGTTGCTATATCATCAATCAAGAGACCAGGAACCAGTGCAGCAGCAAGAAGTCCAATAACTGATAAGATTTGTTTTATAGTATTCACTTCAGCTCTATCTTCTACTGTTGTATATAACTCCGGAAAGAGGGCATCAAACGGCAGAGAGATCATAGTATAGAATGTATCATAGCAAAATAGCATAATTAATAAATAAACAAATTTAACCACATCGTTATTTAATGGTGGTAACCAAATTATTATTTCCAATATAATGATCGGGATTGTTCCTAGCATTATATAGGGTTTTCTACGTCCCCAGCGTGTATGTGTCCGATCTGAAAGATATCCTATTAATGGATCATTCACAGAATTCCAAATTGTCCAGATTATAGCAGCAAGAACATACCACACAATAGGGATTTTTACAGCAGCAAAATAAAAAGTAAAAACCCAGATATTAAATGCGCTGTTAATAAACCATTGTGAGAAGCTTCCCATTCCGAAGCTCCATTTTTGTCTTCGTCCAAATCCTTCAAATATCGTTTCTGATTTTGTTTTAGATTCATTCATATGTAAATCACAAGATCGTATCTTTCTATATATATTTGAAGGAATACTTAATATAGATTTCTACAAATGAACAGTAATTAATGAAAAGTGTTAGACAATTTAGTCGTGCGAGTATTTCTGGATGATATAATTTTGTAAGGAAAATGCATATTTTTCAAGGTTTAAAATCAAAATATTTTGTTGAATTTCACGTAAGTAACTGACATCCAATTGTTCAAATTGCGATTTTAAGCTATCTATTGCTTCGAATATTTTCACAATAATTTCCCAATCATAAGCCCATTCATTATCTTGAATCGCTTGCATACTGTGGGAATTTATATAAATAATACCTTTTAAATGTATAGGATCTAACAAATTTCTAAATGTAAAAAAAAGAAAGAAAAAATTGTGATTTCTTACAATATTGAAAAACTTACCTTGTATAAATTACCACTGTTTCTGAGGCATTTTGCATAATTCTGAATCTTTTCTTTGGGTCTTCTGAATTTTTAATCATCCCGATAAATACATCTAGCAATAGGAAGGGTGAACCTTTGAAAAGATTGTTAAGTGCGTAACTTCCTGAACTCGCTTGACCAAGAGTCTTCTCGTCAACCGTTCGAATATTGAGTGCCATTTTACCTAATGTTTGACCATTATTATTAGCCTCCATTAACCAATGATATAAGAACCCGATTATCCAGTCAAATGGGAATGTAAACCACCATGCTCCAAAAGGATCAAAGATGTTTACAGGAAACCAAGGATTAACTAAAAGCCAAGAAAAAGCAGATCCGATTAACAAGATAAAAATTCCGTCAAACATTGCTGCTACGACTCGTTTTAGGGATTCTGCATATCTCACTGTTTTTGGTTGTACTTGAGTATGTTGAACGGTTTGAGTTGAGCCAGGGGAGTTGACATTAGTAGTTTCTATTCTCCCTTCCAGCTTCGCTCCGCATGAATCACAAAAAGAAGCATCTGGGTCTAACTTATTCCCACATTTAGGACAATATTTTAATGACATTATTTTTGAACCAAATTATTCCTAATTGAGTTATTTATATAGTTTAAGTGTTGTTTATTTTAAAACTATTAAATATTTTCATAGTCCAAATTTATAGCAAAATTAATTAAGGAATAAACCTAAGCCAGAGATTATTCAATAGTTTTTAAGAGAGGTAAATTTTAAATTCTTTTTCTATTAATTCTTTTGTTTCTGTAAACTCGGAGACATTTATTAATTTATTGAGATCTTGAATTTCAAGTAATTCTTCTTTATATCTATTTCTAAATTCTAAGGTAAAGTTCTTCATGAGTTTTAGTAAAATTGCATTTTTCTTATTAGTAATCAATACAACGGCAAAACCAAATTCATCGTAATGCACTATTATATCTGTATTTCTCGTCTGAAGTACATCGATCTGATTTTGCTTATCCACGAATTCAGATAAAATATGGTTTAATCCAATTAGAATATTACCCCATATAGTTGAATCTATTTCATCCTGAGGTTTTGTAAAATGGTAAGAGTAGAGTAAAATGCCTGATTTATGATAAATATTGATATTAAAAATTTTATTTGTCAATTCCAAGAACATATCTGGTTTTTTAAGGAGCATTAAACATATCCCAGTAATGGTTAGCCATAGACTCAGTATATGTAACTCTCTGAAAATTGGTAGATTCAATGCGATATACAAAATATACATTATTACTGGCACTGTTAAAATTATTGTATTATAAATTAATACCAAGGGTGTGTTTTTGTTTCTAGCTTTTTTATAAATACTAATGGAGAGAAAAAAATAGTAGATTAATACAGAAACTTGAAATAGACTTATTATTAGTCCTGTTATATCATTGAATAAGTAGTTTATCTGAGAAGGATCTAAGATAAAGAAGGGAGGAATATCAGAAATAGAAATATCTATTTGAATTGAGTTAGGGAAAAAGAGAGTGCTGATCAGAAATCCTAAAAGACCTATAAAAATTAAAAAGGGGAAATCAGGTATTTTTTTAGTTTCTTTTAAAAAAGTGTAAATTAATGAGGTTAAAATAAGGCTTACAAAGCCGGATAAAATTGAAATCTTCCATAAAATTATATTAAATGCTTCAGAGAAAAATAACGTTATCGAAATGATATAGAGAGAGGAATATATTAGTACAGCATTAAAAATAGTTAAAAAATTTAGGGTTGCCATAAATTTAATCCCATAGTTTTGTTGAAAGTGCACAATATGAATTAGAGTAAACAAACACAAACAAAATACGGAAAAATACCCAATTTCTAATATTATAAAAAAAACGCCATACATGCTTAAGATAAGCTCGTAGAAAATTATTTTAATGATTTATTTGTTAATTGTTGAAACAATTGAAATTTCAAGCAAAGATTCTAATGAATATAAGAATATTCTATTTATAAAAATTTTTAAGGGTTTAATATATAGGGAGCAAAAATTTCAGTTATAAGGTTTTTAGCATTCCTAAATTCAGATACATCTATTAAACCATTCATATTCTTAAATTTTTCTTCATTCAATGTGGAAAATTTGTGCATAAAAGAATTGACCGCTTTTTCAATAAAAGTGTTTTTACGATTAGTTGTAAGTAAAATGGCATATCCATTCAACGTATCGTATTCAAAAAGGATGTCTCTATCCTTCATCTTAATAAGGTTAATTTGTTCTCTTTTATCAGCTAAACTTGACAAGATGTGGTTAATTCCAATAAGAATTGAACCCTTTAAGAGAGAGTCATCTGTTTCTTTACCAGTTTCAAAATTATAGGAATACAATAGAATACCACTTTTATGAAATATGATAAAGTCGTAAATCTTATTTGTGAGTTCAATAAATAATGCTGGATTCTTATAAATATTAAAGGAGGCGATAATAGCTCCGACTGTATAAAAAAATAAATAAATTAATTCAAAGAGAAGGTTCTGGAAAAGCAAATGGAGACTATAGAAGATAATTATTCCCGTGAAATTTAGTGTAAGAAGACCTAATATTTTCCCAGTACGTTTATCACGAAATTTTGAGATATTAGTTCCCATATTATACCACATGTAAGAAAAGATCATTAAATTATATGCTATAAGAATTAAAACCAAAGACAAGTTGTTGAATGTAAAAATATAAAAATTCCAACTTCCAACGACAATTTCAATAGAATTAGAAAGAAATGTTAAATTTATAATTATGCCCCCCATTAAGGCATAGAAAATTGAGGGCAAAGGTGTTATAGGTTTCACTCTAATTATAACAACATGAATAATACTTAATAAAGCAGCTGATATAATCCAAAAGATAATTGAAAATTTCCATAACATCAAGGATAATATTGGATTGAGAAATCCTTCTGTTGATAGAACATATAATGGGAGGAATATCATACCTAAAAACAAATAGAGAAGGATATTAAGGATTGAATTCAAAGTAGTGCCATAATCGACCCTATGTTGGAATACAAAAACTATTCCAAATACAGAAATGACAGTTGACAGTAGTATTGAGAATATACTTAAAATCATAATATTTTCGTTGCTAGTTTATCGAATTTCCTTTTTTTGCTAGTAGATATATAATTCACTAATATATAAATGTGTAATGAAACAATGGCATTTCTTACTTTCATTATTTCGTATTATTCAACTTCATTTATAATAAGGATATGCTATTAAATCGCAAATAAAAACTAAAAAATAGAAAATATTCCTAATTTAAAGTATATATCTCGAATTCTTACTAGATATGAAATATTTCAATGATTATTTAGAAAAGGAAAAGCTTATTCAGAAACTTACTGAATACTATAAAGTAGATAGAGGAGAACTAGAATTAAATTTTAAGACTTTAATTAAAGAAAACGGTATACCAGATGGGAAGTCTAAAGCATTGGATTCAGATCAAGAATTCTTGGGAGCAGGGTATGAAGAGATTTTAAACTATGATGATAGAAAAAGTCTTGGACAGTTTTACACCCCTAAATCCGTTGTGGATTATATATTAAATGCCGTTGGATATAGATATATACATGAAATTGAGGATAAAAAATTTATTGATTTGAGTTGTGGTGTTGGGAATTTTATTATTCCAGCAATTAAGATTTTGATATCAAGATACCTTCATATCTTTAAACGAGAAGAAATCCAAGAATTGCTTCCTAATGAGGCTAAAATGATTATTATGGGGATAAATAGGGCAATTTATGGGATAGATGTAAACCCTATTGCTTGTATATTATGTCAAATCAATATTCATTATGCAATTTTTGAAATTTTTCATATAATTATAAAAGATTGTAAAAATTATCATGTGCCGATTTTCAATATTAGTGCAATTGATGCAATGATTATTGATAAGTCTGAACAATATGATTTTGTGGTGGGGAATCCACCATATCTATTTATTAGAGACATACCAATAGCAAAGCGCGAGACTATTAAAAAAATGAACTTTGAAACAAGTAAAGGTCAATATGATTATTTTCAGATATTTATCGAACTTGGGATAAAAATATTGAGAAATAATGGTGCATTAGGCTATATTGTTCCAGATTCTTTATTAGCTCTTTCAAACAGCTCGAGATTAAGAAGATATATTTATAATACCACAAAAATAAAAGAAATCTACCATTCTGGACCCCAATTCGATGATCCAGTAGTTTCAAACATCATCATAATCTTAGAAAAAGAAATTGACCGTAATGAGAGGGAGAAGAATAGAGTTAAGGTTAAAATATTGAATCAGCATCAAAAAGAGTTTATTCAACGGTCATTGAAAAACTGGGATTATCAATTTTTAATACATCTTAGTGATGATGATATGTTACCAATTTTAAGTTTAACCGAGAAATTCCCAAAATTAAAGGAATTAATGTTAAAAGAAGATTTTAAGATTTTATTGAGTAGAGGAGTTGAATTAACAAAATCTGGAGAGGCTATTTTCTGTAGACAATGTAAAAAATACTTCCCTATCCCTAAAAAAGAATTCCTTTGCCCAAATTGTAAGGTTCCTTTTAAGAAGGAAAACATTGAAAGCATTATTAAAGATAAACCTCCTGAAATGAATAGAGATCAATTTGAATTATTTGTGGATTCAATTCAACGTTACCGTATTAATGATTATAAGTATATTGAATTAGATAAAAAAGGGATTAATTATAAGAATTTGGAGATCTACGAAGATCGCATCATAATTAGACAAATGAGCCAGAATAATTTAATCTGTGCTACTTATGAGAAAAAATTATCCTTAACTTCTCAATCTTTCTATAATTTAAAGATTTGCCATTCTCCCGTAAGTGAGTTCAATAATATTTATCTACTTGGATTAATCAATTCATTATTGTTTTCTTATTATTTTATTAAATTATTTGGTTCTTATAAAAAACTTTTTCCAAGAATTTTAATAGAAAAAATTAAAGATCTCCCAATTAAAGTCCCTAGGAACAAAAAGGAAAAAGATTACGCGTTGAAATTAATTGATAAAGTTAGGATCTTATTAATTTCTGATCATAATAATATAAACAAATTTAAACAAATTCAAAGAGAAATAGATGATTTAGTATTTTTGCTATACGGGATTAAAGATGCGCAAAAGCATCACATATTAAAAATAATGAATTTTTAAAAATTGGGTATCCATCTGCTTTCCTTTTCAAGCAGCTCATCTACCATCTCTCGAATTTCTTCGGGAGAGCAAACACTTGCAGTATTAGGATCTAGTAACACCGCATGATATATTTTCTCTCTATTCATTTCAAGCGCTCCCTCTACAGCTGCTTTTTGAACCATAATATTTGACATACATAGTG
>JBHLOF010000100.1:0-14324 GCA_048940805.1 Promethearchaeota archaeon
GAAGAAAGTAATTTTTTAAACTTGGGTACAAAACTTTTCCCTTCTTTCTTGTACGTCTTATATAACGCATAAACAAAAAGTTGAGCATAAACATAGGGATAATTATAGAATCTAAAGTTTGGGATGTAATAGTGTCCCTTCATTGTCCATTCCCAATCCATTTCTTCAAACCATTCAACAGAATCTCCGTAAATTTTGTCTCTCCCCGCACACCAGTATTTTGAAACCGTTTTTCCATCTAAATGTTCACCATCTTCTATTGCATCGTATAAACTCTGTTCAAACCAAATACGCGCACTTACTTGAAAAGCAGATTGACCAGCTTCATCTAAAACATGGGCGATAATAGCCATCTTTTCTTCCTTGGTTTTTGCTTTTTCTAGCAAAAGGTCTGTCATAAGCAACTCCCCAAATGTAGATGCAGTTTCTGCAACAGTATATCCAGGATGCATATTGATATAGGTTTGTGCTCGTGATGCTAAATAATCATGTATCGCATGTCCTAACTCATGAGTTAAGGTGTATATTTCTCTAATAGCACCATCATAGGACAATAATATAAAAGCAGATTTGCCTTTATACCATCCCGTACAATAAGCTCCATTTCTTTTACCTTTTCTTACACTAGCATCAATATGATTCCTTTCAAACATGTCTTTAGCAATATCAAAAAAAGAGTTATCAAAATGGCTAAGAGCTTCAAATATGAGCTCTATAGCTTCATCCCATTTATATTTTTTATGAGGGACGTTCAGAAGTGGTGCAACAACATCCGCGCATGTTAATTTTGGTAAATTAAGAAGTTTGGCTTTAATTTTCAGATAACGTTGATAAACACCTACACTTTCTTCAATTGTTTTTACTAAGCTATCTATAATCTCCTGAGTGGTATCATTGATGATCAAGCTATCATGCATAGGACTATTATACTTTCTACGCTTTGAGTTTTTCATCCAATCAGCACATATATTTCGAATAGCAGATGTAAATATCTCTTCATCTTTACCGAGTAAGCCATATATTGATTTGTTTGCTGAAATTCGTGTTTCTCTATCTGGATGGGTTAGTAAATTGTTAGCTTCTCCATATGATAATATTTTTTCTTCTCCTTCTACATTAACTTTAAATTCTCTTGTATTTAACCAAGCTCCTTGTAGTTGACTCCATGCTCTAATTCCATGTTGGTCTTTTTCAATAATTATTTGTTCTTCAATTTCTGATAACTTATGAGGAAAGGCTCGGTAAATTGTTTCTAAATAATGTTTATAGTTAGCTAATGTTGGATTATTGATTAATTCCTTATTTTCATAAATAAGCTTTCCTATTTCCAAATCAATAAATGTCAATTTAGTAGAAATTTGTGTTTCGAATTCTCGGTACTTACTATTAAGAGCTTGAGTTTCAGGAAGTGTCATATTAGCATTAAAGGAGTTAACAGAAAAGAGTTGCACTTCATCCATTCTCGCTGAAAAATCCTCTATCTTTTCTAAGAGTAGCTTAAGGTCATCCGCACTGAATTTTTTATCGTCAATTTTACCTTTATAATCCTTTATGAATTGATCTGCTTCTTCATTTAGATTTTCCATAGTCTTTGGTAATTTAGGGTCATCATGACCAGAAAACAATTCTGAAAAATCCCATTTAATTTCTTTTTTAGTCATAATTTTCAAGATGAGTATAATTAGTATAAAATAAAATCAATACCATTGTAAAAAAAATTATTCATATTCAATTGTACTTGGTGGCTTATTAGAAATATCATAAACTACTCTGTTTATTCCTTTTACTTCGTTTATAATCCGAGTTCCAATTCTTTCTAATAAATCCATATCTAATTTTGCGAAATTTGCTGTCATTGCATCTAGTGATTCTACAGCTCTTATTGCGCATATATATTCATAAGTACGATAATCCCCCATAATACCGACGGTCTTTAAAGGAAGAAACACACAAAAAGCTTGCCAGAGTCTTTCATACAAACCCGCATTTCTAATTTCTTCAATTAATATCTCGTCAGCATCTCGCAAAATATTTAATTTTTCTTTATCTATTGGCCCAATAATTCTTACTGCTAATCCTGGTCCTGGAAATGGATGACGATTGATAATTTCTGAAGGCAATCCTAAACTGTGCCCAATCTTTCTGACTTCATCTTTATATAAATCCTTTAGAGGTTCAATAATTTCTAAAAGCATATTATCTGGCAATGTGAGATTGTGATGAGACTTTATTTTTGCTGAAACTTCGCTAGTAGCACTTGTTTCCACACGATCAGGATAAATTGTTCCCTGGGCAAGGAACTTTATATCTGGATACTCTTTTTCTAGCTCAATCGTCTTTTTTTCAAATACTTCAATAAATGTGTGACCAATAATTCGTCTTTTTTCTTCAGGGTCTTCTATATCTTTAAGATTTTCTAGAAATAATTCCTCAGCATCGACATAATGCAGATTTTTAAACTTTAATTTATCTCTAAACGTTTCTTGAACCTCAAGTACTTCATTTTTACGTAATACCCCATTATTAACAAAAATACAATGTAATCTATTTCCGATTGCTTTATATATTAACACCGCAGTTACAGAAGAATCCACACCACCACTTAAACCTAAAATAACTCGATTGTCTGGACCAATCCTATCCTTTATTTCTTCTATTGTTTTGGTTATCCAATTTTCCAATTTCCATTCTTTTTTGGCTTTTACGTATTTATTAATAAAGTTTTCAAGCACCACTTTGCCCTTAGGTGTGTGGACAACTTCGGGATGGAATTGAACACCAAATAATTTGCTTTCGACGTTAGCATAGGCGGCAATTGGACAAGTAGTGGTATTTGCTAGTGTTATGAAGCCTTTTGGTAATCTCTCTACTTGATCTCCGTGAGACATCCATACGGTTTCAACTTTATCAAAACCTTCAAGGAGTCCTTTATCTTCTAAAACGTTTAGTTCAGTCTGACCATATTCTTTAAAGGTATAAGATTCAACCTTTCCATTCAACTGGTGAGCAATAAGATGATGTCCATAACAAATTCCTAAAACTGGGATTTTTTCATTGGAAATATACTGATAAAAATCCATAGCCAATTGTGGGGTTCCGTTTTCGTAAACACTATTAGGTCCGCCAGATAAAATAATCCCTTTTGGTTTTAGGGCTTTAATCCTTTTAAGATTCACATTATAAGGAAGGATTTCTGAATAAACACCTAGATCTCTTATTCTCCTTGCGATTAAATGACAATACTGCCCCCCAAAATCTAATACAAGAATGGTGTCCATAGTTAAATATATAAATATTCCATTTGTCAAAAATATTATTATCTATTATTTACCTTCCCATTAATAATCAAAAATTTAAAATTTATTCATACTTTAAAAAATCTAAATTAGAATTCATAGAACTAGGATATTTTGACTCAAGAAATCATCTATGAAATAAAGGAAGAGGAGAAAATCAAGATTAATGAAATCTTGAAAATTTATGAGCATGAAAGGGGAAATATAATTTCAATATTGCAAAAGATACAAGATTCATATCAATATTTACCCCCTAATGTCTTATATTATATATCTGGAGAGTTGAAAATCCCTCTTGCTGAAATTTATAGCATAGCTACTTTCTATAGTCAATTTAAATTCAAACAACTTGGGAAAAATGTACTAGTATGTTGTGATGGTACAGCTTGTCATGTTAAAGGTGGACCTTTATTATTAAATTTCCTTGAAAATGAATTAAAGATAAAATCTGGAGAAACAACAGAGGATGGGCTAATTTCAATAGAATCGGTAGCGTGTCTAGGGTGTTGTGCCATTTCCCCCGTATGTGTAGTTAATGGTCAGATTTATGGCGATTTAACACTAAAGAGACTCAGAAATATTTTAAAGAAATTGAGGAAGGATGCACAAAACTAATATTAATGAAAATTTAGTTAAGAGAAACTTGACTAATAGAACAATATTAATTTGCAGAGGAAGCGGTTGCAATTCGTTGAACGCTCTAGAAATTGATAATACGTTAAGGAAGTTAATAAAAGAGTATAATCTATCAGATTTTTTAAAAATAAAATTAACAGGATGTCAAGGCTTTTGTCAATTTGGACCACAAATAATAGTAAAACCTGAAAATGTCTTATATGTTAAATTAAAGCCAAAAGATATTGAAGAAATTATTGAATCTCATTTCATTAGAAATCAAATAGTTGAACGGTTGTTATATAAAGATCCAATTACAGGGCTACGAATCAAAACTAGGGATGAGATTCAATTTTACAAAGAACAATTGCCTATTTTAAGGAAATTCTGTGGAAAGATAAATCCTGAAGATATTAACGACTATTTCGCTGAGGGTGGTTATTCATCACTAAAAAAAGTGTTAGAAGAAATGGAACCTGAGGAAGTTATTAATGAAGTAACGGAATCTGGATTACGTGGTAGGGGAGGAGCAGGATTTCTTACAGGAAAGAAATGGAGGGAATGTCGTGATGCTGATAAATTTCCAAAATATATAATTGCGAACGGTGATGAGGGAGATCCTGGTGCCTTCATGGATAGATCTTTATTAGAAGCTGATCCGCATAGTTTAATTGAAGGTATGATTATTGCTGCGTATGCTATGGGTGCAAACTATGGATACGTTTATGTCAGAGCCGAATATCCTCTAGCTATTGAACGTCTTGAGATTGCATTAAATCAGGCAAGGGAAAACGGACTTCTTGGTACAAACATTTTAAATACAGAATTTGATTTTGATATTGTCTTAAAAAAAGGTGCTGGGGCTTTTGTTTGTGGCGAGGAAACAGCGTTAATGGCAGCGATAATGGGAAAACGTGGCATGCCTAGACCAAGACCTCCTTATCCGGCAACTTTAGGTTTGTGGGAAAAGTCCACAAATGTTAATAATGTTAAAACTTATGCTTATATTCCTAGAATTATTCAACAAGGTTCAAAATGGTTTAAATCAATAGGAACAAAGGATGCTTCCGGAACCTTTGTGGTTGCACTCACTGGCAAGATAAATAATTCAGGATTGGTAGAAGTACCAATGGGAACAACGATTAATAAATTAGTTTTCGAAATTGGAGGTGGAATTCCTAACGGTAAGAAACTAAAAGCAGTTCAAATTGGAGGCCCTTCAGGGGGATGCATACCAGAAGCGCTTTCAGATACGAAGATGGATTATGAGAGTATTACATCCTTGGGTGCTATAATGGGTTCGGGAGGATTTATTGTATTGGACGAGGATACTTGTATGGTAGAACTAGCGCATTATTTCATCGAATTTACCCAAAACGAGTCTTGTGGAAAATGTGCACCATGCAGAATAGGAACTAAGAGAATGTTAGATATCCTTACTAATATAAGTGAAGGTAATGCAAATTTAAAAGATTTAGAAAGATTAGAAAAGATTGCAAATATTGTAAAAAAGACAAGCTTATGTGGATTAGGTCAAACGGCACCGAATCCTGTTCTTACTACTTTAAAATATTTTAAAGAGGAATATGAAGCACATGTGGTAAAAAAGACGTGCCCCGCTCTTGTATGTAAAAATTTAATTTCTTATTCAATAAATGAAGAAAAATGTACTGGGTGTGAAGTTTGTAAAAATAACTGTCCATCTAATGCTATTACAGGAGACCCGAAAGAACCACATTTTATCAACTCTGATTTATGTATTAAGTGTGAAGTATGTTATAGTCTTTGTCCAACTAACTCAATTTTTAAGATACCAAATAAGATAATAGAGGAGTGACAGAATGTTGAATGATAAAAACAATACATTGAATATTAATGGTCATGACATTGAATTTGTAGATGGGCAATCAATCTTAGAAGTTGCAAATAATGCAGGGGTATATATTCCTACGCTCTGTTATATAGAGAATTTACCTCCTTATGGTGGATGTAGACTCTGTATTGTAAAAATTGAAAATATGAAAGGTTATCCTACAGCTTGTTCAACCCCTGCCCAAAAAGGTATGAAAATAATAACAAATAATAAAGAACTATTAGAATTAAGAAGGGAAGTTCTTAAATTACTATTAAGTGAACATCCAAACTCATGTATTGTATGTAATAACAAAGAAAACTGTGAGGAAGATGCAAGGAGTGAAAGTAAAGCAGGTAGATCCTTTGGGTGTTTCTTTTGTTCTAGAAATAACGATTGTGATTTAAGAAAAGTAGTCAATTATCTTGAAATTGATGAAGTTGAGTATAAACTTGAATATAAGAATTTATCACTAAAAAGAAATGATCCTTTTATTGAAGTTGATCCAAACCTTTGCATATTATGTGGTAAATGTGTTAGGGTATGTAACGAATTGAGAGAAATAGGGGCCATAAATTTTGTTAATAGGGGGCATGATACAATAATTTCTACAGCCTTTGACACTCCTCGCATTAATTCAAATTGTCAATTTTGTGGTGCGTGCATAGATGTATGCCCAACTGGGGCGATAACATCAAAAAATACTAAATGGTTTGATAAAAATAGTAAGGTAACTAAGTCAATTTGTGCGTTATGTGGTATAGGGTGCTCTTTTCGCTATTATTCTTATGAGGATATGCTTGTAGAATCCATTCCAAGTAGAGAAAACTATAGTCATAACAAATTTCCTTGTTTATTTGGGAGGTTTTGTGTTGTACCATTTAATAATGGCGAAGATAGATTAAAATATCCATTAATCAGAGTTAATAATGAATTAATCCCTAGTACATGGGAAGAAGCATACCAAGTCATAATAAATAATTTGAAAAAATATAAATCAGAGGAAATTGGTATTTTAGTCTCAAGTGATTTATCAAATGAATCAGCTTACATTTTAAATAAATTTTCGAGAAAAGTCTTAAAGACAGATAATATCAGCTTAATTGAATTGTTAAAAAATAAAAATGGCGAAGATTCTGTTTGGAGAAAAGCTAATATTGAAGGTGTTTTTAACCATATAACTTCGAATGAAGAAAAATCTCATAATAAAATTATAAAAGACATATCAGAAGGTAAAATCAAAGTTTTATACCTCACTGAGAGACTTAATAAACCTGATCTTTTGAAAAATATTGAGTTTTTAATAATCCAGGATATATATCCCTCAATCTGCTTTCAATATGCTGATGTTGTACTTCCAACATGCACATTTATAGAAGATTCCGGAACATTTATTGATTTTAAGCAAATACCAAGTAATTTCACTCAAGTAACTTTGAACCTTGGGGAATTGAAACCAGATTGGCAGATATTTTGTGAAATAGCTAAGAACTTTGATAATTCCTTGGAGAAAGAATTTAATTTTTCAAATTCTAGCGTTATAGATGAAGAAATTAAAAAGGTTCACCCTCCATTTAAGTTAAATAGGTTGGAAGCTCTTTTAAAAAACGTTAATCTCATAAATTTATCGTTTGAAGAGAAGATTAATGATTACATAACTCAATTCAAACAATTAGAATTATTTGAATATCGCGGAGAAAAGATTTCAAATCAAGTGGAGGATCTAAAACAGTTAATTGATTATCGTGCAAGCAAATATACTGGTCCGGAATCGAAGGTGGAGGAAAAAGAGCCAAGGATATCAAGATTTAAAGTTATCTCCAATGATGAAGTAGCAATTAACTTTTTTCAACTAGTTATTGAAGCACCCTTAATTGCAAGGAAAGCAAAACCGGGAAATTTTGTAATTTTAATGAAAGATGAAACAAGTGAAAGAATTCCTCTCACCATATCTGATTGGGACATAGATAAGGGTACTATCACTCTTTATTTCCAAGAAGCAGGATATTCGACAATGGAATTAACAGATCTTAGTGAAGAGGATTACATTTATAGTGTCGTGGGACCTTTAGGGGTTGATATCGAGATCAAAAATTTTGGCACTGTTTTACTAGCAGGTGGTTGTTATGGAAATGGTGCTATTTACCCAATCGCAAAAGCGCTAAAATCTGCTGGAAACACGATTATCACTATTTTAGAAGCAAGAAATGAGAATTTATTTTACTTAGAAGAAAAAATTGAAGGAATTTCTGATGTTATGGTATTCTGCACCTCAGATGGTTCCAAAGGATTGAAAGGTAAAGTTTTAACAGGATTAGAGTACATAATTAATCAGGATATAAATATAGATAGAGCCTATTTTATTGGATGTACTTATATGATGAGGGATGCATCAAATTATACCAAGATAAATGGAAATATCCCTACATTTGTAAGTTTAAACACCATTATGATAGATGGAACTGGAATGTGTGGTTGTTGTCGACTTACTCTACTACAAGATGGGAAGGAAATTACTAAATTTGCATGCATTGATGGACCTATTTTCGATGGACATAAAGTTAAATGGGATGAACTAATTTCTCGTAATGAACGATTTGAAGAACCTGAAGTCTCTATTTATCAGACACATGCTTGCAAAGCCATAGATAAATTCAATGCTGGTGATATTAATGAATGAGACAACGTCAAACAAGAAGCCAGTTAGAATTCCTCGACAGGGAATGCCGACACAAGATCCTAGATTAAGAGTTAAAAATTTTGATGAGGTTAATTTGGGTTATTATACAGAGATAGCTAAAAAAGAAGCTGAAAGATGCTTGCAATGTGCAAAACCCATGTGCGTTGAAGGATGTCCTGTGAATATAAATATTCCCGAATTTATAAAATTAATAAGAGATGGAGAAATTCAAGAAGCTATTAGATGTATTAAAGAATATAATATTCTCCCGGCAATTTGTGGAAGAGTTTGTCAGCAAGAAAATCAATGTGAAGCAAAATGTGTTATGAAAAAGCGATTTGGCTCCGTTGCTATCGGAAATCTTGAAAGATTTGTAGCAGATTGGGAAAGAGCAAATCAACTTAAGGAATGTCCTGATTGTGAAGCTCCAAATAATATTAAAGTAGCAATTATTGGTTCTGGTCCATCGGGACTTACTTGTGCTGCGGACATGGCTAGATATGGATATGACGTGACTATCTTTGAAGCTTTTCATAAAGGTGGTGGTGTTTTAGTTTATGGAATCCCTGAATTTCGTTTACCCAAAGAAATTGTAGAGGATGAAATTGATACTCTAAAAATGTTAGGAGTACATATTGAGTATAATATGATTATTGGGAAGATATTGACAATAGAAGACTTAAAGTCATTGGGATTTAAAGCAATATTTATCGGAATCGGTGCCGGTAGCCCTAGATTTTTAGGCCTCCCTGGTGAAAATTTAAAGGGAATAGTATCTGCTAATGAATATCTAACAAGGACTAATTTGATGAAAGCATATGATTTCCCAAAATATAAGACCCCTGTTGTAAAAGGTAAAAATATTGTGGTTATTGGTGGAGGTAATACTGCGATGGATTCTGCTAGAACCGCATTACGACTTGGAGCAAAAACAGTGACAATAGTATATCGACGAGCTATGGAACAGTTACCTGCTAGACGGGAAGAAGTACGTCATGGAGAAGAAGAAGGAATTATTTTTAAACTATTAACCAATCCTATAAGATTTATTGGGGATGAAACGGGAAAGGTTAAGGAATTAGAAGTTATACAAATGAAACTTGGTGAACCTGATGAATCTGGACGCGCCCGTCCCATCCCTATTGAAGATTCAGAATTCATTATTAAGGCTGATTTAGTAATTATCGGGATTGGAACTAATGCAAATCCGTTGTTAACATCGACTTATCCTCCTTTAGATTTAAATCAATGGGGGAATATTATAGCTGATGAAAGTGGGAAGACAAATATAGAAGGTATTTATGCAGGAGGAGATATTGTGACTGGTGCTGCAACAGTGATTTCTGCCATGGGTGCGGGAAGAAGAGCTGCTCAGGCTATGAATCAATATTTAAAAGAAATATACCTCTAATTCTTGGAAAGTTTAAATTTCATTTTTAGAGTTCCCAAATCTTTCCCGCTTTACTCATTTATTAGAAGGGTTTTATATGATAAATTATTATTCAAATTAATCAAAATTAAATACAGATTCTTTCAGAAATTTTTTACTTGATTTTTTAGTAAACTGAAAATCTGAGATTGGAAATTATGAGTGAAAATTTAGATCCATTTCAAATTGCTCAAAAGCAACTTTATGATGCTTGTAAACTGAGTAATTATGATAGCGAAATTTATGAAGCACTGAGCGAACCAGAAAGATTCGTACAAATCAAAATAACCATGAAGATGGATAACGGCACGATTAAAACCTTTCAAGGTTTTAGATGCCAATACAATTCTGCGAGAGGTCCAATGAAAGGGGGAATAAGGTGGCATCCAGATGAAAGTGCTTCTCTAGTTAAAGCTTTATCAGCATGGATGACCTGGAAAACTGCGTGCGTAGATATTCCACTGGGAGGTGCTAAAGGTGGAATTATCTGTAATCCAAAGGAGATGAGTAATAGAGAACTTGAGACGTTAGCACGAAGTTATATAAGACAACTTGCTGATATCATAGGACCAAATATCGATGTTCCTGCTCCTGATGTTTATACTAATCCCCAAATAATGGCGTGGATGATGGATGAATATGAGAAGATTGTGCGTATGCATGCACCTTCGGTTATCACAGGTAAACCACTCCCTTTAGGAGGTAGCGCTGGGCGCAGTATAGCAACAGCTAAAGGTGGTATTTTTACAATTAGAGAGGCAGCAAAAGATATAAATTTAGACTTAGATGGGGCAAACGTAGTTGTACAGGGATATGGAAATGCGGGTTCCTGGGCTGCCAAGATTTTACGTGAGGATTTTAATTGTAATATTATTGCTGTTTCTGATTCTAAAGGAGGTATCTACAACAATGATGGGATTGATCCCTTTGAAGCAGCTGCTTTTAAAGAAAAGACCTCTACTGTAGTTGGATTAAAAGGTACTGAAGAGATTTCCAATGAAGAGTTACTGGAGTTAGAATGTGATATTTTAGTCCCTGCAGCATTAGAAAATGTAATAACAAGACAAAATGTTGATAGGATTAATTGTAAAATAGTAGCTGAACTTGCTAATGGACCAACCACGCCAGATGCTGATGATGTCCTCTTTGATAATGAAATCCTTGTTATTCCTGATTTCTTATGTAATGCAGGAGGAGTGACTGTCTCATATTTTGAAATGGTACAAGGATATTATCGTTATTTTTGGACGGAAAGAGAAGTGTTCGAAGCACTAGACCGTGTCATGACTAGAGCATATCATTCCACTGTTGATCAAGCATCTAAATTTGAAACTAATAACAGAATGGGTGCTTATATAGTTTCTATCGAACGAGTACTTAATGCTATGAAATTAAGGGGTTGGCTTTAAACTTACCTTATAACATACGATAATAAATTTTTTCCTTTTTTTCATTTTTCGACTTATCCGAATAAGAGGACTAAGACAAGTAAGTATAATATTGTTACTCCAATGTGAATACTAGCAAATAATGCCCCCATTTTTAACAAACGTTTGTAACTGAAATTTTCCACACCCGAATCTCGTGCAATTTTAAGAGTCATCATATCACAAGCAGCTCCTGAAGGTAAGAAATTTCCACCTAGATTAATACCAATTAGCAGTGAAAAAAGTAAGGGAACTGATGAAAACCCAAAACCAGTAGGTAATGGTTCTACTAATAATTGAATTATAGGAATGAAAATTAACGCTGTTGGGGTGTTTGCAACGACTCCAGATATAAAACTAATAATAATGAGTATTAGAAAAGATAATACAAATGGGTTTAATACTTGAAATGGGATCAGCTCGAAAAGCTCACCAAATCCTGCTGCTATAAGACATCCAACAACTACATATAATGAAATGAAGAAGAATAAGATTTCCCACTCAATATCTTTTAATAATTCGCTCATAGGTTTTTTAGTGTAGCTTCTATTGACGAGAACTAAAACTAAGGCAGAAATTACTGCAGTTAAGTAGAGCAACGGAAGGATGCCAAACAGTATAATGGTTATTATAATAGCAATACCATTAAAATAAAACATCCGCTTATTTTTCACCATAATATCGGTGTCTATTAAATCAATAATAAATTTTTTCTGTAATTCTTCAATTTTTGGTTCCTTACTTAAAACAAATTTATCTAGCAGAAAAATGGTCATGAATAGCAAGATAAAGGAAATTATCCAATAAAACTGGATAAAATAAAGTGTATCAAGTTGAGTGAAGGCTGTTGAAATAATAATGTTTTCTCCACTTGAGAAAGGAGTAAGTATTGAACCAATATTAATACATATTGTCATTCCTAAAAGGTAGGTTCCTGCTCTTATTTTAAGGAAATGGCAAAGTCGAACAACTATTGGTGCTAAAATTAATACCACGACAACATCACTAATAATAGCAGCAAGGAGGGTAGTAATTATGCACAGAAGCCAAAAAAAAATTCTTTGGTCTCCCCTCGATAATTTGAAAAGCTTTACAGCTACAAATTCTAAAATATTCGAATCTTGAGCAATCTTTGTTATAATACTCATACTTAGTATTATGATAATTGCTTCCCATTCAATAAATCCTATAAATTGGTTAAATCCTATCCCCGTGACTAAACCTGTGATCGTTGCTGCAATAAAACAACATAAGAGAGAAATCGCAACAAAATCAAGATTAGATTTTGAATAACTAAAAATAATTAGTACAAAAAATACAAATAAGATGATAAGAAGAGGAATATTCAACATATTTAAGATTGCTTTCTCTAAAATTGATAATATTTTTAATAAATACCTTTTAATAAATCTATTTAATATTAAAGATATGAACCCACAGATGCGTATCGTCAAAATCAAATACGCAGCAAATCAGGTATTCCCGTAAATTACCATATAAGAGAATTAAATTAAATAATATAATTAATACTATTTAATAAGAAATAATTGAATAAGAAATATAAACAAATTTAAATCATTCAAAAGTGAAAAGTTAGATATTAGATAATCGAATATGTTCTCTTCAATAAAATATTTTAAACATGTGAAATATCCCTCCCCATTTTTGAGTATTTCGACCATTCTCTTAATTAGATTTATGATTTCTCTTTCTACAACAAGCATATCGCAATTCATTGGATTAATGCCTATAATATTAATACCAAATTTTCTCTGAAAAGTAATTTGGCTCAGTTCAGGATTTTTTTTTACTATATCTAATTTTGAATATGAATCAAACATTCTTTCGATTTGTTTATAGATTTTTCTTTTTCTTTTTTCCGATAACCGCCCTTCTATCACATTTACAACTAAATTTAGAATCTGCTGGAAGATACCTAAAATATCAACAAATTCAGCAACAGTCGTGATCCGCTCAGCTTGCTTCCATTGAGTGTAATATTCATCTATAATATTCTCAAATGGCTTATAAATTTCTACATTCCCAGTCCACTTACCTTGCCAACGAGCTTTCTCTCCTGCATATTGTTGTATAAAAGTTTGTCTGATAATTTCAAGTCTTGCTCTCAGAATATCACCTTTCACATCTTTAGAATCCGCTCCAATGAACAAAAGGTTAGTTTCTTTATCCAGTATGTATACCCACCGAAGCCCACCCATTTCAATTGAATCTATTCCTTGCTTGAATTCTACTATGGTAAACTGATTTAATGCTGTTAATAGTCCAGAGACAAGATCCTCATTTACGGGAAAATCCATGTATGGTTTATACACAAGTGTTATACCTGAGTCTGATTCCATGATCCATATATTAATTCTAACCACCCATTTCTATTCCTTATATTATTTATACTTACTACGAGAGTAAATCTTTTAATGAATTATTTTTTACCCAGCGCTCCAACTTTCTTAACATTTCTGTAATTTTATTTCTCAAAGTGAGTTCTGAAAGACTCTTACCTATTAAATTTAAGAAATCACTACTTAAATTAAAATGACTAATGAATACACCCAATTTTGATTTATTTGAAGCTAGTTCTTTAATTCTTAGTCTACCCTCGAGCTCTTTCACATCTTTATTGTTGCGAACATTTAATTCAATTAATCGTCCTTTTCCTTCTTCATCTCCCTTATCTTGTAATACTAATTCTCCTTCCATTTCGATTGGGATATTCGCAATAGTATCTGTTATCCTAGTATATAATACATTGGGAGCAACAAATTTAGCTTCCATTTTTTTCGTGGGATTTACCGTTTCCCAAAATTTTGCTGTGTAAAGTGCTTTTATTAGCAAATCCTTATTACAATTTTCTATTTCAACAACTTTCGAAATAATACTTTTTGACAAAAGAATCTTCCATTAATATAATTTTCTTATATTTCTTATATATCAAGATATAAAAGGCATATAATTGTTTATATCTTTATATTTTTGATTTTGCTACATTATTAGTTGATAATTGTCT
>JBHLOF010000013.1:0-55807 GCA_048940805.1 Promethearchaeota archaeon
ATCTATTAAACCAATAGATCAAAACTTAGTAGGGGAATTAGATAAAATCTCTCGGAAGGCATCAAATATTATATAATTCTTTATTCTATGTTTATTTCTAAATTTTATCAAGTTCATGATTTTTATAATATTTGCGAATTTCAAGAAATACTTAAAACAAGTTTGATTGAAATATATAATTGTTAGATTATTTTCTAAATCAAACTATTAATTAACAAGTTGATTTAAAATTCCAAAACTAATCGAGAATAAGGAAAAAAACTTCTCTTTATTTTTAAATAAGGGTAGATGCGGTGGATGCAGAGCCTGCATAGCAGTATGCCCAACAGGGATTTTAGAACTTAGTGATGAGTTAAACTATAGAATCGCTTATGTTCCTAAAGTTAGGGAAGGTAAGGAAAATTATTGTACTGCATGTCGTAGGTGTGAATTCGCCTGCCCTGATTGGTGTATTTATATATTAGACGAAGAGAAAACTTCAAATGAAAAAGCTAAAACTTAAGGAGAGATTGTAAATGGAAAAAGTAAATGATAAGAGATTTTTACCTGAGGGTAAACATGTTCTGATGGGTAATGTAGCAATGGCTGAAGGAGCGTTATCTGCAGGCTTAAATTTCTTTGGAGGATATCCTATTACTCCAAGTACTGAAGTAATTGAGCATTTAGCTAGAAGAATGCCTGAAGTTGGAGGTGTTTGTATGCAGATGGAGGATGAACTGGCATCAATAAATGCTGTCATTGGGGCTTCACTTGTAGGTGCGAAGTCAATGACTGCAACATCTGGACCAGGATTTTCACTGATGGTTGAAACTATTAGTATGGCGGCTTGTTTAGAGATACCCTTTGTGTTCTGTGATGTTCAAAGAAATGGACCTGGTACAGGATTTGTGACTGAACCTCATCACAACGATTTGGGTCTTATGCGTTTTGCTGGTAATGGAGAATTTGGAGTGATAGCATTAGCTCCAATGAATTGCCAAGAACTATTTGATTTGACAATTTTGGCTTTCAATTTCGCTGAAATTTATCGTTGTCCTGTTTTTATTGTCTCTGATGCTTATTTAGGACATCTACATGAACCGTTGTTTATTCCACCGAGAGAAGAAATTATAAAAAAAATCGTTCCGCGTGAAATACCTGATGATCTTACTCATAAGTTTACGTATTATGATGATAAGAATAGAACCTATATAATCCCAAAACCACCCATAATGGGCACCGATTACATACCGTTAATGTTTCTACATACACCGCATAATTCTACTGGTATGTCCTCTCAAAGAGAGGCACTTCCATTCACAAAGATGCTAATCGATAAGCTTAAGACAAATATTGATAAAATTTCTTTAACAGAGGAATATAAATTGGATGATGCTGAAATAGTCATCATCTCGTATGGCTTACCAGTTCGAACCAGTTATCGTGCTGTAGATATCGCTCGCAAAGAGGGGATTAAGGTTGGGATCTTTAGATTAATAACATTGTGGCCATTCCCCGACGAAAAGGTAAAAAATATTGTTAAAGATGTCAAAGCTGTTATTGTGCCTGAATTGAATTACACAGGTATTATTGCAGAACAAGTCGAACGAGTAACCGATCTAGAAATTCCCATCGTTAGAATTCCTAAAATATGCGACTTTCATCATCCGGATGATATTCTAAAAGCTATAAGGGAGGTGGCAGATTAATGTCAACTTATCCAAGTGAACAACCGGAACATCCTTACCTCTCTGTTTCAATGCCTGGAAAGTATTTTAGAAGATATTTCTCTCTTTTCTGTGCAGGATGTGGTTATGGAATAATAGGGCATCTATTCAATCGGGTATTTGAAGATGAAAAATTAGATCCCAAATTGCATCCTGTTGTAATTGGAATAGGATGTTATGGCCAAATATTGCTAACTCTTCACCACGCAACACAAAGAATACTAACATTGCATGGAAGAGCACCAGCGTTAGCTACAGGAATGAAAATGGCTAACCCAAAAATGAAACCTATTATTTTTACAGGAGATGGAGATTGTCTAGGAATAGGTGGGAATCATTTTATGCATATCTGCCGAAGAAATCTTGATTGTGTTATACTTATTTTCAACAATAGTATTTATGCAATGACTGGAGGTCAGGGAGCACCAACAACTTTATTTGGGGCAATGAGTTCAACCACACCATTCAAAATGTTCGAAAATAGAGTTGATGGTGTAAAGCTAGCTCTTACCGCGGGAGCATCCTATGTTGCAAGAACAACAGTTGCCCATCCCCGCACTTTAATGAAATATTTCAGAAAGGGATTAAAACATAAAGGGACTGCTGTGATAGAAATAATAACTCCTTGTATTACTTATTTTGGTAGAAAAAATCTAGATAATTTGGGAGCTGAAAATTTGGGCATAGAGGGCCAAAAAATGGAAAATACAGGAATTATGATTGATTGGATAAAGAGAAATACTATACGTATTAATCAAGCAAAATTCTTGACAGAAGAAGAACTATTAAATAAATATATCATCGGAGAATTCAGATATGAACCAGATAAACCAGAGTACTCTGATGAGTATGAGAAAATAAAGAAAATAGCAATGGGGGAAAGATAGAGATTGGCTCGATATGAAATTCGTATAGCAGGGTTTGGAGGTCAAGGCGTTATTACTCTTTCAAAAATGATTATTACGGCTGCTTCACTTTATGAAAATTTAGCAGCGACACAAACCGAAGCATACAGTGCTTCTGCTCGAGGTGGTAGCTGTTGGGCTGAAGTAGTGGTTGAATTAGATAAAACTGTCAAAATTATTGATTATCCTCAAGCACTTATTCCTTACGATTTTTTAATTGTACTTTCTGGAGAATCTGCTGCCAGAGTGAGTCCTAATCAGTTTAAGACCGATGTGAATACGGGATATCTTATCTGGGATCCATCAACTATAAAGGATTTTCAAACAGCTGAGCAAATTCCAAAATCTTTAAGGATTCCTGTTCAAAAATTAGCTGTGGAGAAATTTGGGAATATTGTTTTTGGCAATTCCATTCTTTTTGGGGCCTTTACTGTTCTTTCAGGAATTTTTTCAGAAGAATCTGCCATTGAAACTCTAAAGAAATTTGTACCCAGTTCTACAATAGATAAAAACATGGAGGCATTTGAGCTCGGGAAAAAGGAAGCTCAAGATTTCATTAAAAAGCTAAAAGAGGAAGCCTAAAATCATGTATGTCAGCAAAATTAAAAAAGGATGGCAAGAATTAGAATCTGAGATTATAAAAACTGGCAAATGTGTATACTGTGGAGCATGTGGTGCGTTTTGTGCAAATATTAAATTTGATTCCCAAAAAGAAATTCCTACTGAAGACGGTTCATGTAAAGATAGTAATACTTGTAGAGATGGATATGGTTTATGCTATAATTTATGCCCAAAGACTGGAATAGAACAAATTCCACTGTCATTACTAGATCTGTGGGTATTCGGAAAAGAGCATGATAAGATTCTGGGACATTATTCAGAAATCATATCAGTTCAATTAACGGAAAAAGCGAAAGAAAAGGTGCCTATAGAAGCGGGTCCGATTACAACTTTACTATATACAGCTATGGAAGCAGGCTTAATTGATTGCTCAGTTATAACAGTTAAGGATGAAAACTTTATACCTTACCCAATAATCGCTAAGAATCAAAACGAGATTTTTAAAGGTATAGGATATAAACCGAGTCAAAGCCCCACATTATCAATTGTTGGTGATGCTATCAACAAAGAATATAATGATATCGCAGTAGTTGGAACCCCCTGTCAAATTCAATCATTACGTAAAATGCAGAATCACCCAATATTTGATTATGAAGCATACGATCTTATTACACTGGCAATCGGAACAATCTGTTTTGGCACTTATTATAATCAACTCCTCACTCAATGTTTTAATGATTTTAATATCAAAACTGAAGATATTTTTAAAATAAATCCTGATAAAAATGAGTTCAAGATGAAGGTCCATTTGAAATCAGGGATAAAAGAAATACCGTTAAACTATCTTTATGATAAATCAATTCGGAATGCTTGCTTTTCATGTTCTGATTATACTGCCTCATTTGCGGATATTTCCGTGGGGAATATTGGCAGTGAAGAAGGTTGGAGAACGGTAATCATCAGAACGGCGAGAGGAAAACAAATTTATGACTTAGCCATTGAAAAAGGATACCTTAAAGCTAAGCTCCTCCCAACTGAGAAAGAGGAATTAGTCTTAGATATAACACGGAGCAAAACGGATATAAATAAAATTGAATCGATTAAACAATACACACCAGAAATTAAAAGTTTTATAATAAGAAATGAAAGGATAGCAAAAGCTTATAGACCCGGGATGTTTGTAATTTTATGGCTCCCTGATATTGACTTTTTGCCTATGTCAATTTCAAATGTGGAAGGAAATTTAATTGAAATTACGGTTCAGAAGATTGGTGATGGAACATCGAAATTATTTGATCTTGCTGAAGGAGAGATCATAGGTATAAGAGGACCATTTGGGAATTCGTGGAATTATGAAGATGCTACTAATATCCTTATTGTGGGTGGTGGTATGGGTATTGCAGGAATAACCTCACTAATTGACTCGTTAAAAAATAATAATAAGAATGTTTTTGTAGCTATAGGTGCTAAAGATAAACCATCATTAATTTTTGCAGATCGGTTAATTGAACTTATCCCTAATACTATGTGCACCACTGATGATGGTTCTTTTGGTAAAAAATGCTATGTTACTGATGAAATTGAGGAAGCAATATCAGAATACGATATTGATTTGATTATTACATGTGGTCCAGAAGATATGATGAAGAAAGTATTAGATATTGCAGAAGCTAAGAATATTAAAGTTCAAGCATCTCTAGAAAGAAAAATGAAATGTGGAGTAGGATTATGTGGATCATGCTGTATTGGAGAAAATAATGATGTTTCTGTTTGTAATGATGGGCCGATATTTACCTCAGACCAACTGAGGAAATTTCCTCAATTTGGTAGTTATTCTAAATAAAAAATTAAATATTCTTTTTTCTCTTGATTTTTTTCTTTTTACTTGCATCATTTGGACCAAGTAATCCATAAGTTACCCCATATGGAATTTTAAGGTTTAGATCCTTTACTGCGGTTATCGCACCAAACTTCTTCGTAAGAACATTAGTTAGAATGGCATATTTTTCGGTAAATTCCATACACTTACGGCTTTTTTTTATTTTTATCTCTTAGGGATACTTGAAGAGCAAGAAACAGAAACTTGGCATAAACCGCATCCATATATATCAATACCATAATTTCTTTTTATGTAAGGGACTGTGCTTGCGACCTTCATTTGGCATTTGGTTTTATCATGCCCAGATTCAAAAGAAATTGCACCAACGGGACACCTAGTAATACAATCACCACATTTTATACAATATTCATAAGGATCATTCGGTCTATTAGGAGAATCAGAAGTTAATTTGTAATCAATAATAATACTCCCACACCTCATTGCTTTCCCCCTTTCATTGATAAATCCATCCGATAATCCGAAAGAACCTAATCCAGTAGCGAATAGCATATGTCTGTGAGACCATGTTGAAGCCCATACTCCGTTTTCATGCTTGGGATATACTTTGAATATATATAGCTCTGTCATAGGAGCTACAGCATTTATTCCCAGTTTATTTAATTCTTCAACGAGATATTTCTGTAATTTCTGATTCGATTGTTCCCCAAAAAGTCGAGTATGAGCCCATCGTTCAGATGGCATTTTTTTAGAATACTCGTAATTCTCTTTTTTGGTTTTTTCATTAATCGGTAGCACAAACGCAACCACTGTTAATTCATTTAGAGTGGAAGCCAAGTTATTTGTTTCACAGTATTTACTGAAGGCTTCTTTTGGGGTGAGATGGAAACTCCCAATTATTTTTTTATATTCATCAAAAATAGGATCATTTCCCGAAGCAAATCCAACAATAGTGTTGGGTTCAAATATATATGAGTCGTCTATTCCTACCATCTTGTTACATTCATTATTTGCCAAGAAATCATTGATTTTCTGAATAAACCATTCCTTATTTATAGCCATACTAAGGAAAATAATTCTAAAATTTTTAAGTTCTCTATATTTCTATTATATAACGTGGATACTAACACTAAGAAAGGACTTATTTTCGGAGGATTAGGTATATTATTAATTGGATTTCAACCCATTGTAGCGAATGCAAGGCCCCAATCTCTTGATGCCTTTATCTTTGCTGCAATGACGTGTTTGGTTGAGGCTGCAATGTTTCTTCCCTTAACGCTACTGGAGATTAAGAAAATAAAATCAAGCAATACTAAAATAAACGGGAAATCTTCAAAAAACATCACTTGGCAAAATTGGAGAAAAAATAAATGGCTCCTTTTTCTAATTGGTATAATTTTCGGTCTTAATCAGCTTCTATTTTTTATAGGATATAATCTGGCAGGAGCAATCAATGGTGCACTCACCCAAAAAACATCTGTTTTTTTTGGATTACTATTTGGTGTGCTAATTTTAAAAGAGAAGATTTCCAAATTACAGATTTTATTTTCATGTATCCTATTTTTCGGATTGTTTCTTGCAATAACCCAAGGTTCTTTTGTCACAACTTATAACATGGATGTTTTATTTGGAGTTTTAATCCTGCTTTTTATTACGTTTTTGTGGATGTTGGGACATACATTAACTAAATCAATGCTCGATCGAAACGAGATCACCCCCACCCAAATGGTATTCATCAGAAATATAATTTCAGGGATAATTTTATTTATTATATATTTATTCGCTTTCCCGGTAGAGAATCTGAGAGTTTTCAATGATCCTATTAATATTTTTTTTTTCATAGCAATGGGTGTTATTTATGGGTCAGGATTGTTTTGTTGGTATAAAACTCTCTCATATTTAGATGTATCGAAAGCTACCATTGTAATCTCACCTACTCCGATTGTTACCTCAGTTTTTGCTAGCTTTATTTTGAATGAATTTTTCACAATTTTCCATCTTATTGGCACATTACTAGTTATTATCTCAATAGTCATGATTGTTCGACAAAAACAGATTTCAAATACACAATAAGTTAATATTTCCAATTATTATATATAACTATATATATTGAAAAATCATCAAGAATCCATAGAAATGGGCGCATATTCACTAATTAAATCAGATTCAATACCTTTAAATATAATAGTATATGTAAGTATATAAGGAAATATATGACAGCAAATTTTATGATTAAATATCAATTTTAATGCATTAATATGTCCGATAATAATATCATAACGGTATCAAATTTAAAGAAATTTTTTGGCGATGTAAAAGCAGTTAACGATATATCTTTCAATGTACGTAAAGGAGAAGTGTTTGGATTATTAGGACCAAATGGTGCAGGGAAAACAACCACAATTAAACTTCTCTTAGGGCTACTAGAACCAGATGAAGGAGAAATGAGCGTATTTGGTTTAAATCCTGAACGTAATGAGGTTGAAATTAAACGTCGGATTGGTTACGTTTCTGAAGAACCCTTAATTTTTAAATCTTTAACTCCTAAAGACTTGTTTAATTTTATTGCTTCTATACGAAATTTAGATAAAGAACAAACTACAAATCTCGCAAAAGATTATTTAGAGAATTTAGAAGCATTAGAATATTACAATCAATTAATTGCAACTTTATCTCATGGAAATAAACAGAAACTACAAATTATTGCAGCAATACTTCACGAACCTGATTTACTAATTTTAGATGAACCAATTGCCGGATTAGATGCTAAATCAGTAAGAGTTGTAAAAACCATTTTAGAATTGCATACTCAAAGTGGAGGATCAGTTCTGTTTTCTACTCACATTATGGAAATAGCACAAGAATTATGTGATAGAATTGGTATAATCAATAAAGGCAAAATGGTAGGAATCGGTACAATTGAGGAATTGCGCCAAAAAGCCGACAGGGTTGGTGCGA
The DNA here is from genome assembly GCA_048940805.1 of Promethearchaeota archaeon. Lineage (GTDB taxonomy): Archaea > Asgardarchaeota > Lokiarchaeia > Sigyniarchaeales > SOKP01 > Loki-b32. The sequence goes on from JBHLOF010000013.1 coordinate 7,968, forward strand.
GTTTAGAGGATGTATTTTTAAGGTTAACAGAACAAGACACCTCAGTTAGCGAGATAGTAAAAAAATTAAGAGCCTCTTTTAAAATGAAAAATTGAAGGTCTTGATATGTATGAAAGAAGAAAAGAGACAGTCTTATTATTCTTTAGCGAAATTCCCCAGCTATGAGATTTTAATGGAAAGCCAAATGGCCAGTGCTGGAGCACATCAGGCAAAATTTATTGAAAAACTAAAAAAAAACAAGAATTACATTAAAAATCAATCATTTGCCCTCAAAACCGTTTTTTCAATTCTTTTCTTGTTTTTACCAGTCCTACCGTTGTTTACGTATATTCAAATCGCAGAAAAAATGGGAACTTCTACGGTATATACAATGCTTTTCGTATCTTCCTTTTTATTTATTATATTTTTAGGAATGGAGCTCATGTACTTGCTTATGTTCGGATTAATATCTACTGGTTCTTTCATGTCTGGTAATGCTTTTAAGTGGTTACAAACCTTACCATTCTCAAAAAAGAGTTTAAAAAAAATAGGTTTTATGACTCTTTTTCGCAATTTAGATATTCCCCTAATATTATTGATATTAGGATTTCCAATTGTTATGGTGATAGTGACTCAAAACATCCCCCTTTTTTTTATTTGTTTAGCAGTATCAGTTGTAAATGTGATCTTGAGTTTTAGTTTTCTGGTAATGGTCGGGGAAAAAATGAGTAGCCTTTTTTCAGAATCTAAATCAAAATCTAAGAATGCGAATCTTTTAAGAACAATCACGATGATTGGATATTTTATCATTATGTTTGGCTCTGGTTTTATCTTCAGTATGGGAATAAATATTGTTGAAACTCTCTTTAATCTATTTATGGTTAATGAACCACCATTTCTATTATTGGTTCTGTTAAGTCTGATCCCTATTCTTTGTGCACCTGCATTTCTAGTGTCATTCACTACTCTTCAATTTCAAGTAAGCCCAATTTTAATTCTAACAACTCTTACTGGATTTGCCTTAAACATTATCTTAACATGGCTTATATTCAGACACGCTCAAAAAGCTTTACGTAGTGCGATTTCATCAGAAATAATAGTAGAGAAAGCAAATGAAAGAGAAATACATTTCGAATTAAAACCCACTTCACCTATTAAAGCATATATTCGTAAAGATTTAGTTTCTTCTACAAGGGATATTCAATCTTTCATGTTTATATTCTTCCCATTATTCTATCCTTTGATAATGCTTCTAACTATGACGGGATTTTTTAATGAGATAACTACTTCTTTTGAAGTAATATTATTTATTTGGTCTATAATACTTCTTTTGTATCTTATTATTCCTATAATGCTAATTGTAGGTTTTTTAAATATTGAAGAATCTGGTAGTTCAACTCTAGCTTCATTGCCTCTTCTTCCGCGTGACCAAGCCAAAGCAAAAATAATTTTAATGATGTCTATCCAAGGTGTATCACTCCTTATGACATCAATTACCTTATCATCAATAATACTTTCATTCATTCCGTTTATACTACTTCTGATAACTCTACCAATAGCGTGGATAATGTTGCTATTTTTGTTTGTGTTAAAAATTAAATTTTTCGGACAAATGAAGTATAAATATGTAATTGAAGAGTTAAATAAAGAAAACAAGATTCTAAAATGGATCGCGATGGTTTTCTCGGGGATTGGCCTCTATTTGTTATTTTTAATAATTGGGAATATTTTTCTCTATTCTATGGGTATTACGATTGGTTTAATCGCTTTGGGTGTAAGTGGTGTCCTTAGTTTAGCATTAATGGTTTTTATTTTCAATAGAATGTTCCCTAAAGTTGAAAAAATGCCATATTATAAAACAGGAGGATTCCTAAGAGAACATGTAAATGTTAGTACATTAGTATTGATAATTTTAACCTTTTTTTTTACATTTTTCTTCCCTTCAATTATAGCACTTCCTTTTATCTTCATATTGGCGCAACAACCGTTCATAGTATTACTATTTGTTGATTTTTTATTATTAATGGGGTCTTTAGCACTTTTAAATCTCGTAATTATTCCTTATGGATTAAAACTTCCAGAAGGTAAGATTAAATTAAAGCGATTCGCATCTGTTATTGGTCTTAGATCTTTTAGGCCTTTTTGGCAAGAACTTCTTATTGGAATAAGTATTTTTCTAATTTACGGTTTTACTAGCTTGTTTATAGGTTTATTCTTTGGATCTTATAATTTTCAAAATAATCTTGAAGTTTTATTTAGTCCACCTAGTTTTCTTTTTTATGGGTGGTTTGCCTTAATATATATGCTTAGGCCTGCAATATGGGAAGAAGTGGCATTTAGAGGTATAATCTTAAGCTTACAAAAAAAGCGATATAGTCAAACTACAGTGGTACTTCTAAATGGGATAATCTTTGGTCTTTCCCATTATTTTAATCTATTGACTTTTCCTAATGTTCTATCCATTTCACTTCAGGTATTTTTTGCTGGCTGTTTAGGAATTACACTCTCTTATGTCTATTTCAAGACTAAAAGTATTATCCCTTGCATTGTTATACACTATTTAGTAAATACTTTTGCGATCTTATTTTATCCTACTACAATTACACTGTTAAACTCAGTTCTATATGCAATATTAGGAAATAGCATTCTACCAATGATATTTATGTTACTATTTGTGAGAATTCTCTTTAAGAAAAATGACAACTTTTCACAATTATTTCAAAGAAGAACTCTCTAAGTTTTATTTTTCTTAACAGTAAATTTAGATTATAATCAATATTTAGAAGGATTAAAATTAGATCATTATACTAAAAATAATAAGATCTCTAATTAAATTTAAAAGAAATTAATTCAATTATGAAAAAAATACTAATTAAAAATGGTAAGATAATTGATGGAGCGGGAAATCCATGGTTTAAGGCAGATCTCCTTTTGGACAATGGAAAAATCATAAAAATAGCTCCAAAAATCGAAGAGATTGGGATTGAGGAGGTATTTGATGTTAAGGGGCTCATCGTTTCACCTGGTTTTATCGATATTCACACACATTCGGATCAAACAATTCTATTGAGTCGTGGTGAAAATGTTCTCACTCAAGGAGTAACTACCCATGTTATAGGAAATTGTGGATTTTCGATGACACCAATAAATCCAGAACTTGCTGATGATGATATTTATGAAATGTTTCGATCAATCCTTTCGTACGGTGATGATTACAAGATTTATAACAATCTATCAGAATATTTGGAGGATCTAAAACAATCGGGAATCCCAATTAACATTGTACCCTTAGTTGGTCATTCGATGATTAGGATCATGGTTTTAGGTCTTGACAACAGGCCACCTAATTCTGATGAATTAGAAAAAATGAAAGAAATTTTAAGAGAATCGATGGAACAAGGATCATTTGGTCTTTCCACTGGATTAGATTATCCTCCTGGCGCATTTGCAAAAACCGAAGAAATTATTGAATTATGTGAGGTTGTAAGTGAATACAATGGAATATATACAACCCACTTTAGAGGTTTTGCGAGTGGTCTAGTAAGGGCAACGAAGGAAGCGGTCAAAATTGCACGATCAGGAATACCGGTAGAAATATCACATTTTAAACCAATTGGTTTTTGGCCGGGAGATATAAGAAAAGCAGTTAAAGTAGTTGAAAGAGCAAGAGAAGAAGGATTGGATGTAACTTTCGATTTATTTCCTCATGCATCAAACTACACGTTTTTATTTGCGTTGGTACCTCCCTGGGTTTACCTTTCAAACGATAGAATAGATATCCCGAATGCTATAGATACATTAATCAAATCAAAAACGGATAATGAATTGAGAGATAGAATTTTAAGAGAAATGAGCACTATCGCCAGTAGTCTTGTAAATATAAATGAAAATAAAGATTGGGTTAAAATTTTTATAAACGCTCCTGAAAACGAGGATTATAATGGAAAACATGTTTATCAAATTTCATTGGAGAAGAAGAAGGATCCTAGGGAAGCCGTAATAGATATCTTAATCAATCAGAATGGAGCAGTAAATGCAACTTTTTTGTCAATAAAAGAAGAGGATAATATTATAACAATTGTACACCCTTTATCGATGATTGCTTCTGATGGATATATAATCCCCGAGAAATCTGATATTTTTCCAAATCCCTACTGCTATGGTACTTTTACTCAAGTTCTCGGTCAATATGTACGTGAGAAAAAGTTACTCACTTTACAAGATGCTATAAGAAAAATGACCTCATTTCCAGCTCAGAAATTAGGTTTGACAGATCGAGGATTACTGAAAGAAGGATTTTGGGCAGATATTACAATATTTGATGCAGATAAAATAATTGATAAAGCTACATACGAAAATCCTCGTCTCTATTCTGAGGGTGTAGAGTATGTTTTTGTGAACGGAGTTCTTGCCTATAATAAAGGCAATTTTACTGATTCAAAATCAGGAATGCCATTATATAAAAAAGTGTCGTAATTTAATCTCAAAAAAATTTATTTTGAAATTTTTTGTTATGATAACCTTCAATTCTCCAATATTTGTTAAAATTTTTATGGAGAGTTAACAAATTATTGTATAAGGGAATTAACAATTTTTTTCATATGATGTTGGATACTTTTAAAGTACTTGAGATAACGTGCCCAACTTGTGGAGAAATGAAAAATATTAACGTTCCCGAATCAATCTTCTCTCAAAAAAAGTTTGGTACTATTAAGATTCAAGTACCCGTTAATGCAGTTTGTTCTGAGCACCAATTTATCGTATTCGTAGACACAAAAGGAATTGTTAGAGGATATGAAAAAATTGATATCCAAATATCATCTTTAGCACGTGAATTTGAGGAAGAAAAAGAGAGGCGGCTAAATCTTCGAAATTTAATTAATGTTTTTGGAATTTATGGAATATTTAGCTTGATACATGCTAAACTGTTTAATTATCCCATTTATATCATAGCGAATGAAAAATTTGAATATGACGAAAAAACCTTAAACTTAGTTGGAGATATATTATTACCAAAGAGTTACGGCGGATCTAAAACGATTACGCTATTAGAAAGCTCTGATTTACGCAATGTTAAAATTAATGATAAAGATGGATTAATCATGGATTCACGACAGCATATATTTCAAACACCCTGGAATACTAAATTGAAGTTTGAAGAGGAAATAATAGAAAGAGCACTGGGAATATTAGATGAACAAGAACAAATAAAATTGTTAAGGCAAGATATTTCACGGTTAATAAATGAAGCAGAATTTGTTATATCGCTTCTTGAAGGAGTTAATGAAATGTATGAAGATGATTTGATTGATCAGATATCTAAAGAGTTTAAAATTAAAAAGATCAATAATTATCGCTTCAATTTGATTAAAGAATTTATTCGAAGAAACGTCTCGAAAAAATTGGTTTCGAAGATAAAAAGTAGAGTTGGAGAATTCTTAAGCAATATCTAAAAACATTTCATAATACTGCTTTTTAATCTCAACTATAGTAAAAGTAAAATAAAGATCCAAGATTATTTTACAAAATTACATTAACTCATTAATAATAATGAAGTGATATAAAATGGTTGTTGTAGGCGACTGGGGTTTTCAAAACAGATTAAATAGAATAATAAAGCCAAAGTCTGGACGTTGTGTAATGCTAGCTATTGATCATGGATATTTTGGAAATATTCCAGGGCAATTAAAATGTTTTGAAGATATGAGTCCTTTATTTGAATATGCTGATGCTTTGATGTTAACTCGTGGTATGTTGAGAAATTGTGTACCTTCAGAACTTGATGCACCAATCGTACTAAGAGTATCAGCAGGAGCTAGTATGTTAAAAGAGCTTTCTAATGAAGAAATTAATGTTTCGATCGAAGATGCTATAAGATTAAATGTTTCTGCAATTACTTGTTCTATATTCGTTGGTGGAGAATACGAAAAACAAAGTTTAATGAATTTATCTAAACTTGTAAATGAAGGGAATACATACGGCATCCCAACTTTAGCCGTAACCGCAGTAGGCAGAGAAATGGTACGAGATGCGCGATATCTAGGAATGGCAAGTAGGATGGCTGCGGAAATGGGTGCCACATTTGTTAAAACATATTATTGTGAAAATTTTGAGGAAGTAACAAGTATTTGTCCGGCTCCTATTGTGATTGCTGGGGGTAAGAAAATTGAAGAAAAAGATGCGTTGGAGATGAGTAAAAATGCAGTTGAGAAAGGTGCTATAGGTGTAGATATGGGTAGAAACATCTTTCAATCTGATAAGCCAATCGGGATGATTAAAGCTGTTAGAGCTATTGTTCACGAAAATGTTTCTGTGGATGAGGCTTTTGAGATATATCAACAAGGACCAGTGGGTCTTTAATTATTTTATTTTTAATTTTTATCACTATTTCCTTTAGAATTTCTGCTAAAATTATTGTTTTCCGTTAATAGATAACTAATTTTAAATTTATAAATAAAAGAACATTAATAATAAAGAACATTTAGTATGGCTTGCAACTGCGGTCGTTTTTAGTATTATAAACATTTCAGTCTATGCGGTGAGTATGGTTGTTGTGACACTTATGGTTACTATTATTTTCCTGGTGCTCTTTTTACTTACTTTATTGCAACAGGAAGATAAGATAAAAATATTGTGGAAATGAGTTAATATTTTTAACTTTACAATTAATCTTTTTTTTCTTTTCATTGATTATGAAGTGAAATATTAAAATTTCATTTGAAAGTTAACTTATTAAGCTCCTATTTATTCTCTATCTCAGATTACTAATTATTAAAATAATTCAGCTCCTCAATGCACTTACCAAAATTAAAGAATCTAAAAATTAGTGAAATTACGAAAAAAGTTCTCCTCATTCATCAAGAAAATCCACCATTCTTTTTTTCTTGCTGTGATGGGCTTCTTATTTTACCTAAAAAAGGTCGAAACAAGTATAGTATTGCCCTTGATCTCAATATTGAAAAACATTTGATAGAATCTTTAATAAATGAATTTGGTCATGTTTCGGATTATATTTGTTCGCACGGTCACCTTGATCATACATGTCATGTCCATGCTTGGGAAGAACTTGGATCTTCGATACATGCTCCCATTCCAGAGGCCAATTTCTTATTAGATCTTCAAAATTTCTACTTTGGGTTTGGTTTCAATGAAAGTTTGGATTTTCATACAGTTAAGGAATTTGCGAAGCTAAATGGTTACAAAAGCTGTAAAAATGTGATTGGATTTAAACCTGGCATTACACTCGAATTTGAAGGATTTATGGTTGAAACTATTTCCTTACCAGGTCATTCGAAAGCACATATTGGTTTCTTAGCACCAAGAGAACAAATATTTCACATAAGTTGTCTAGGTTTTGATAAACCGGATCCCGAGAAAGAAGGATTTGGTCCTTGGTATGGGTTTAATGAATCTTCAATTTCACAGTATATGAAGGATATTAAGAAAGCCGAAGAGATTTTTATCCATAAAGCAAAATTTTTAACTTCCAGTCATTCATATATCGTGAAAAAACCTGATTTAAGCCCCTTTAAATACATGAAAGAAAAAATAGAAAAAAATCAAGAAAAGGTAGATGAGGCTTTAAATAAATTTAATCTAGGTGGATTAACAGAATCAGATGCTATAAATCAATTACTTGATTTGGATATTTTCTTTCCAAAAAGCAGATTGAAAGGGGTGGTGTATGATGTATATAAATTTTGGGAATCTTGGATAATAAGAAAACACTTACAACAGAGTAAATTTTTCAAGCGTGTATAACTCTCTATAATTTTTTACCAAAACCAGAATGTTTTATAGCAGTAAACCTAAATCTTTTTTTATAAAAATTCAATAGGATTAATATAAAAAACTAAAGTGAGAAAGTATAAAATCATGATTGTAGATGTACATTACCATCTTAGTCTTAGAGCCAGCCCTTCCCCTGAAAACGCTAAATATATGGTACCTGAACTATTAAGAGTTGCTAAGATAATGGGAATCGAAGTTAGTGAAGATAAAATAATAGAGAGATGTTGTGATATATATGGAGGGTATCAAGATGGTAAAAAATTAATAGAATTCATGAATAATGCTGGAATAGATGTTAGTGTTGTATGTCATGTAGATAATGTAAATAATAAAATGTTAACTCCTGAAAAAAGCCAGTTAATAAATAAAGGAATTAGCAATATAGCAAAATCTTACCATGATCGATTAATTCCTTTCGCAGGAATTGATCCAAGGAGACCAGAAGCTTTAGACATGCTGAAACAATGTTTTGAAGAATTTGGTATGAAAGGATTAAAATATCATCCAGACAATGGTTTTGATCCAACCAGTCCTGAATCTTATAAATTGCTAGAATACTTAGAAAAGAAAAATGGAATATTGTTATCCCATACTGGTCCACTTACTAGAACACGTAGTAAATTTTCAAATCCTCTTCTGCTTTCGGATATCTTGATGGATTTTCCAAAACTAAAAATAATTGCTGCCCATATGGGATCAATAAATTGGAGGCCATGGGGAGCACTAGCCGCATTTCATCCAAATCTTTATGGAGATTTAGCAATGTGGGGGCCCTATGTTTTTGGAAAATTCGAGTTATTCTGTCGAGAGCTCAGAGATATAATTGATTATGCAGGAGTTGAATCCGTCTTATTTGGTTCTGATAGTCCAGTATTTGATCCTATTTTACCTGTTAAAGACATAATCGAAAAAATTAAAAGTCTCCCAAGTACAGCACCTAAAGGGATTAAATTCACTAATGAAGAAATTGATGCAATATTAGGCGGAAATGCGGTCAAATTATTAAATTTAAAATAATTTATCTATTGGGTTCGAGTATAACTTTAAGAGAATTACTTGCTTCACATACAACCTTAAAAGCTTCTCTAGCTTCACTCAGTGGAAAACGGTGAGTAATTAAGCCAACTGTATTAATTTTTTTTGAATATATCCAATTATAAGCTTCATCAAGATCTTGAGGTGCCGCACCATACGAAGTCATGATTTTAATTTCCTTTCTCCAATAATCATTAATAGGCACTTCAAGGTTTATACCGGGTTCTGGCACTGCAAAAAAAATGATTGTGCTTCCAGGCGCAACGCATTTTAAGGCTTGTTTTGCTGCAGAAGTAGCTCCCGTACATACAATTATTATATCTGCAAGTCTAGATTTATTTATATCTTTAATTACTTGTGGGAGATCCGCATTTGCATGAAAAACAACATCTGCACCAAACTCCTTTGCTTTTTGCATTCGATACGCATTGATATCTGTTGCAATAACTCTTTTGGCTCCTCTAAGTTTTGCCAGTTGAATATGCAATAAACCAGAAGTACCGCATCCAAGAACCAAAACTGTAAATCCCTTTTTCACATCTGCTAATCGTTGAGCTCGACATACACAAGCGAGTGGCTCTATAAATACTCCTTCCTCGTAAGAAACGTCTGGATCTAAAACATATACTCCCCTCTTTTCAATATTTATTTTAGGAATTCTTACATATTCAGCAAAACCACCAGGATCGAAATTGGTATTATGTAGCAGATCGCATGCTGTGTGATGTCCATGTTTGCAGGAATGACATTCAAAACAAGGTACGTGATGTGATACAAATACTCTATCCCCTAATTTAAGATTTTCTACACCTTCACCGATCTCTACGATATCTCCAGCAATTTCATGGCCCAAAATCAATGAATCTACGCCCAATTTTTTCATTTTAGCAAAGCGATAATATTCAAGTATATCTGAACCACAGATCCCAGAGCTTTTTACTTTTACTAAAATTTCACCAGAATTAATTGAGGGTTTCTCTATCTCATCTTCCCTTACATCCTCATTATTATAATAGCGTGCGATCTTCATCTCTTATCTCCCAAAGCTAAAAGCTTTTCAAAATCTTCTTTTGATATATTTAGTAGTTCTACTTCTGGTAATCTCTCTGTTAGGATTCTCCAATTCTCATCAATATTAAAAATTTCTTTAAACACTTTTGAAGCTTCATCAAATTTTTTGATATTAGCAAGAGAAATCGCAGTCCAAAATTTCATCTCAATATTATTTGGGCACATCTCTCTTGCACTACTATACTCTTTTAGGGCTTTTTCCTCATCACCCTTTTCCATCGCAATATCTCCATAATCCATTTTTTCATAGGCTCTACGAAGCTTTAATAACCTTGATAATTCTTCCAAGGGTTCCGGGTGGTCTTCGACTCTAATGTCCATATAAGGATCATCCCATTTATTCTCTACAGGATCTCCTTTTACTATCAATAATGCAGCTGACTGCTTTCCCCTTATATCTCCTCCTTCTGATTCTGCCGCTCGCAATGCTTTAATAATTCTTTCTGGTAATGGGATATCTTTATATTCTTCAAATGCAAGTGCCATAGCGGGCCAAACTGTATCGTTCAACATCATATTTGCTTGAACTGAAAAATTATCCCCAATTTCGTGCCCTGCATATTTTATGCAGTTTGTTCCTGTATGGGTAGCCACCCTGCCCTGTGAATCTAGGAGAGCAACCTGTCTTACGTTTTTCCCCTCATCATCCGAGAGCAATATATCCAGAGCTTCCATTGGAGATTTTCCCTGTTTCATCAGATCTAATCCCCTCAATCCAAAAGATTTATTAACAAATGATTGTGTTGCTACAACTCCCACACCAGAGAGCCCCCAATCAACTATAGATCCTACAGAAAAATAGTGACTCTGTACTCCTACACCCATTTCTCCTGTTTTAGGATCTCTTGCGACAATAGAATAAGTATTTGTAAATGGAGAATTTCTGTTGAATTTTAGAATTTTCATAATTTGATATTAAAACCATTCTTATTAAAGTATTCTTTAGGATATCATTTTAGCTTTCAAAAACCATAATTGATTCTGATATTAGAAATAATATTATAAAAAAAACTGAAAATGAATTAAAATCTCATTTTGATTTACGACGAGTCAGAAGTTTAAATGCTATATCCGTTCCCATTCCTTGGTTATATGCCAACTCAATCCAAAGCATGGCAAGGGGCTCTGTTAATCTAGCATTCTTAAGTGGACCTACATCTATAATATCAAAACCGAGATCAATCGCCAATTGTCGCACCTTTGATTTTGCTTCTAAATTATCGCCACAGATGAATGTTGATGCTTTCTGTGTTCCAAAATCTAATTTATTAAGAATCTCATAGCCAGTAGTATGAAAAGCTTTAACTACTTGTGCTCCTTCGGCCCAATTGGCAATATGTTCTGCTGCGGACGTTGTGTGACCTACTAATAATCCTCCTAAATTAGGAGCTACAGCATTGGTACAATCAATAAGTATTTTTCCTTTTAAATCACCCAAAACCTCAATAGTATCTTTTGCCGACGACCACGGAACTGCAAGAACGACAATCTCACCAAATTGAGCAGCTTCAGCATAAGTACCTCCTGATACGTTTGGTCCAAATGATTGTGCTAATTTAAGTACATTAACAGGATCACGAGATCCAAACATTATTAAATGATTCTTTGCGACCCATAATTTACCTAAAGTTTTTCCCATATTTCCAGTACCAATTATTCCAATTTTCATCTAAACTACCACAATGTGTAAATTTCAATCTAATTGAAAAAATAACAGTTTGGTATTTATATCTTCAGTTGTGATATAATACATCTCAGAATGTGTTCAGTTGTTTATTAAAGAATCTAATATTTTTATGATTCGAGAAGTATTAACAATACCACATATACAGGGTCGAGTTAACTTTTCTGCTGCTTTTTCGATTGTTGTTTTTCCTTTCTTAATTAACTCAACATAATGAAATATTGATTGTGGTGAGACTGTGTGATGTCCACACATGGTAGTAATTTCCATAATCTCTTTAGGAGGTAACAATTCCGATCTTCCAAAGCAAGGTTTATTTTCTGGAAGAAGAGAAAAATGCACTGTATGAATGTTCAGCCCCATTTCCAATAGAACTTCTTTTATTTCTGAAATAAGGCCGCTTATTATGATCGAAATACCAAGATCTTCCTCTTTCAGTTTACTCACTACTCGCTTCACGGATTCAATATTATCATAAGTGGCAGTTATAGTAGCGGACACTCTCCAGCCTCTTTCATCCATTATGTTTACAGGATTATTATTATTCATAATTTCCCCTATTCTTATTAATTTCTGTCGTGAATCTTCATATGTGTCATTAATTCCTGCTGCAAACATAGCTAAAATTACATAATCTTTCTTTAAATCTAATACAGTTCCTTTCCTGTGCAATGTGTGCGTCATTTTTTTAGCTCCTTAACATTAGGTTCTACCTAATCCAATATTTATTTTGGCATTCGGTCTTACTTCAAATCCTAACTGAGAAATATTTTCTATCACATTATCCGTATTATTTCCTTCTATGCGTGAAATTACTCCTACAGAAAATACTGTATCAATTATCTTATCAACCTCATGAATTACATTTAGAACTTCTGATAATTTTTCACTAGACACTTTAAATTCTATTATTGCGGAAAGAACCCGTTCCTCCTTTACATCTTCATTAATATGCCCTTTTTCGTCTATAATTAAAGATGTAACTGGACTTTTTTTCTCATAGTTCACTCCGATGTTAGAAAATCTTGTTGTAAACAACTCAATATTACTTAGTTTGGTACCAACTCCTGGACGACCTAATTCTATTGAAACGCCAAATTCTCCGAATCTGTAACGATTAGTCACATCGTTAGTTTTCATTTCCTCTGTACCTCGTCCTGCTATCCCAGTGACTTTATGAGTAGTTATGACATTGCTGAAGGGAATTCGAACTTCTCTAGGCCATGTTAATTTCTTCATTTTTATTGCATTAACAGGACAGTTAGCATCTCTATAACAAACTGAACACTCTACACACCTTTCTTCATCAATAGAGGCTTTCCTCTCTATCATTTGTATGGCTTGAACTGGACAAATGAAGACGCATTGTCCACAACCATTACAAATATCGATATCAATGTACATTATAGTTCCCCTCTTGAAAATTATTTAAATTTGGCTTCTATTGTTTAATTAATACGTACCAAATCTAATAAATAAAATGAATAAAAAAGTTTTAGTTATTATTCTTATTTTTCCTACTACGTATTAGCATTTTAAAGGCATCATCATCAAGATCATTATACATCTTTAATTCCTTTTCTAAGAAATCATGAAGAGCCATTCTTATTGCTTCACTACGAGAAGGCAAAATTCCCATATCATTGAGAATTTGGATTGCTTGCAAGTATTTTTCTGGTAAATTTATAGTAATGATCTTCATCATTTATAACCCTTTCAACCTCGGAATATAACAAAATGATATGAATTGTTATTATATTGTACAATTTTTGTCGGATGCTTTATAAATTGACTATATTAATCCTTTAATGGTGTTAACCATTTAATTTCTAACGAATATGAGAAACTCTCCAATCTCATAAATGTCAAATATTAATGGGGAAATATTATGATAAATAAAGCTATAATTAGATAAAGATAGAAAAAAACTATGGCTTATTTAATGATTTAACGTGTAGTATTAATGAGAAAGCCGATTTATAAATTTCAGCATGGCTAACTTCTTTAACTTCCTTTAGAAGCTCGATATTATAATTTTCTTCACGTCTAATGTAAGTAACTTCACTAGTTCTATGTATATCATCCAAATAAACATCAACTTTTAATACTTTTTTATCGGTTCTTCCTGGCATCTCTGGCATCATGTTAAAAGTAAATAAAACATCCGGATCCGCATCAGTTTCTCCATCAATTACAAAAAGTAAATTTGGTTCAGCAACAGCAAGAAAACTTTCTAACGAGTGAAAAATATCATCAATTTTTATAGTTATTTTTGAATTGTTGTCTGCATCACAAGTGCTACAATCACTAATCATTGGTAGAATAAATTTTTCTTTTCCTCGAAAAGCAAGGCTCATTTCATTAGGATTTAGGAAACTTTTAATTGTAGAATCGTCTTTTTCTAAGAGAAATTTGTCAGAAATAGGGTCTGACTTTACATATACTATCAAGGACCCTGCAGATATCAAATTTATTTTTTGATAATAAATCTTTGATAAGGGATTGTAGGGTAAATTAATAACTTCCTTATTGCCTCCCAGACCCATTTGTGCAAGAATATTAGTAGGTACTTGACTCGTCAGTGTAAACAACAGAAATGACCTAAAGTCTGGTAATTCGATGAAATTAGAAAAATTTTCGAATTTAGCTTTAACTAAATCAACTTTTTTGCTTAATTCTTCAGACATTTTTTATTTTTTATTTAGGTATAAAATAAGTTAATTGCATCAATGAATACTATTTTAAATATTTTAAGAGAAAATCTTCTAATGATTCTTTTACATTTCGCGTAATATGATGCTCTATTTCGCATGAGAGATTTTCAATAAGTTCTTTATCTTCAATTTTTAGGACATCAGAAAAAAATTGGTGCAATAAAGCATGGGTTTCATCTAATTGTCTAGCAATCTTTTTCCCTTTTTCTGTTAATCTTATAGATTTTCTAGGCTCCCAATTGATTAAGCCTTTTTTCTTAAGTTTTTCTAACATTCCTGACACAGAAGCAGGTTCAACATTAAGATTCTCAGCTATTTCTTTATTTGTTACCCAACCTCCTTTTTTTTTTCTAGAAATACTAAAAATCTCATCTAAATATCTCTGATGGCTTTCAGGTATCTCTGAAATCTTCGATTTTTCATAGCCGCTTTTTTTCGCCATTTTTAACTTAAAAGTTAATATAAAAAAATAATATGTTCTCTTTTAAGAGTGATAACACTATTCGTACTTTAATTCTTTCTGGTTATAGGGATAAAAAGGTTTTTTTTTGGCAAAATCTAAATCTAATTACAGTTTAATTATTTAAAAATAAATCGACCTTATAATCAAAAAATGGTAAATCCTTTCTCTGGGACGTTATTTCTTATAATAGGGAACTCAGGAAGTGGAAAAGATTCCATAATTTCGGGAATTGTTAAGGAATATCCGCAAGATTTAATGCAAATCATTGCTCCTAAAAGGTATATTACCAGATCCCCTTCTGAATCTGAGGAAAATATTTCAGTCACCGCCAAAGAATTTATAGAATTAGATAAAAAAGGTAAATTTGCATTGAAATGGCACATTTATCAATTAGATTATGGAATTCCTATAGAAATTGAAGATTGGCTTAAAAAAGGACACCCCGTTATAATAAATGTAAGCCGTACAATAGTAAAACAAACACGAGAGAAATATTTGAATGTTAAGGTGATTTTCGTAGAAGTCCCGTTTGAAATAACCTTACAACGTATAAGAGATAGGAAAAGAGAAAGTGCTGAATTATTGAATGAGAGAATTGAGCGAGCGAAAAATAATCAATCATTTCAGGATGCAGATTTTGTTATTGATAATTCTGGTAATTTAGCTGATGCTATCACCCAATGTTTAGATTACTTATTACAAGTTATAAGGCTAAAAAATAATTGAAATAAACAAATTTTTTTAGAAGCAATTATTATATTTCCTAATATTTAACAAAAATGGCTCGGGTAGTTTAATGGTAGAATTGAGGACTGTGAAACCTAAGACGGTTTATCGTTTTAGGGATGACTCCTTAGACGGGGGATCAATACCCCCTCCGAGCCCTCATTTTAATCATTTTATTTCTATTGAATTTTAAGCTAAAGATTCCGGATAATGGCTAATATTGAGAAAGACAAACTTCGGGACCTTCCCGGTTGGGAGAAAAATGCTCCTGTTCCCATCTGTATGGGGGGTGATTTTAGAGCCCTAACATTTTGCTGCAAACCAGGATATTCTTTAACGAATGATTTTAAATGTAAAAGAGATGAAAAATTACAAGAAATTGGGATTGAACCTGAAAAATTTGTGGAAATTAAAGAACATTTTTCCAAAGAGAATGATTGGGCATCAGATGTAGTTTGTTTTGGCTCGATTGCTTATTGTTGTATGAGAACTGGAGGATGTCCTCGAAGAGATGTTGCTTTGATCGAGCGATATCCCGGAATGTCATTAGACGATATTATGAAAGTATATTTTCAAAAGAAGAAAGAGTTGTCAAAAAAGATCCTTGAAAGTGTTAAAAGGGAAAAAAAGGAGATAGTACTCCCATTTCTAAACCTTCTATAAGAAATTTTTTACTCAAAAGATACTAAAATAATTACGTTTAAAAAATTTAATAAATTAATAGAAAATCAATAGATAGAGGGTGTCATTTTTCGATGAATCTTAAAGTCATTAGAAATGATAATCTCCGTTGGAAAAGAATTTTGTTAATTAAGCCTAATTCTCATAAGATTACTACTAATATTTATCAGACTCGTTTTGATGCACCACCGTTAAATTTAACCTATATTGCTAGTTACTTAAAAGATTTGAATGTAAAAGTTGAAATTATAGACGCCAAAGTAAACAAGTTAAGCTCCAAAAAATTAAGTAAGAAAATTAGGAAATTTAACCCACATATTGTAGGAATTTCGGTCACATTGTCTATAATGGTTAATATTTGCTATAATATTGCAAAAATTGTTAAAGAAATTAATCATAAATGCATAGTTGTTTTTGGTGGTCAGCATCCTACAGCTGAACCAGATGAATCACTGAAGGTTAACGAGGTTGATATAGTTGTTAGAGGGGAAGGAGAGCTAACTTTTCGAGAGTTAATTAAAAAAGGAACTCCTGAAAACATTAAAGGAATTTCATATAAGTCCGATGGAATTATTATTCACAATCCCGACAGGGACATGATTAAAGATCTTGGCACTCTTAGGTATCCTGCTCGGGATCTCATAAAAAAAAATAAATATAAAATGTTTACAGTAAGATTTGATACTATAGAAACATCAAGAGGATGCCCATATCGGTGCAAATTTTGTTATACCCCAACTTTTAATAAAGGATTATGGAGACCGCGTCCAGTTGAAAAAATTATAACTGAACTAAAAATTATCTCACAAAATAGAAAAATTTCAGATATTTTTTTTATAGATGACAATTTAACAGTTGACACACAGAGGATTGAGAAATTAAGTGAGAGAATAATTGAATGTAAAAAGAAAAAAGAAATAAATGACTTTTATTTTATCGCCCAGATGAGAGTAGATTCGATTATTAAATCTCCCCAAATGATCAAAAAGATGGCAGAAGCGGGATTATGCGTGGTATTCATAGGAATTGAGAGTGTAAAAAAGAAAGTATTGGATGAAATTGGTAAAGGAATCTCAATTAATAATGCATTAAAAGCAATTGATATACTTCACAAGTATAATATAATTGTTCTTTCAAATATGATAATGGGACTTGATTTAAATGCAACAGAAGAAGATGTTAAAGCAGAAATACAATTTATGAAAAAAGTAGATGTTGATGAATTAGGCTATAGCATATTGATTCCCTTTCCTGGGACACAGATCTCAAAAGAATATCATGAAAAAAATCTGATAATAACAAAAGATTGGTCTAAATACACTTATCATAATCCAGTAATTAAAACATATCAATTGACTCAAAAAAAATTGCGAGAACTTTTATGTTATTCTTTTAAGGAAATTAGTTATACTAGTAATGGCATAAGGAAAATTCAAAGAATTCTTAAATTAAGGGGATGGATTTTTGTAATTAATCCAATAAGAATTTATCTGCTCCTACTCTCTATAATAAAGATGAAAATTTTAGTAAACAAATATTCTAGCGGAATAAATTAGAAATATTCAGAGTTTTTAATGCAGGCTTTTATTCATGGTAACCCTTTTTATCTGTCTCTCTCGTTTCCTTCTTCTTTTTATATGGTTGTGATGGTTTAGATGGATCAATAGGAGTATTACATACCCAACATACATTCTCTAAGGTGATTAATGCTTGAACACAAGTTTCACAATAAAAGCTACCACATTCTGTGCATATAAAACTAATTCCTCCCACTTTTCCCTTACATATCAAACATATCTTTTTCTCTTTAGAAATTGAAACCTCTTCCTCAGTAATATCAGTAGGTCTTTGAATTAATCTAAATAACCCTTCTTCGACTTTAATATCTTTTTCAGTAATTTCTCTTATTGATTTCTCCGGTTCCTCTCTCAACCCGTAATATAGAAACCATAGGCTACTGATCATGCCTAATTTGATAAGTACCGAATAAGCACCAGGAGGAGAGTATCCTTCTAACATAACAAATAGAATAGATAAACCCCATCCTAAAGACAATGCCCAAAATTTCTTTCTTATTAAATCAGTTGATTGAACGCCTTTAACAAAAGTCCCAATTATATTGAAAGCTATTGTAAAGAACATCATGATATATATTGCCAGACTGGATACCGATCCGGAAACAACATAGCCCTCTATTAAATCTTCACCTGGAACTGAAGGATAAATCCACTCAGTATTACCTGCTGGATCTATTATAAAAGCTAAGTATACGATACTAAGTAGAATTAAATAGATAGGAATAAAATACCATTTTTTTTCTGGGAATAAAAGTTCTGTAGCAATATATAGTACAATCACAGCACTAAGTGGCGGCCACATCCATGAAATAAAAAATTGAACTAGATCTGGAAGATTTGAATTATTGCCTGTTAAAAGAATTGTAAGGAAATCATTTGTGATATTGAAATATTGAAAACTTACTAAAGCTATTGCTAATCCTGTATAGAAAAGAAGTTTAGCGCCAGTTTTTCTTGATTTGTACATAAGGAAAAAACCAAAAGAACATCGTATAATTATAACAAAAATTGCTGAGATGCCATGAATCCAACTTATATTTGAAAGAAAAATCATTTTGATTTACTATTAAATATTGGTTTAGTTTTCTCAATTGAATTTAGCTGTAAATACTCTATATTTATAATTAGTATAATAATTTAATCAATTTTATTTAGGGTTATTGTAAAATTTTCCCTTTTTCTCCATTTCTGTTTCAGTTACAAGAGCTTGTTTTAATTTAACAGGTTTTGTTTTATCAATTGGTTCATTACACACCCAACAAGCATTTTCTAGGTTTTCTAATGCATGAGTACAATTTTCACAATATAAAGCACCACACTCTGTACAAATAAAAGTGAACCCTCCCAATGTCCCCTTACAAACTAGACATATTTTTTTCTCTATTGATATTGACACTTCTTCTTCAGTAATATTAATTGGTCTCTTTCTTATTCGAAAAAGTCCATCTTCAATTTTTAGTTCATTTGGGGTTGATTTTATCTTAATTTTTTCAGGTTCTTCCCTCAAACCGAAATAGAAAAATATAAAACTAATTATAAGCCCGATTTTATAGAAAATTGAAAATCCCGGATTAGAAAATCCTTCTAAGATGATAAATAAATGCGTTAGAGCCCATGCAATTGATAATGATAAAAACTTTTTTCTTTTCACATCACTGGATTGGAGACCCTTAGCCAACATTCCAAAAACACCAAAACTTATAGTCATTATTGCCATTAAAATAATTAGCAAACCCGCGGGTGAATTTATGATTACTTGATTCTCGACTAATTCTTCACCGGGAATTGCAGGATATATTGTTCTAACATTCCCTTCTGGATCAATCAAAAAGAACGTGAAAAGTATTATAAGCATTGATATAAAAATAGTCATAACTATCCATTTCCTTCTTGGTATTAGAAGTGTCGTAGCAATAAAAAGTCCAACTCCTCCTGATAATGGGGCCCAAATCCAGCCTAATAAAAAGTGGACATAATAGGGGTAGAATGCGTTATTACCCGTTAAAATAATTATTATAAAATCACTACTAAACCTTAAATAAAAACAACCAGTTATTATTAACATTAAAGCTAAATAAAAAAGAAGCTTCGCGTTTATTTTTCTTGATTTGTAGATAAAGAATATTCCAAAACAGATATACACCACTAACACTGTTAAAGAGATTATACCATGCAACCAACCTTCATTAGAAAGAAAAAACATTTTGGAAACCCTCTAGTTTTGGCATTAAGTATTGTTCAACTTAATGTAACCTTTTATATATATACTTAATTGTCTATTTCTATATAAGTCTTAAGATGAAAAAAGAAATGTGGAATAGAATCTTAGATTCTATTAATAATCAAATTTAAACCTATGCAAGGTTGTCATCGAGTATCTCATTTTTTTATACTCGAATCAACCAAATTAATTTTTATAATTTACTGTCAAGAGCTTCTATTATCTCTTCAATGGTTGGTCTTTCAGTTTTGTTTCTAAGGTATCGCCAGACAATTTTACCCTTCTTATTAATCAGGTACGTTGTTGGTATAGCAATCTCGGTTATTATCAGATCAAGGTCAATTGGTTTACCAAATGCTTTATATTTTTTTGCTATTTGAGCCTTTTCATCAGCAATAACAGTGAAGTCGTAGTTTTGTGTTTCGATGAGTCTTTTTATTAACATTGTTCTATCAGTCATAATAACTATGAGTTTCACGTTTCTTTTCTTAATTTCATCAATATTATTATTAAGTTTCTCTAATTGAGCCTTTCAATAATGTCACCAAGCTGCTCTGTGAAAATCAATAATTACTCCTCATTGTTTTGTACAATCTCTTTTAAACTGATATTGTTGTTAAAAATATCAACGGCATCGATAGGAGGTGCATCAGTTTCTAATGGTAGTCTTTCTACTGAATTTGAAGTTTCTCCTTCTGAAATAAAAAGAAAAAATGTCTATCAAATTTAAAACTCTTTTTAATATTTTTTTAAAGCCATTCTTCGTTCATTTGTTTAATGAAAAATAGGAAATTTTATAAACAGTTTCTAATTTTCCTATTCAAATGTTAGAAGAAGTTTTACCTCATCCAACAAGACCGGATATTTATATAAATCAGATTGTAACTCCGTTTGATGAAGTAAAAGAAAGCGACAAAATAATAATCAATCGAATACTTTTAAGAGAGGTCGCTAGAGAAAGTATTGAAATTCCAAATTAAGTACTCCTCCTTAAATTAAGTGGAATTAAAAAAAAGAGTAAATTTCACTTGTTGATTTTAGTACTTATAAGTGGAACCGCGTAAGTTAAGACAAATGTAGGAAGGGCATACCTAAAAAATCGGAAGTATACACTATTAATTGTTATTAAATATTCGAAAGGCACAAAAACTATGAGCAGAAGGATTATACCGATCATAATATTTATAATCTTATTCTTAGTTGCTGTCTGAGAAGGTTTATACTTAACATATTTTTGTTCTAGTAAATATCCCACTCCAAATCCTAATAGAACGCCCCCTACAACTGCAAAAGCTCCCTCATCTCCATAAAGTTGCGGATTCAATCCTGAACCTGCATCAGGGAATATTATCGTTCCGATCAGAAATATTACAACGGAAACTATTATTGTGATTATTATCTTAGCAACAAAATTTAATTTATTGAATTGTGTAGATAAAATCGGTTCGAGATAAATAAATAATAGTACAAATCCAGTGCCCAATAATAATCCTCCGATTATGTCTTGTAAGTCGTGGACACCTATGATAATTCTAGAAATAGCGATTAAAAATATTACTACAGACAATAATAAGGGAACAATTTGAATCCTTTGATATTTATACTTGTCTTTAAACTCATAACTGATATATCCCCAGAAACTAACGGCATTTTGGGAATGTCCAGAGGGAAATCCATAACTTTCTTCTGTATATTCTCCAGGTGAAGGTTCATTAGTACTAGGGCGTGCATCTTTAAAAGCGGATTTTATAATTTGGTTCATGTAATGGGAAAATAATAAGCTTAAGGCCAGATTCTTAGCATAAACTTTGTCATATGCTAAGAATATGATAGCTGTTACCATTATAAAAACAACGGGTTCACCAAGATACGTTATAATTTTAAAAAAAGTTTGGCCATTTGCGCTATAAAAGGCTTCATTTAAGTTTGAGTAGTATAATATAATCCCTACAATCAATATTAAAAGAGAAATAATTCCAATAATCATTAATCCTCGTTTAGATAAATATTCTCTTTTTTCCGACATTTTTTTAACCAAATATAATTGATTAAAATGACAATGTGATGTCGAACTTAATAAATCTTTAACTTTTATGGAGAAGTGTCTTTAAAATACGTGACTATTGATATTAATTTTTCAAATTAATCTATTTGGATATTTTTATGTTTTTCATCAAGTTTTTTCAATCGTACTTCGAGAATCCCATTTACGTATCTGGCTTTAGCCACATCTGAGTTAATTGAATTTGAGAAATTTACCTCTTTATAATATTGCATTTTAGCATTCTCTTTTGTAGCAATTGTAAGACTATGACTTGTCGATTTTAACTCAATATCTTCTCGGTCAACACCTGGCATCTCAGCGATGACTATGATATGATCGCTTTCTTCATTTACCTCAACCAACGGCTCTCTCTTTGACTTAACAACAGGTTTACCAGAGTATGGTTTAGTTTTAACATTCCCAAATGAATCTATCGTTGGTTTGCCGTCTTTTCCTATGTTGATGTTAAAGCCATAAGTTATTGGGAAAAATCCGAATTTTGATTTATGTTTTGTGAACTCTTTCATAAGATCTTCTGGAGAACGGTTTTTTAATTCAGGAGGTAAGTTATTCATCATTTTCTTAAGGATTTCATTAAAAAGCTTTCTGAAATCTTCAGATTTAAACAGTTTACTAGGATCGATAAAAAAGTTATTAGGATCAGAGAAGAACTCACTAGGAAGCTCAAAGTATTTAAAAAAGTTAAAAGGGTTTTGTTCGTCATCATCATCGTCTTCATCTTCATATTTATCTCTTTTAGGCATAAATCATCATCTCTTTAAGGTAATTGATTAAACATCTGAATATTAAATAAATTTAATAGGCAAAATTTTTAATTAACTATTATAGTAGCTAAAAACTACATAGGTTATATTGTAGATAAAATTGTCTAAGTTAATAAATATAATCCCAATAAAAATTTAGTTATCGAAAAATAATAGTTGTAGAGGAGATAAAAATTTATTCCGAACTCTCAGATGACGATAAAGCTATGTATTTAGACGTATTAAGGGAAGCTCCAATCTTACCATTCTCAAATTTCGTATCAAGAGGGGATATTCCTGATAAGATTGATATCGCTAGACCAAGAAGCTATATTGATCGTGAGGTTTATCGGTCGGTTCGTCAGACTGCTAGAGATAAATCATCACGTTTAATTCCTATTCTGGGATCAGCCGGAACGGGCAAAACTCATGCGTATCATTCATTTAAAGATAAAGAACGAGAGAATGAAAAAAAATTAGAGCAAGTTAAAGGAGTACAGGAAATTGAAGTTGGGAAATTAGAAGATTTTAAATGGTCAATTGTTTACATCCCAAGTCCTCCTGCAAGTATTCGTGTTCTTCTTCATGTGTATACCTGTATCATAGAAGAAATGGGCGCCGAATTACTTGATATTGTTTCTGAAAAATTGGTGAAAAAATGGGGTGGGGAGAAAAAAGGTTTATTCCAAAAACCTAAAGCTGAAGAAGTTATTCAAATAGGAATCAGAGAATTTCCGGGTGTTTTTGCAGATTGTGTAAAAGCATTAGTAACATATCAATTAGACAAAAATCTAAAAGCATTGGCAGAACGATGGCTTCTGGGTGAAGATTTAGATGATGAGGAATTGAATGATTTAGGAATTAATTCGGTTGTTGAGGATGATGATGTTTGCTTAGCTCTTATTAAAATCATAACCGAAAATTTAGATACTGTTCTTATCCTATATTTTGATGAGTTGGAAAGTCCCTATAGGATGCTAGGAGAAGCTGCTGAGAGAAAATTCTTAGAAATTTTAAAACGTCTTTATAATGAAGTTAAAGGATTAGTCATCACCATTGCAGTTCTAAAAGAGATATGGCCTAGAATTATCGAGATAGCTGATGCACCATTACGTTCTAGAATGGAACCTGAACAAGAGTTAAAACCATTCAGCCTTAATGATCTTAAGATTTTCTTTTCGAAGTCAATGGAAACATTTTGGGAAGATAATAATTTAAATCCTCCATTATATCCTCTTTTTCCATTAAATGAGAAATTGATTGAAATGATTTTTGAAAAGACTCAGGGAAATCCTAGAAATTCAATTAAGCTTTGTCGTAGATTTATTGATAAAGTTGTTATGGAGGAAATGACTGTTGAAGAACTTTTAGAAGTTGGAGCCGATATAGTAGCAACAGCAAAACCACCATCCCAAATCGAGGAAGAAGTTATAGATTTTTCAAAACCAAGAGAACTTATTAAAAAGACAATTGAGGATATCTTAGCTGAAGAAGAATATTCCATTGATGTGAACCCACAATCGGTAGCCGGAGCGGCATTGAAATGTATCAATATGGTTGGAGTGGAAAAGGGAAAGAAATATAAGACTCAAATGGAGTTTAAATTTATGCTGGGTAAACGATCTCAAACACTAGCTGCATTAATAAAGGCAGAAGGTAAAAAATGGGGATTAGAAATTCCTTCAATCAAAACGTTTGATAGAAGTGCTGGAGTAGCAGGATATTACGCTGCAAAACGCTTAAAAGATGCAATTGATGAGAAAGCTATCGATGAAGCTTTATTAATTGTACCCACAGGAAGTAGTGGAGCTAAATTTGAAAGTATTTTGCAAAATAATGCCAATATTCATAAAGTTGAAATTGATAATGAAAATGGAGAAGAATTAATTAAGAATGCATTAACATATCCAACCAAAAAAGGATGGGAAATAGCGAAGATTATTTTTGGTGAAATCGGAGAATATGTTCCTCCAGTTGCTGAAGAAACCTCTCCTGATGAGAATCAAGGAGAATAATTTATAAATTATTTAAATTTTCTTTTATCTTATTACCCACTTCTCCCAAATCTTTTGCTAATCTAGTTGCTCTTTCTATATTATTTTTTAATTTCATTAAATTATTGGTTAATTCTTTTTCTTCCATACTTATAGAAATTTCGATTAACCTATCAATAGGATCTATTAATGATTTGTATAAATATAATTTATTACCCTCTAATTCATTTGATATTTTATCTAATTCTCGATTTAGAGTATCGCGTTCTTTGAGTAAATCAGGAAAGTTTCCAACATTTTCCCCTTTATTTTTTAAAAATGAAGCAATTTCTTCTTCTTGTATAAGTCTTGCTAATTCTGATGCTTTTACAAAACTTTTTTTTGCTTTTTTATATTCTTTATTTTTCATTAATCCTTCAGCAATTTTTACTTCATCTGCAAGTTTTTCGGGGATATCTTCACCTAGATCTATCAATTCTCTAGCTTCCTGAAGCTGATTATCATCAAGCATCATCTTAGTTCTTTCGTTCAATATATCCTTAATAATTTTTGGTTCTTGTAACTTTTGAATCAAACTCAAGATTGAATTTAGACTATTTTTGAGAATTTGGGTCATCTTTGATTTATTGGCAGTATAATCTTGGATAACTTTTGATGCAATATTCTCAAATATACTTTTAATAGAAATGAGATCTTCTCCTTCCTCTAATATAAAACTCAAGTATAGATTATCTTTATTAATTGTTTCACCATTTACTTTATTTGAATAATACCGAGTATCATCCTTCCGAATGGTAACGTCTGAATAACCTTTTTTTATATGTTTTTCAGAAAATTCCTTCAGTATCATTGTTGGGATCTTATGATCTTGTTTTAGATAATAATCCGCTAAAACATTTGGTCCAAATGATTGATCAATTTCATATAAAATTATTGCACTGGGCATTTTATTTAATCTCTGTGTATGTGTTTCTAGTACTTTATTTAATATTATAGAATTAATAAGCTTTTGATTTAAATTTTTATTCGATCATGTCATATCTTAAAAATATTAATAACACCAAACTTTTGATGAGTTAAAATGGCAATAATTGAAGATACATACTGCGAGGCATTTGAAGGGCTTTGTGTTCAATTTATGGTCACAGCTCAAGATGCCGAATTTTTATATAGAGCAGCAAATGCGTTTACAGCACTCCCCTCAACTGTTTTTGGAGACGCTGAGGGAGGGATAGTCAGATGGCTCAGCGAAAAAGAAACTATTGATGGTAGAACAGGTGCGATTGTACAATTATGGGTAACTGGTATAGGAAGAAAATCGACTGCGAAATTCTATGATCAATTAGGAAGAAGAATAAGACAAGGAATTCTTGTAGTTCCCACTACTGCTGTATTTGATTATTATCCAGTAAAAGCTCAAAATAAATTCAAAATGATGGATAATGTAGGACATTGTGGGGATGGATATGAATGGATAATAGAGAAATATAACCGTAAATTGATTTCTGTACCGATTATGATGGGATATGATTTTCTAATTGAAGAAGAACTCTCATATGTTCCGGGAGTTATGGGAGGTAATTTATGGTTATTTTGTGATTCAGTCGATTCTGGAATAGTAGTTGGAAGAGAAGCTGTTAAAATTATTGGTGAAATTGATGATGTATGCACAACTTTTGATGTATGTTCTGCAGGTTCGAAGCCCGAAACCAATTTTCCAGAAATTGGGCCCTCGACCAATCACCCATATTGCCCCACATTAAGAGATAAATTGTCTCCAGATGAATTTAAAGTTCCTCGAGGTGTGAAATCAATACCTGAAATTGTTTTTAATGCTCTTGATATTGAAACCGTAGAAGAAACAATGTCACAAGTGATTGAAGGTATAATTGAGATGGATGGATTAGTGAAAATTTCTGCCGGTAATTATGGTGGAAAATTAGGAAAATATAAAATTTATTTACGAAAACTAGGATTAAAAGAGAAATATTTTTCCTAGCTTCTAATTTTACTTTTTATAAGTTAAGGTTTTGTCATTTATAGGTTTGGGAAGTTCTCCATTTTTGAATTTATAAATTGATGGATATTTCTCTTCGAAAACAATAGCAATTTCATCAAGAGGTAAATCTGCATATACACCCCGATCTAATACATATTCTCCAAACCTATTACCATCATTATCAAATTCTGGGAAAACAGCATCACATTCTCCATCAAATTCACACATAGGGTGGAAACCACCTTTGTCGGCGGTACCTTGGTCAAATGAAGGGGTGAGTTTCACCCACTTTCCGTCTAAGTATAATTCACTATAACCGTGATAATGCATTACGTTAGTTTGCATAAAATCAATCACTTTTTGAGATATCTTATGATTGATTAAATCTACCAAATGAATGCGTGCAGGTATTCCAACCGCTCTCGCGAAAGATGATAATAGAATTGATTTTGAAACACAAAATCCGTTACGTCTTCGTAAAGTCACGCTTGCTTTAAAATTAGCTTTTACAGAGGGGATATAAGTAAGCATATTATATTTAATCTTATCCCGTACCCAATAAAAAAGAGCGATTGCCTTTTCTTTTTGTGTTTTCAGGTCTTTTGTAATTTCTAAGGCTTTATTTTCTACAAATGGTTTGTCAAAATCAAAAAATTCTGTTGGCTGTAAATATTCTTCCATAACCATAATTAGGTTATAGGTGGATCGTTTTATAAGATTTGCATTAAATACTTAAATATCATAAAAATTCAGAATTCTATTTATTCGTTTAATCTGAATATCTATTGAAACCTCATATAATAATCTGAGAAATCAATGATGGAAATATGATTTAAAAATAATCAGTTAAACATAAATTTAAATAATTCAATTTTTACTTAAAATTCGAAAATAGATACTTAAAACTTGTGAAAGTTCTTGGACGTAGCCTTAATTCTTTGTCGTTTTGACCCACTTTACGGACCAATGGTAGTTTTAAAAGCACCAGCTTCATTAGAAGGTGAAATCCTAAGTAAAATTCCGTCTCTTATGGATATACCCACACAAGGGGTATATATGCATATATTTGGGCAATTTAAGACTGCAAATTTATTCTTCAAACTCGTGAGTCCTTTTGCTAGAGGGGGATTTGAGAGCTTTTTACTTTCACTTGTGACAGAATCAAGCGTGAATCTAACCTTGATGCTTGCGAATGAGCTTTTAACGGGATTTGCTCAATTCATTATCAAACTTGAGAATGCATATAAAGCATTCGATTATGAGCCGAAAGAATTCAAGTCAGATCCGATTAAGCTCCAAGAAATTAAGAGTTTTTTTTATTCATATTTTGAATCAATAAGACCAGCGATTAAGACCTTAATCATGGCTGAACATCGATATCAAGCTCTCTTTAAAGCCGCAAGGGATGCTATTTTTATAATGAATAGAAATTCTGGAATACTTATTGATGCTAATCTGGAGGCAGAGAAATTAATAGAAAAACGCAAGGAAGAGATTATCGGAAATAGGGCCTTAATTTTTGATTTATTTGATGAAGGATTGGTAGATCCATACATGGTCAAACATTTGATTGATCAACCGCCCCCAATAATCTCAAGAATTAAAAAATCCACAAATAGTCAAATTTACTTAGAAGTGACTGTTAATGAGATAAAATTAGCAGATCAATATTTTATTCAGTATATTTTCCATGATATAACGGATATACATTTAATCGAAGATAAACTCAGAGAACAAGTGAAAAAAACAGATATATTAAATAAAATAATTAGTATAGCTAATCAAGCTAAAGATGTGTCAGAATTGTTGTCTAAGACTCTGGATAGTTTTATTACTTTATTTGATCTTAAAGGCTGCTGTATTTACTTGACAAAGACCCAAGATAAAACAGCCGAGGTCAAGGTGCATAAAGGTTTTCCTTCTCATTTTCTTTTAGACAACCATAAAATAGAAATTAATAAATATCCCTATGATTTTGTTTTTGTAAAGGGCGTAGCGCTTTTTAATAATAATTTTCCAGAAGCAATTAGAGAATTTTTTAAAGATATGGATGTACCTTCTACAGCGATAATCCCATTATTTTCAAAATTCGAAATCATTGGCTCAATTAACATGATTTTCCAAGATCAACGGTCAATATCTCCTGAAGAGATGGAGATTATCGTTTCCGTTGGCTTAGAATTAGGTACAGCTATAGAAAGAATGCAAAACAAAGAGGAGCTTAAACGAAATGAAATGAAAAATAAGATATTGTTTGAGCATATTCCTTTTTCTATTTTTAAAATTTCTAAACAAGGAAGAGTTTTAGAAATAAAATTAGATAAAAAAATTAAAGGGATTATAGAATCAGCATTTTCAACTGAAAATATTATTGGTAACAATATAACTGAACTTTTGCCACAGGACACAGCAGAAAAGATTCAAGAGGGAATAGAATACGCCCTTACGGAAATTGAATCTAAAGAGATGAAATTTGTCCTATCAATAAACAATAATCAAATATTATTTCATTCAAATATCATCCCATTGGGAGAAAATGAAGTATTTTTATTTTTACAGAATGTAACAAGAACTTGGTAGAAATAGTCTTAATCTTAAATAATAAAAAGATTTTTCACTAACTCGTAAGAGATTTCAGCATGCTATCGATTTTAGCACTTTTCTTTTGGAAATCTATTGCAAGTGAATCATCTCCTAATTCAAGACATAGATTACTGATTTTTTCAAATATTGAAACAGCTTCTTTAAATTTGCCTTCTTCTAGTGCGTTTTGTGCTTCATCCATTAAATTTTCTCTCTCAAGTAAGGGTTTCAATAATGGAGACACTTTTGTATCCATATCTAGTAGATCTGCAATAATACGAATCATTTTTGGACGATTATTAGGATCAATTGCTACAAATCCATATGTTTTATTTCCCATTAATCTTTCTATATCTTCTACTTTCATCGCGTCAGGTAGATCTTGTTTATTAGCTATCACTGCAAAACGAGCATAAGGGATCACTTTATTTGTTAATTCGATAAAAGATCGACTCTTTTCGAGATTTTCCAATGTTGAGTCGGTCATTAAAAGCACAGCATCACTTCCCTTTATGAATTTTTCCCATAGAAAGTCAAATTGGTCTTGTCCCGCAAAATCCCATAAGAAGAATGACAATTTTCCAATTTTAATTGTTGCAACTTCTCCCGTTATTGTTGGGATATGCTGCATTGGGATTTCCTCTGATTTTATAAGCCTAGTAGTGGTAGTTTTTCCTACACCGGAAAATCCAACAATAGATAATTTAGGTTTTAGATTTCTATGAATGGTATCCACAAATGGATTGAAGACTTCATTTACTATCTCGAAATCATCATTTTTAAACTGCTCACCATAAATTTCAATAAATTCTTTTTTAAATTTTTTAAGTTGTGGTTCAATATCCTCAAACTCATCTCCTAAACCTGAAACAAAAAGAAAGACTAAATTAGCACTTTCATCCAATATATAAGAGAGTTTATACTCAAAGAACTCATATGTTCCCGTTTCAGGTCCAAATTTTGAAAGAGCTACTTTTTTGACCTTTTGATACACATTTGAGAATAAAGAGGCATCTAAACCTTTTGCATAACTCCTTTGATACACCAGTTTATCATTTAATACAATAAAGACTTGTCTAAGCATGTTAAGATAGCATGTTTTATTATTTACGTATAATATTACTGATTTAAATTCTTCTTTAATTCCTCTAATACCTTAATCATATCTTCTTTTTCTAAAGTTTCTGAATAAATTAAGATATATTTCAAATTTAAATCGAACTCATCTAATCTATCAACTAATAAATAAAATAGTTTAGGCCCTAAATCGATAACATTAACTTGCCCCAAGGGAACTTTGGGGAATTTACTTGTATTGTAAATTTCTTCATATAAATAATACAAAATATTTGGGTCAAAATTGTTTGTTATCTCCTGCAATATTAAATAATTGTCTTGATTTGTAATAAAAAATCCTGTTTTCGATAAATTGACTAAAGAAGCTCTGATAATCTCCCTTAAAGTTGAAGTATTTTCCGAGAAATCACTGATAGTATTTGATATAGCATTATAGGTTGTATATATCAAATTTGGGTGTAAACTTGTAAAATAAATTGGAAGTTCTTCAGGAAGTTCTAATTGCTTTATTATCTGTCTTCTGATTAAAGAAAGAAGACTCCCGATTCTTTTCTTAATTACAAGATCAATTTTATGAAGAAATAAAACGATTTTCGCTCCAAAATCATGTTTTTTATTAATCTCATAAATTTTTCTTACATCATCAATAATATCTTGAGAATCAGATATCCATTTAGGATAATCAAAGACATATAAAATTGCACTAGTGTCCCCAAATGCTAAAATTTGCTTTTGTTCATCTTGTAAGATAATTGGTAGTGATTGACCCGGTGCATCAATTAAACTTACTTTCGAGTTCATGAAGTTATGAACCGAATATTGTATACCTATTGTAGCTTCAAGAGGAAATAGTATTAAATCATTTGGATCTTCTCCTTCAAAAATGACCTTTTTGATTGTAGTTTTCCCCATCTCTGGGGGACCAATTATTGTAATCTTATTTGTCATGGTGAAAACACACGCCTACCAAAAAATTAACGCCACAGAATAAATACAAGCGCTTATTTATTATCAAATAAAAAAATCTATATTTAAACTTGAGTAAATCAATAGGTTTATTGAATAATAGGATTCGATTTAATGATATCTAAAAAAGAGATTAAATGTAAGAAGCAATTAAATCTATTATATCGATTAATTTAATAATTCATAGATTTAATTTCATTTGAATTTTTTGTGAATTGAAAATATTTTAAATCTATAAAAGATACATGTAAATGATTGTCATGTATTATAGAGGTTATATATTAATTCGGCTCAAAGTAATTGGTACCGAGTGGAAAGTAGTAGAGAAACTAATTAATTTACAATCATCAGAACAAGATGAGGATTGGAAGATAACATATGCAACTCCCGTGTATGGGGGATGGGATGTCATTGTTGAATGTTCTTTTAGTAAATTAAAAGATTTGGATAAAATTGTCACCTATTGCAGAGTTGATAATGATTTGTCTAAGTGGATCGAAGAAACTACTACATTAATGGGGTCGAAAAATGATTATCCTGATTAATTCTGTGAAAAGAACTTTCAATACTGCATAATCGTAAGTGAATGATTTGGAAAAAAGGGGTAAAAAGTATTATATAATATGTTTTTTTACCGTAATCCTAATACTACCTATATTCTTTGGGCAATATATAGAAAATTTTTATGCTCAAATTATTAATACATTTACAATCTTTGTTTATTTCTTAGGTATAATTGTACTTTTCTTTATAGGTGGTTTAATTGATGTTTTTGGTTTTAATGTTAAAGAATTAGAGTTAATTAAAGACCATGATGTTATCCAAGCATTAATTAAAAAAGAGAATAGATTATTCATATTGATAATGTTTATTGTAACTATGATAATGGAAGAACTTATCTTCCGGTATTATATTATTAGTTTTTTGTCTAGCACTTTGAGTCTAAATCTGATTTTTATTATACTTATCTCTAGTGTTTTTTTTTCACTTTATCATATCCATATTTGGTTTAAATTTCAAGATCTGAGAATATTGGGTATTTTTATGACCAATTCCTTTTTACTTGGTTTATTCTTAGGGTTTACTTTTCTAACATTTGGATTTTCTCTTTGTCTTATAACCCACTCCATTGTAGCACTCATTTTTTACTTGAATTTATATAATAAATATTTTAGAACGAATTAAACTTATACAATATCAATATTAAAATGTCCAGATCTAATTTGGAAATTTTAATTTAAGATGGATCTCTTGCAAACTTAAAATAATCCTCAATTATTTTTTAGAATGTAAAAATGAAGCTCTACTTTCGTGAACTCACAATTGATGATATCCCTGCGATTGAAGAAATAAGTAAGGATATTTGGGAAGGAGATGATTATGTACCCCAAATTATCGAAAATTGGCTTCAAGACGATAATTGTATGAACTATGGAACTTTTATTGACGAAAAAAAGACAGATTTAATTGGATTTGGAAGGGTTAAGCTATTCAACAAAGATTTAGCCTGGTTAGAAGGAGGTAGAATTAAAGCCTCATATCAAAGACAAGGGATTGGTAAATTACAGTTAGGATACGCAATTGAGTTTGCAGAAAAAATGGGAGTGAAAAGAGCTCAATATGATACTGGATCAGATAACTATGGATCAATTGCACTTGCAAAACATTTTGGTTTTCACCGTAAGAAATGTATGGATCTTGTAGGGGCAAATTTGGAAGATATAAAATTAGGTAAGGTTGAAATACAAAAATGTGAAATACTTTCTGCTGAAGATGTAAAAGAAATTTACAAAGGGCTTAATATTGGTCCTGGAGATGAAATTTGCATAGGTTGGTCATTCATTCCCTTGAATTATATTACTGAAGAACATGGCACTTGGTTATATAATAAAGATGCAATTCTTCAAAAAATAGAGTTAAATAGTTCACATCGCCAAGAATCCCCCTCAGAAAAAGAAGTTTGGATAATTGTTTATGGAGATCCAAAAGCATCGTATAATCTAGTTAAATACACATTACAAAAAGAACAGGAGAAAAACCAAAGTAAAACTTTCGAGGTTTTTTGCAACTCTAATATCGTCAACCTTTTAGGCGCCCTCGGTTTTAAATATCACGAGGACAAGCGATTTGGTGTTCTTTTATTTGAAAAGGTATTCTAATAATCTTTTCCATTATAGTTTTTGATAATATTCTCATGATGTCTATAATCAAAACACCCTATTTTCATGGAATTAGATAATCACTTTATATAAGAAAAGAAAAAAAGGAAAAAAAATTAGGACTCAATATTCATTGAATTGGCTTGAAATCCCTTTCCACAATGAATACAATAAACAAATCCTTTACTTGATAAGGTTTGTATCATTGATTCTGAAAATTTACTTCCACATTCACTGCAGAAAGTAACATCAGGATTTACAGGCTGATATGTCTTCTTGGCAGGAATAATTGGTTCTGGCTGTTTCTCAACTATTATTACTTCTTGCTGTTCTTGAACTGGGCTGCAGCATTCTGGTTTAGGTTTTCCCGAAATTGCATAGTATAATGCTTCAAAAATCTTGTAAAATAGTAATCCTATTCCTTTTAATAGGTAATAAACGCCTTTTAATAAATAGTAAATTAAATAGGCAACTCCCTTTAAAACGTAATATACAATAACCACGGCGAGTACTAACAATGCAACAACTCCAACTAAAACCAAGATTTGTGCATATATAGGCTGTGCTAGAAACCAATTTACAATCTCTTCCCAAGCAACACCAAAAACATTCACATCAAACATTTCTTCATCACTTTAATTTGATTTTTTGTTATTAATTAAAAGGAGATTAAACTCAAATTAAAAAAATTTGGAGTCCAATTTTTAAAAATTAAGGATTACGAATCAACATGAACCTAATAAATGTAATTAATTAATACAGATATCATATCGTTATTAAATCAATGTTTGTAGCGATTTACCATATTCGTACATCATTTTAAATGCTTTGATTGCTTGATCTATTCTGGTCATAATTGGTATTATAAAATTTGGATTATAATGTGAAACAGCTTCACTAACAAAGTCAAAAACCCATCTTGAACCAAAACTTACAATAACACATGGTTTTTTAGATTTCTCTGCTGATTGCTTTAATGTTTTAAATTGTTCCTTGATACCTTCTAGTGTAAAAGAAACCATTCTTTGAAGTGGTACCCTTGGAACCGAGAAGATAAATAACACTGAATCAACTTCCTCATCCTCAAAAATTGCTTTGATAGAAGGGATAAATGTTTGAAACTGTGAAGGTCCTAAATCAATAGTCCCTCCGATTGATACCCAATTGGGAATTACATTTCTTATTTTCTTCATTGTTGTTTCATTTAATTCAGCTAGATTTAAGCCTTGTTTTCTAATTTCATCACAAGCTAGTGCCCCTAGACTTCCTGAACCCGTAACAATTACCACATTTCTTCCCATTGGAAGAGGTTGTGTTGCAAAAACATGAGCAATGTTGAATAATTCATAGAAATTATCAACTCTAAAAACATGAGGGTACTGATTAAAAAGCGCGTCATAAATCCTATCATCTCCTGCTATTGAGCTTGTATGACTTTTTACAGCGCGCGAACCTATATCACTTCTTCCATTTTTTAAAATTAGTACTGGTTTTTTCATTTCACTTAGAACTTTTTTCAGCATCTTCCCTCGTTTAGTACCTTCCAGATAAAGAGCAATAATTTTTGTTTTAGGATCATTATTTAGGTATTCAAGCATATCAACTTCGTCCACATCAACTTTATTACCAATAGTTATTGCTTTTGAAAATCCAATTCCTTGATTATTAGCCCAATCTATAAATACATTTCCTAACACGCCCGATTGAGCCACAACAGCAACATCCCCTTTTACAGTTTGTTCAAAATCCATGTCTGAGGTTGTAAATTCATTATGAAAATTGGTGACTCCAATACAATTTGGTCCGATAATCCTTGTATTTGATTTTTTTGCAATATCTTCAATTTCGCTTTGGATCAATGCAAATTTATCTGTTCCAGTTTCAGCAAAACCAGCTGATTCTATGACAATACCTTTAACATTTTTTTCAAGACAATCTTTTACTGCCTGAAGCACAAACTCATTACTGACTAATATAATCGCTAAATCTATGTTGTCGGGTATTTCTTTAACATTTCTATATGCTTTATGCCCAAAGATAGTATCACTATTTATATTAACTGGGTATGTTTTAAATTTAGAGTTTAGAAGGTAAGTAGTTGTTCCTGTACCAAATTTAGGTTTTTCAGAAGCTCCAATTATTGCAACTGTTTTAGGAGTAAAAAATATCTCCATTCTTGAATTAGAATCCAACATTTATATTAACTGAATTTATTTGAAAATTATAATAGATGAAATCATTAATTAAACTTAAAGATTGGTTGGGAGTCCTTTAAAAACCAATTAATATCTAACAGTTTTAAAGTATAATATCCAGAAAATTGTCAACTACATTTATAGTCTGATCTTTTCTCCCAGATTTAGGAAACGATTTATTCAGTAAATGGGTTTCAATTTCCATTATATCCAATCCTATTAGATCAATCTTATTTGAAGAAATTATATTTTTTATGGTCTTAGCAGCACTTAATATTGTTGTTTGATCGATTCCAATAGCATTTCTAAATCGAGTTGCAATTATCTCCTTTAATGCACCCACATCTGTGTCGAAAGAGAGGTACATATTAGACTTTTCAATTTCTTTTAGGATTGAGAATAAACTTTTAATCATTGCCAAGGGTTCAGATTTCGGGATAAATTTCACACCTTTTTGCTCCATGTCATCATAGAATTGGACGAATTCTACTATTCTGGAATCATCTATTGATCGAAATTTCTCATCTGGATAATCTTGACATCCGAAAATTATTAGATTTTCAGGCATTATAACTTTTTCATTTACTAAATAAAATAAGAAAGATGCGCATGTATAATTATTATTAATGTTTAAGTTTCCATCAATAAAATTAATGTATTCTGAAATCAATGGGTTTGTCTCTTCTGGGTGCTCATTCATATACTTTACAATATTTAAAGAGATATTAGCCGGTAATCCATCAAAATGTGCATCAAAAATAAGAATTAGTAAGTCCTCTGGTCCAAGTTTATCAGTGAGTGCGCTTAAAACACCTCCAGTTAAAGAATGATCTACACCAATCATTAAGGGAAAGTCTGGTAATATTTTTTTTTTCACATAATGATCAAGATTTCTTGAAATAGTTTTAATATGACCCTTGTTCGTAAATTTTTGAAATTCCACTTGTTTCATTAAATGGAAATCTTCGAGATTTGGTTTAGGAGTCAACCATGGTTCAATAGGAAATTTACCTATTTTCACATATTTTTCTTTTGTCAATACGCGGCTAAACAAAAGTAGTCCATCATAGGGATCTAAAAAATTAGGGGTTGATACAAGATCTTGAGATAATTGATTGAGATAATTTTGTTTCATTTGTATACTCAAAGGGAAATCTGTGGCATCTAAGGCTACCCCAAAAACTTTTATTGTTTTTTCCAAGTTTCCACACATTTTATCAATCTGGAAAAATGCAATTAATCTATAAATAATATAAAGGATTTATTATAATTTATAAGGTGAATGATAATGATAAAAAGTGAAATTATTACAGAATTAGAGACAATCGTTGGAGAAAAGTACGTTTCAGATCAACCAGAATTACAATATTTGTATCATTATGATTTCATAACAGCTGAGCCAGAAGGAAAGTGTGATGCTGTAATAATGCCTAATTCTGCTGAGGAAGTTCAGGAAATTGTTAAATTAGCAAATAAATATAAAATTCCTATAGTTCCATGGGTTTCAGGTATCAATTTCGGATCTCTCGCTACTCCAAGAAAAGGAGGAATTGTAGTTGATTTAAGAAGATTAAATAGAGTATTGGAAGTCAATGAAGATGATATGTATGCTGTGGTTGAAGGAGGAATAACCTGGGCAGATTTACAAGGTTTCCTAGAAAAACATCATCCTAATCTAAGAGCAGGAGTGACATGGTCACCTCCTGGTACAGGAGTGGTTCCATCATGTCTATGCTATGGAATGTTTGATTTAGGAATGATAGGAGGATCTGGTGCTGAGTTTCTAAATGGTTTAGAAGCCATTTTAGGATCGGGAGAACTTGTTAAAATTGGGTCTTGCAGCCTTTCTAAACATTGGTATGGTAGACAACCTTTACCTGATTTAGCTGGATTGTTTATAGGATGGGAAGGTACAACAGGGATAGTCACTAAAGCAGCCATTAAACTATGGCCAAAATTACCCTTTAATGAAACTTTCACTGCTGTGACGATGAAGGTGGATCATGGAATCCCAGTAATGCTTGAGCTTGCGAAGGCTGGTCTTGGAATCACGGATATCGTTATAGTAAATCTCGGCTGGAGCCAATCGGTTCAATATTTAAATGAGAAAAAAGTACCAAAAGATGCTTTTAAAGAGGGTATGCCGGATTTTATAGGGATTATTGCTACTCAGGCGTATACTGCTAAACAACATGAAGCTCAATGTGAAGCAATTAGAGATATTTGTCAAAAGAGTGGAATAAGTCTTCTTTCAAGTAGAGAAGGTGTAGAGCCGATGGATGTACCTCCAACACAGGTTTGGGGTTGCTGGAATTTCTCAAGAGGTGGTGGTGGTGAGTGGATTGGCTCCTACTGTTCAACAAGAGATATTGCGAACTATTATAATAAAGCAAGGGAAATTTGTTTAAAGTATGATAAACCTCCACAATTCTATAGTAGAATCATGTTTGGTGGGCATTACTGTGTTGCTCGCACCAATATTAATTTCAATAAGAACGATCCTAATGAAATCGAAATGGCACGGAATCTCTTGAAAGAAATACACGAAGAAGTTCAAAAAGTTGATGGTGCGATAATGTATAAATCACCAAAATGGGCCTACAAATCGCATAAAGAAAAAATTTTTCCAGCTACAGGCGAATTAATTGAAAAAATAAGAAAACTTCTTGATCCTAATAAAATAATGAATCCAGGACAAGGAAGAGGAGAAGAATAGGATGTCTAAGCAAAGAATTAAATACATACCAGGTACAGGTATCTCCAGAGTCTCTTTAGCTCAAGAAGACCATAAACTTGAAAGAAATAAAGACCTCAAACATTATGAAGAAATCTTTTTTCAATGTGGTAAATGTGGGACTTGCAGAACCGTTTATAAAGATGCTTATTGGTCTCGCGTTTGTCCCTCTGGAGAATTTGGTAAGTTTGAAGCATACTATCTAGGTGGTAAAAATCTTTTATCATGGGCCGTAACAACTGAAAAACTTAACTGG
Source organism: Promethearchaeota archaeon (assembly GCA_048940805.1). Taxonomy (GTDB): domain Archaea; phylum Asgardarchaeota; class Lokiarchaeia; order Sigyniarchaeales; family SOKP01; genus Loki-b32. The sequence goes on from JBHLOF010000013.1 coordinate 46,681, forward strand.
TCGGAAAATATCGCCGAGATCTTTTATAAGTGTTCTGTCTGTATGGCTTGTGTTCAGCAGTGCCAAATCCCAGAGATTCATTCTTATGCTGGAGATTGGTTAATGGCAATGAGAGAAGAAGCTGTGAAACAAGGATATGGTCCAATGCCAGAACAAACCAGATACACCGAACACGTTATGAGTGACAAAAATCCTTATATGGAAAAAGATGAAGATCGGTTGAAATGGCTCCCTTCACACATCAAATTATCACCAGATGCTAAATTAGCTTATTTTGTAGGGTGTACTTCAAGCTATCGGGAACAATCAATCGCAATCGCTACTGCTGAAATATTAAATGCTCTAAATGTCGATTTCAAAATTTTAGGGAAAGAAGGATGTTGTGGTTCACCGGTATATATGACAGGACAGACAGAGAAAGCTAAAAAATTAGCTGAAAACAACGTCGCTATATTTAAAGATGAAGGAATTCAACAAATAATTACTTCATGTGCGGGATGTTACCGAACATGGAAAGATACATACCCTAATAAGTATGGATTAGACCATGGAATAGACGTTAAACATTTGCCCGAGTATATCAGACATAAATTAAAAAGCGGAGAACTAAGTTTTAGTAAAGAACTTGACATGAAGGTTACATATCATGATCCTTGTCACATAGGACGTCATATGGGTATATATAAGGCGCCAAGAGATGTAATCCAAGGGATTCCTGGGATTGAACTAGTTGAAATGACAAGAAATAGGCATAACGCATGGTGTTGTGGTTCTGGGGGTGGAGTTAGATCATCATTTAAAGATTTATCTTCTTTTGCAGCAAATGAACGAATTGAAGAAGCAAAAGAAACTAAGGCTGAGGCAATTATTTCTTGTTGTCCTTTCTGTGCAAATCAATTTAAATCCAATACCACGGATATTCAAGTTCTGGATCTTTCTGAGTTAATCAGAAAAGCACTATAAAAAAATCAAAATTTTTTTCTTTTTCTTTTACGTAAATTTTAAAAAAATCTAAAAAGAAATATTTAGGATTCTATCTTCTCTTTTGCAGTCAAAGCTGCTCCTAAAGCACCTATTAATTGAGGATCCACAGATAATTTTTTTGGCGGTACACCCAATCTCTTCTCTAGATATGCAACAACTCCAATATTTTTTGCAACCCCGCCTGTTATAGTCAAATCTTCTTCAAGACCAACCCGATAAACTAGAGACATTATTCTAGACGCAATAGCATCGTGTATTCCTGCAACTATATCTGCAACTTCCACACCATCGGCCATTAAACTAACAACTTCAGTTTCTGCAAATACACTACATTGAGCGGTGATTTTTGCTTGATTCTTCGATTCTAATGATATAGGTCCAAGTTCCTCTAATTTCAATTCTAATGTCCTTCCCATTACTTCTAAAAACCTACCTGTTCCTGCAGCACATTTATCATTCATGGCAAAATCCAAAATTTTTCCATTTTTATCAACTTTAATCACTTTACAATCCTGTCCCCCCACATCTATTATTGTTCTAATTGAGGGGATAAGTGAATGTGCTCCTTTACCGTGGCATGATAATTCAGACAATTCAGAATTGGCAAAAGGGATTTTTATTCTCCCATATCCTGTGCCTACAATATAGTCTATATCATCTAAAGTTAGATTCCCTTTATTTAATGCCATATCCATCGCATCTCGTGCAGTTCTTTCCGGTTTAGGTGTTGTAGGCACAATACTATACGATAAAATTACACCGTCTTCTAATATTACCGACTTACCAGTTAAAGATCCCACATCACATCCTGCTACTATCATTTTCTACAATCCTCCTTTATAAAACTACTTGATTAATAAAATCTGAAATGCCTCCTCTTATAGCTTCTGAGGTTACTTCACGTGAATCGTATGGATCACATCCAAAGATGTATACAGGCACATCTGTTTCTTCTCGTACTGCTTCTGAACTAACTCTAGCCATTGAATAAGCATGTTTACAGGCAAATTGCATTGGCATTATAACACAATCAATTTTATAATCTTTTACATAATTTAGTAAGAATTCAATATAATACTCAATCGGACCTCTGCATGTTCCGATCATAGAAAAATCAAGGGCTCCTTTGGCCAAACTCTCAAAACATTTTTCAGTTGTCGAAACATCATGAGGCAATACTTGATAAAATCCCAGCAAATCCATTATTACTACAGCTTGAAATGTCTCTTCTATCCATGTTAATAAATTTCCATCAAAAAATATATGAGTATAAGGCCATGCAATTCGAATTTTCTCATCAGGAACGCCCGAAATACCATTTTTTACATTTTCTGCCGCGGTATCTCTTAGATATTTAGTTGTTTTAACAGCATCCTTAGTACCCCCCATTCCAACCATAGATATAAAATTTCCAAAACCAGCTTGGCTGGGAACAGGACAAGGTACTGTTTTTAATAGCTCATTAAATTCTAAAATGTATTGTCTAGCTTGATTTACATTTGCCATTGTATCTTGAAATTTCTGTAGATCTAATTTCTGATTAGTTTTTTCTTCTAACCAAGATATTAGCTCTTTTGATTGATTTACCATGTAATCAATAACTTTATCATCATTGAATTCCCCAACTCTATCGTAACTCCAATAAGGGATGTCAATGTTAAACGTCGGGATTTTTGCTAACTGTTCGAAAACTTGATATGTCATAGCAAGTGAATTACAGGGCGTCGAAAGAAAAAATAATAAATCAGGGATTGGAGCTACTCCTTGCATATAAGAGCCAATTAACGGACGTTGAGCATTACATACCGTCGGATTATCTCCATACCCTATTTGATTGGTAAGATCCAGATAAGGTTCATTAAGATGTAATGGTGCTAATCCAACACTATATGTTTCTTGCATTAATGGGACCAAATTCATGGCATAAAAAATTTCAGGTCCATAATTAAAAGGATGCATAATAATTTTTCTTCCTTCTTTTCTTGCTTTGGGAATCTCCAGAAAATAATTTAAAAACATTTCAGTGGTTGGTGTTGATTCTTGATCTTTAAATTGATTTAATAGCCCTGTGTACATCATCTTGAGCATAGCTAGATCTTTGCCACCCCAATTTCCCCGTCCAAGCTTCTTATATTTTAAATAAGTTTCTTCATCCAATTTATTCACCTCGCTCCTAAGATTTCCATAAAGGTTTGAACACGCGTTTTCATAGCTCCAGCACCGCTCAAAATGTATTCTCTCTCTAATTCTAGAAAGGGAATTTCATTTTCCTTCAATTTATTTTTAAGTAAGAAGATTTCAGGCCACCATAGTGCACAAAACTTCATTCTCTGAAATATAATCCCATCAACGTTAAAATTGTTAATCATATCCATCATGAATTCTTCTCTCTTCTGATGCCCATCTGTCATACGAGGACATGAGACTTTTGATAAATATCTTTCTGCTAATCCATCTATAGGATCTACTTTTTCATTCACTAAATCCCAGAAATATCTGCTACCAAGACATAAGGAATCTGTAACCACCAATCCCCCAAGATTTTCAATAATCTCAATATATTCTGGTTCATCTAGCATACTCCCAATTAGCATTATCCTACCTTTATAATCAGTGTTATTAGTTTCTTCATTAATTTGAGCAAGTTGTGATTCCAAAAGACTGTTAAATTCCTCTCTTGGCATTGAAGTCCCTGCTGTAATAATATTCATTATATTTGTACCAGTTATAGGAGGGTTTTTCTGTTTTCTCAACATATATAAATCTTTAAGGAGTGTACGAGATCTATTATACACTTTAATAGAATTCTTCAATTTTTCATCTGTGATGCTACTACCAAAATTCTTCTCGATATCTTGTTTAAATCTTGTAAGTTCATGCTTAAACCAATTTAAGGTTGTTTCAGTAAGATTACCAGGTACCCCCATAATATAATGATAAGGAAAAGGAGCTTTATACCTTATATTATCATACAGACGTCTAATTTGATCACAACTATTGCTTGAAACAATTCCATCGAGAAATTTGTAATGTTTTTTATTTGCTAACTCAAGACAACATCTTGTAAAACTGCAGGTTGTGGGTGTCATATAAGCATCTCCCATCGGAGTATCGGTACATTCTCGTGCTCTTATTCGTACGGGTAAGATATCAGCAGAATGAAATATTTCTTCAGGTATATACGAGCAAAAATAGCCCAAAACCTTTTTCCCTTCATTTTTCCAGTTATTTACCCAGGGATTCATCAGAGATATAGGATTTTTAAATTCTTCAATTATTGGCATAATATCATCTCTAAATCACTTATTAAACCCAAACATGTTCAAATTCTTGGATTTATATTTTTTTATAATTATAATTTATAACAACATTATTGAGTTTTAAATGACTAATGTTTTTTAATTTAATTAGTATTATTGGACAAAAATGAGAAGTAATAGAGAATATCACTTTACAACTTGAGTAATAAAATCTGATATTTTATCTCTGAGCGTTTCTGAAGTGACTTCTCTTGAATCATAGGAATCACAACCAAATATTAATGTTGGAATCCCAATTTCTTCTTTTATAGCTTCTGATGTTACCCTGGCAATAAGAGAGACATGCTTACAGGCAAAATGCATAGGCATAATAACACAATCAATTTTGTAGTCTTTAATAAAATTTAGCATGTATTCTATGTAATACTCAATAGGACCTCTACATTTGCCAACCATAGAAGCATCTAATATTCCCTCCGCTAAACTTTTATAACAATTTTCTATATTTGATGTATCGTGGGGAAGAACTTTATAATGACCTAATAGATCCATAATAACCACGGCATTGAAAGAGTTTTCTATCCATGATAAAAGAGCAGGATCAAAAAATACATGAGTGTAAGGCCAAGCAATTCTAATTTCTTCGTCAGACACACCCCCAATTCCATTTTTAGCGTTGTATGCTGCTGTATCCCTCATCGATTTAGTAACCTTCACCGCATCCAATGTACCTCCACGAGTCACCATGGTAAGAAAATTCGTAAAGCCCGTTTCACTTGTCACAGGACAGGGAACTGATTGCAAAAGTTCATTGAATTCTAATATATAGCTACGCGCTTGATTACACAATTGCATGGTTTCTTGAAATTTTTGTTCTTCAAAACTTAGATTTGTATTATGTTCTATCCAATTAATACAATTTTTTGATTGATCAATTACGTAATGTATTGTTTTCTCATCATAAAATTTATCATTTTGATTGTAAGCCCAATAGGGAATATCTAAATTAAAAGAAGGAATGTTAGATAAATTTTGATAAACTTGATACGACATTGATAAGGAGTTACATGGTGTAGAGAGGTAAAAAAGTAGATCTGGTAAAGGTGCTGCACCCTGCATTAATAAACTAATAATAGGCCTTTGAGCATTACAGACGGTAGGATTATCACCATATCCTACTTTATTTGCGAAATCAATGTAAGGTTGGTTCATACGGAGAGGAGCTAAGCCTACACTGATGAGTTCTTGCATTAAGGGTGTTAAATTCATAGAGAAAAATAATTCAGGTTCAAAATTAAAGGGATGCATAATAATTGGTTTTCCTTCTTTTCGCGCCCTAGGAATATCTAAAAAGATATTTAGAAGCATCTCGTTTAAAGGAGATAGATCTATATCTTTATTTTGGGTTAATAATGCTGTAAACATCATTTTCCATAAAGTTAGATCCTTACCCCAATTTCCTTTTGAAAGATTCTTATACTTCTGATACAATTCAATATCGATACCACTCACCTAATTCCTAATATAACCATAAAAGTAGTAAGGATTTAAAAAAGTATTGTCATTTGAATATTCATATTCTATCTTAAAAAGAATTAAGTATTATTTTTAATATAAAAGAAGTAAAAAGGGAAGAAAAGGAAGATTAGTAACTACAAACAGAATTTAGAAAAGATCAGAAATTTCATAAAAGAAGAACTTCAGAACGGTAAGAATCTAAAAGAGTACCGACCCCAAGCTTCTATTTCAGACTTTTTAAGTAAATTTAACATAAAGGTTGAATTAGATAATTGCAAAGAGATAATTCTTCAAGAAGAAACTCAACTTGAGTTAGGAGGGGCAACAAAAAGCTCATTTTCATTAATTTACCCTATTTCTAGTTCAAAATATATAAAAAATGGAAGAATTACTTTGATAGGTCCTGAAATTAAAGATATATCTAATAAATCAATTGATTTTGGAATGTTCATACTAATTGGAAGTTATAGTACTTCCGAAAAAGACTGGAATTCAATAAGACAATTTAATTTCATATCTAATGGAATAGAAGGTTTTTCAATTAGATCCGTACCCCGTAGATTTTGGTGTAGGCTTAACTCTAGGATTATTCAGAATAATTTTTCTTTTAAATTCTTAGGAAATGCAATTTTTTATTTATATTCCCAAAAATTTAAGAACTTGATTGAAAATATGGAAATTCTGTTTATTGTTTCTCATCCTGACTCAATTTCAAATTTTATTAAAATTACATCAGGGATTACTTCTGAAATAAATAAAAAGTGGAAGAGTAAAATAGATAAATGGAAGAAAAATATAGATTGTGAATATGCTTGGGGTTGTGAAATATGTCCCTACAGAGAAGAATGTTATAATATTAAGGAAGTGTTAGTTGAACGAGAAAGAATTGGAAATTAAATTCTTCTATAAATTTGTGTACGATGGTGGTAAATTAATGAAACAACTTAATCTTACAAAAAAACCATTAATTATTGCAGTTGTAGGAAAAGGAGGTGTTGGTAAGACAATTATCACTACTCTTATGGCAAAAAATATCTCACAGAATTATAGCATTAAATTGTTATTAATTGATGCTGATCCAACCCACCCACATTTGAGTAATATGGTTAAATTAGTTCCAACAAAAAATCTTGAAACGATTAGAATAGAATTAGTTAATAACACATTAGATAAGGAAAAATCTATTCAAGAATTAGCAGAAAACATTGATTTTGAAGTGTATAATGCAATAGTTGAAGGGAAAGATTTCAGCTTAATATCTATTGGTCAACCAAAAGATCCTGGTTGTTTTTGCCCATCTAATGCTCTTCTGAGAAAAGTGATTGAGTCGATTTCAAAAGATTTTGATATTATTTTAATAGATTGCGAGGCTGGTCTTGAACAAATCAACCGAATGGTTATAAAATCAGTAGATATCATTCTAATCGTGTCAGATCTCTCGATAAGGAGTGTAGAAACAGCTAATACCTTACGAAAAAGTGCGAAAAAATTTACCAACTACAAAAAATTGGGTGTTATTCTTAATAGAGTTAGGGGGAACATTGATCTAATTTTTAATAAACTTGAAGAATTTAATTTACCACTTTTAGCAAGTATTCCTGAAGATCTTAACATTTTAAATTTTGATATGCAAGGAAGAGCTATAATCGATCTCCCAGATAATTCGAAGAGTATAGAATCGATAAACAATTTAACGGATAAGATTCTTAGTAGTAATTTTTTGAAACTGTAAACAAAAAGTATAAATTCATAAAAAAAAGAACTAGTAGAATTAATTAGAGTTCTTATCCATTCTAAATGGGAGTTTTGCATCATCAGGTATAGTATCAATATATAGCTCTCTAAAACCGTGATCTATCATTGGACATTGATGTTGCATACACTCATGGGTATACATTGGATGCTGATACATTCTATCGAGTACTGTTTTCAAGGGATCCTCTCTGATATTCCCAAAAGAAAGTGGCATAAAACAGCAAGGTTGGACATCACCATATGGTGAAATGTACATATAAGCCTTATCCGCTACACCCCTACATTGACTTGAGAATTGAGTCTGAAAATAAAAATCTCTACACACATAAGGAAAATCTGTAAGATCCCAGACCTTTCCTTTTTCTTCAGGCGTTAGCATTACCTCTGTTTCGTGTAACCATCTACCTGCGGGTGTTGGTAATAAATATCTTACTCCATGGGTTCCCAGATCTTTTGACATTTGAATGACCTTCTCAAAATCACCATTAGCTAAACTCTCTTTAGTCATATAAGTTGAAATTACACACTTTAAGCCTACTTCAAGTGCATTTTTTATTGCCCCAACTGCTTTATCAAAACATCCATTTACTCCACGATACTCATCATGTAACTCTGGAACTGGACTATCTATGCTCACATAAAGTAGTTCTAAACCACTATCTATTAATTGTTGAGCATAATCTTTAGTTACCTTGAGACCGTTGGTATCGGTAAAAACATACATCGATTTTTCTGAAGCATATTCAATTAATTCCATTAAATCTGGTCTCAACGTTGGTTCACCACCAAAAAAGTTAACTATAAGCGGTTTAGCAGCTTGATCTAACACATCTTTTATTTCATCTGTTGTAAGATCCCGATGTTTTTCTTTTATGTAATTACCAGTACAACAATGCCTACAACTACATTGGCATTCATAAGTAATCCCAAACATTAAATAAAATATTGGCCCCGCTTCTTCACTATACCATTTTACCAACTTCGCGGGATCAACGGATATAGGAAGTTTGGAAAAAATTTCGGTCATTGATGGTTCTTCTCTATTTGCCATTTTGTCATCAACCTATTATTATTTTATTGCTTTTTATTCTCTATTTGGATTAAGTTATATTGATTAGTGTTTGTTATTTAAGACTTTTGAGTATTTATAAATTTTTATCTTCAACCAATTGGAAATATTTGTTTTTTCAATATTAGGATTTAAAAGAATTAGAATTACAGATGTTTAAATATATAGATTAAGAATTAAGTCATACTCCTTAATAATATATTTAATTTATTTTCCTCATGCAAGTTCCAATAACTACTAAAAAAATAGAGGTGGTTTGTCCAACTTGTAAAAAAAGAGATCTTATTGGTATCCCTGAGAAGAAAATAAAAAGCAGTTCTCATTTAACAACGGTTTCAATTCAAAAAGGATTAATCTGCCCCCATCATTTTCAAATTTTTATCGATAAAAACTTACAAGTTCGTGGGTATCAGAAAGTAGATTTTGAATTAAATCAGGATAACGCTACTCAATTAAGAAATGGAGTAAAAGCTTTTAATCAAAAAGGAAAAGAGAAAAAGAGTCTTTTTGAAAATGTAATCCTTAATGCTAATCCTGTAAA